>NZ_BAAACX010000015.1:147023-147292 GCF_039521865.1 Paenibacillus motobuensis | reverse complement strand
ACGCCTTGATACACATTGAACGAATTCATGACGGACCCTGCCCCCGCATCAATCCCAGCCTTGAACGGTGGTAGGTAGACGTTGCGTAATGTACCTTCAGAAATGTCAACAGTATTATAGTCACGGCCTGCCTCAGCTGCGCCGTAAGCGATGAAATGCTTCAAGCAGGCAATGATCGTCTCTTCACTGAATAATGTATCCCCTTGAAACCCTCGAACCTGCGCGGCGGCAATTAGCGATCCTAGGTAAGGATCCTCGCCTGCGCCTTC
>NZ_BAAACX010000015.1:0-146964 GCF_039521865.1 Paenibacillus motobuensis | reverse complement strand
ATGGCACAGGCTTCCTCAATCGCATCCAGGTCCCAACTGCAAGACCAAGCCAGCGGAATTGGGAAAATCGTCTGGTGACCGTGAATGACATCTGCATTAAATAGCAGCGGTATACCGTGCGGCGATTGTTCGACCGCAATTTTCTGCAATTCGAATACGCGCCGAATGTCAAACGCCCCGAGAATCGATCCAGCACGCCCTTCGGCTACCAATTTCTCGGGCGGATCTGATACGACCTCTCCTCCGAACGAAAAGTCCGATGCTGCACACTGGCTCATTTGACCCACCTTCTCAGTGATGGACAGCTTGGCGAGAAGCTTATCGACTTCCTCAGCGATCTCAGCGTCTGTTCTTTCCAATACGCCAACGCGGCGGTACTTCGTTAGTTCTGCGATGATCCCTTCGCCTTGTGAACCCCCTGCCCCTTGCTTGCCTTCGAACGGAAGCGATCCGAAAGGCGGTAGATGAAGCGTTCCTTGACAGGTTTCACCGGAGAAATGCATCTCGAGTGTGGCTTCCGATTCCGATAAGAACAGCGCTTTGCCAGAAGCTTGCAGATGATTATGATCTATAGTCACCTGATCAAAGTTAACAGAGATTGGAAAGGGCTCCATCGAGAAGGAGACGTTCATCCCCTCATCCAAATTTCTGATCATAAATTTCAATTTCAAATGTAAAGGCTGATCGATAAATGCATGCCATTTCCCCAACATATTGTAACCTCCGTACCTATGATTTCTTGTTGTTTTGGTCGTTTGATCTTCTATAAATAAAGCGGAATTTCTTTAACGCCTCTGACGATCATCCCAGGTCGCCACTCTAGCTCGTTTTTATCGACCTTTAGTTTGATCTTAGGATAACGCTTCAGTAAACTCATAATGGCAATTTCACCTTCCAGCCGAGCGAGGGGGGCACCCAGGCAAAGGTGAATTCCTGTTCCAAAGGCAAGGTGTTGGCTTTTTTGCCGGGTAATATCAAAAATTTCAGGATCATCAAACTGGTTCGGATCGTGGTTGGCGGAATTCAGCGCTACAATCACTAAGTCTCCCTTAGCCATTAACTTGCCTTTGAACTCCAAATCCTCTCCCGCCCATCTCGATGTACTGAATTCGACCGGACCATTATAACGAAGTACTTCCTCAATTGCGGTATGGATCAAATCCGGATTCTCTTGCAGCTGCTTCATCTGTTCCGGGTGCTCTAATAAAGCAATAATGCTATTGCCGATCAAATTAACGGTTGTTTCG
This sequence comes from Paenibacillus motobuensis, assembly GCF_039521865.1. Taxonomy (NCBI): domain Bacteria; kingdom Bacillati; phylum Bacillota; class Bacilli; order Caryophanales; family Paenibacillaceae; genus Paenibacillus; species Paenibacillus motobuensis. The sequence continues at coordinate 145,717 of NZ_BAAACX010000015.1, read as the reverse complement.
TGTCCGGCAACAATGAGGAGCGTTACTATGCCATATAATTCACTCTCTGTTAACCGATCACCTTCGTCTTCGGAAATGATAAGTTGGCTAATTAAATCTTGCCCAAGATTTCCCCGCACTTGGGCAAACCACTGTCCAAGGTACTGGATGAATTCGCCCATATGCGTAATCAGTTCATCGGAAGTTACACCGTCTGAGCCCTCGATCAACGAATTGGACCATACGCGGAACTTATCTCGATCTTCAGAAGGAACGCCAAGCATTTCGCAAATGACGATAATTGGCAGCTGGAATGCATAATCATCGATTAGATTCATGCTGTCTTTTCCGGATAAGCTATCAAGCAGTTCATCGGCGATTTCTTGTATGCGGCCTCTGAGTCCCGCTACCATTTGCGGTGTAAACGCCTTTTGAACGAGTCCGCGTAATCTTTTGTGATCGGGTGGGTCTGCAAACAGCATATTGCGAGCGAAAACGCTTTCTGAATAAATATCAGCGCCTGATAGTTTTGTAAAGTCCTTAATAAATCTAGGGTCTTTCAGAACTTCGACCGCATCTTCATATCTCGTGATCATCCATCCATTTTGGCCATCCGGGAACTTCATCCGGTACACAGGATCTCCCTCTCTTAATTGAGAATAAGCGGGATAGGGATTTTGAGTGAATGCATCTGTGAAAAAATGGTTTCCCAAGTTTTTTGTATTCATTCTGAAGTCTCCTCTCTAATCAAACATAGTGGTGTTATTAATGATTAGTCTTGTCGGTACTTACCTTTCGAACAATGACGATAACAACTCCATGGCTTGGTCCTCGTCCGGACCGTCAAAGGTAAGTGTAAGCAACGTTCCTTGTTTTGCTTCCATGGCCATAATCCCCAAAATACTTTTCGCATCCGAAATAATATTTTTTTCGTCCCATATGATACGAATTTCTGACTGAGTAGAAGCAGCGGTGGAGCTCACCTGTTTTGCAAATACAACCTGGAAACCGTCGGTCGGCATTTCAATTTTGATGGCTTTCATTCAACTTCCTCCTTAGGGCGATCAAGCACATCTTACGGTTTTTAAATCCTCTATGATTTGTGGGTACTCTTTGTCCAGCTTATATGGAATGAGCACGATCAGAAGAATTACGTTAAAAATAATAGGTAAATAAATAAACATAAATTGTATGGAGGCGCTTGCAGATGCGCTAATGGTCGCTTGACCCCCAACATATCCGCCTATAGCGAGCAGCCATCCGACAAGAGCTGCGCCTATTCCGTTGCCTACCTTCCCTCCGAAGCTGCCAGCACTGTATACAAGGCCTTCTGTACGAATACCCGTTTTCCACTCGCCATAGTCGATCGTGTCGGCCAGCATCGCGTACCCTGAGGCTGCCACAGGAACCATACCGATTGATCTGATGACAAGAGAGGTGATAACAATCGGTAGATTCACTGGATCTATGATCATGATGGAGCTGCCAATGATCGAAATGATTAATCCGATGATCATTGTATTGCGCTTTCCGAATTTCTTAATCACCGGTGAAATCACGAGTAAACCAAGAACAATTGGAATGAGGGACAAGACCCCGAAAAGGCCAACCAAATCTTTATTATGCAAAATGTACTGGGCGTAGAATACATTGACTGCAGCTCCAGATGCGCCATATATGCCATAGCAAGTCATCACCAGCAGCATCATAAACCAATATTTATTACGAAACAGTGCTTTAATGCTTCGTTTTAACGGGATGTCCTTATTTACCACAGACGGCTTCACCCGCTCTTTCGTCGAACGGAACGTTATGAAGATAAGAATCATAGAAACAGAACCAAAGATAGTGAATGTCCGTAGCCACCCCCCTTTGCCACCGCCGAATGCCTCGACGAGTGGCAGCGTCATCGTTGATATGATTAATGTTCCGGTAATGCCTATCAGCATCCGAAATATGTTGAGCAGTGATCGTTGATACGTGTCTTGCGTTATCAGAGAGTTCATAACCCCATATGGGATGTTAATACCTGAATATAAGATATTGACGATTAAGTAGGTTGCATAAGCGTAAGCAAGCGCTCCTGTTGGCCCCAGATCTGGAGCCGAAAACAGTAGTATGCTTGCAATGCCAAACGGTATGGCAAGCCACAGTAGCCAGGGACGAGCCTTTCCGTGCTTGCTTTTTGTTCTGTCAATGAGGGTGCCGACTCCGATATCGACGAAACCGTCGAATACGCGCGCAACTAGCAGCAGTGTACCTACTGCAGCAGCAGAAATCCCGACGACATCGGTGTAGAAGAAAGTTAAGAACGTTGAGATCGCTGCCAAATGAAGGGTGCCCGCCATTTCGCCAAAACCATAACCAAGTTTCTCTCTAAATCTAATTTTCTCAATTTCCATGACCCCGCCTCTTTCTATTAGAGTTGGTTCAATTGATATACGAGTCCATCCAGCATCTCATCTGTAAAGGCTCCTTGACTAAAGGTAACCATAGAACGTAGCGGCATATACTTCAGCATCTCGGAGAACATTTCACTCATACCTTCCATAGATTGAAGATCGCCTAATGTAGCGCTCATGCCCTCTTGGAACTGTTGAATCAATCCTTGTACAATCGGTGCTCTTTGCGGATCATTCAATAGATCGGTAACCACCGTATTTCTGTCTACTTTGATTTTCACCGTTACTGTAGACTCGACATGCATTGTATCCCGCAAGACGATATCTTCAGACGAACGTCCGATCAAAATTTCAAATTCGCCGGACTCCACATGCCAATCTTGTAGCGCAACATTATAATAGGCGAACGAACGCTTATCCAACGTAAATGTAATGGTCTTCTCTTCGCCCGGCTGAAGATCGACTTTGTTAAAGCCCTTCAATTCTTTGGCAGGGCGCATCACCGTACTTTCCTCATCGCGGACATATAGCTGAACGATTTCTTTACCCGAGCGAGATCCCGTATTTCGCACCGTTACCTGTACGTTCACGGATTCCGTATCTTTGATTGCTTTGCGATCGATGACGATATTGGAATATTCAAATGTGGTGTAGCTCAGACCGTGTCCGAATGGGAACAGCGGCTTGACTTCTTTGGTATCATAATAGCGGTAGCCGACAAAGATGCCCTCGCGGTATTCGACTCGATTGCCTTCACCTGGGAAGAACAGGAAAGATGGATTGTCGCTCAGCTTCATCGGGAACGTCTCAGCAAGCTTTCCGCTTGGATTCACTACGCCGAACAGCAGGTCCGCAATCGCGCCTCCCGTCGCTTGACCACCCAAGTAAGCTTCAAGTATCGATTTTACTTGACCCACCCAAGGCATTTCGATTGGTGAGCCATTCATAAGTACGACAACCACATTGCTTTGTACATCCGCTATTTCTTTAATAAACTGGCTCTGGTTCTCAGGCATACGCAGATGCTTACGGTCGTAGCCTTCGGATTCATAACGATCAGGAAGACCCGCAAAAATGATTGCAACATCTGCATCACAGGCAGCTTGTTTCGCTTCCCCGACTAAAGCGGCGTCCAGATCGTCTTTATCGATATGGTATCCTTGAACGTACACAACCGAGGCAGTATCGCCAGCCAGCTTTCTGATTTCTTCAAACGGAACTTCGATTTTGGTCGGGTTGATATGAGAGCTGCCGCCGCCTTGGTACCTCGGCTTTTGCGCAAACTCACCGATGACCGCTATTTTCTTACCTTTTGAGAGCGGTAGCAGGTTCTCTTCGTTTTTCAGCAGCACCATCGTTTCACAGGCAACCGAACGCGCCAGCAGGTGATGTTCATCCATGTCATATGTGGCGTTTGGCTTCTTATGATCCATACTCATGAAAATGATCCGCAAAATCCGTTCTACGGCACGATTGAGCATCTCCTCGGACAATTGTCCATTGCGGACAGCCTCTACAATTTTCCGGTCACCCATACCGCCGTTTGCAGGCATCTCGAGCTCTTGCCCGGCGGAAAGACCGTCCACCCGAACATTGCTCGCCCCCCAATCGGTAACAGTGAACCCCTCATGACCCCATTCTTCCTTCAGAATATCGGTAAGCAAAAACTTGTTTTCTGAGGCATACGTTCCGTTTACTTTGTTGTAAGCGCTCATGACCGTCCAAGGCTGAGCATTTTTTACCGGCCCTTCGAAGCTCGCCAAATAAATTTCCCGCAGCGTCCGCTCATCCACAATAGCGTCAATATCTAACCGTCTATGCTCCTGATTGTTTACCGCAAAGTGTTTAAGCGATGTACCGACACCCTGGCTTTGGACACCTTTAATATGGCTGGTCGCCATTTCTGAGGAAAGGTAAGGGTCCTCCGAGAAGTATTCGAAGTTGCGTCCGCATAATGGTGAGCGCTTGATGTTCGCGCCTGGTCCGAGCAGGACAGCAATGTCCTCCGCTTGGCACTCTTCACCCAGCGCTACGCCGACCTTGCCAATCAAATCGCGATTCCACGAGCTAGCCATTCCGGCTGCCGAAGGGAAGCAAGTCGCGGGTACACTGTCTGCTATGCCTAAGTGATCCGAGTCTCCCGTCTGTTTGCGTAGCCCATGTGGGCCGTCCGTCACCATAATGCTAGGAATGCCAAGGCGTTCGACGCCTTTTAAATGCCAAAAATCAAGGCCCGAGCACATGCCCGCCTTTTCTTCCAATGTCATCTCAGAGATTAGAGCTTGGATATCGCGTTTCATGTAGATATAACCTCCTAGGATTCAAGAATCATTACTGGCCTAATTATTTCATGAAACCGCTTTCCCTTATGTTATGATACTGAGAAAAATCGTATATAAATGGGGATCACAAATAAATAATTTACAGACCGTCTGAGTGGTCAAAAAAAAGGCCAACCAGAAGTTTTCTGGTTGACCTCATTTAGAGACCATGCTGTTTGAACCATTGTTGGCTTAATTGAAGAAATGTTTGACTACCAATACTGCCATGAATGAGGTCAAAACCATGATCGCTGTATGGCATTATAACCTGTTTAATATCAACCCCTGCTTTTCGAACCTTCTCCGTAAAGTCATAGGTAGCTTTTGGTGGCACGAGATGATCTCGTTCTCCAACTAAGATAAATGTTGGTGGTGCATATGGGGTTATATGTGTATCAGATTGGATTGCTTTATAACGTTCTGGATATTGATTTGGTGCTCCGCCAATATAAGATTCAATCATATTACGACCAGCACTACCAAACAACTCATTCGGATTATTGTAGAAGGATGATGGATCGACCACTGGGTATATCGTGCTAACAGCTACAACTTTTGGAACTTCTCCCCCACTCGCTGACTTCAAAGTTCCTTGATTCGCTTGGTAGGATGTATTAAGAACAAGGTTACCTCCTGCTGAATCACCGATCATCGCAAAACGTGAAATGTCACCACCATAGTTCTTCGCATTCTGCCCAGCCCATGTCATTGCACAGGCGATTTGTCCCTCTGTTATATCCCAAAGATTTCGTTCTTTCGTTGATAATGTATAATCAACACTTATGACGAGCCAACCTTGTTCAGCAAACCAACGCATATCCGATTGATGGTCTAATCTGCTTCCCATAATCCATCCTCCACCATGCACGTACATTAGCACTGGATGTTGCTCATTTGAATTACCCGTTAATGGTCGATAGATTTCAAGTTTAAGAGGTTCATTGTCGTAACTACTATATACAACGGTCTCTTCAGATATATCTGTACTTACCGCAGGTTTGAGTGTTTGGAATAAATTAATATGGGCACCGTTATCATTGGCTGTTGCGATCATGCGACCGCTAATAATCAAACAACCAACACATGAGAGTAATGCCATAATCGACAAAATCAATGAGGCACGATTTCTATTCTGAATCCAGAACCAACCTACAAGCAGCCCAATAAGCAATGATAGTACTAAAACCCAAGAAATTACAGATGCGATTGTGGTTCCGATTGTCCCTAAATACGGAATAAAATTAGCATGTGCACCTAGAACCAGCAATGTAATCGGTACAACGATGATCCAGCATAAAACTAAAAAAAACGTGCGAAAAATACGTACTATCGTCCATTTACTTTTTGAGTACTCTAAAGAAGCATTCTCTTTCACTTTATTTCATTACCCCCTATAGCCTCCAAACGGATAATCCCTCGCCTTGATCGGTTAACCTCCTTGGAATGTATGAAATCTGGATAGCATTATTATTACATAGGATCGTTTTCCTTTATGTTATAATACTGAGAAAAATCGTATGTAAAAGGGGGTTCCACTGTGGTCAATAATCACGATTACCCTGATCTATCCTACTCGTGTAAGCTACTATCTGAAAACACACAACTACCGGTCTTTTATACAAAGGAAGGACATACTGTCGAGACAATTTGGGGAAGTAGGGATCAGCATAATCCTTTTTTCATGGAATTCGAAAAGCTTGTCCGCCCATTTATCGAGAAAGAGATGGAATACCCAGTGATTCTCACGGCAAATTCCTGGGAGGATTTTATTATAGTACCTGTTAAACGTCATGGAGAGTGGAGTGGATTCGTGGTCATTGGCCCTTCAGTCCGTCAGGCAACAACGGAGGAGCATATCCTTGGACTCATGAATGATAACCACTTGTCCTATCGTGATCTACCCCACTGGAAGGCATATTGGGATAGCCTGCCCGTCGTGAGCCATCTTCGTCTGCATCAGATTATCGCACTTGCACATTGGATGATTAATCAAGAGACTCTGGAGATTACGGATGTGCTGCAATATAGTTATCAGTCTGTGCTGCCATCCATGTTCAAGGAGAATATAGCTATCGAAGTTTCAACCAATAGGGAACTGTCGGTGTCTAATCATAGCTTTAAAATCTGGGATAAGTTGAAAGAATTAATTCGTACAGGCAATACAACCGAATTAATGAAACAGTGGGTTGCCGTTCCCACCGAGAGCATTGGGGTCTTATCCAAGCGAAGTCAACTCCGGAATGCAAAAAATTTAGCCATTTGCTGCATTACGCTCGCGACGGGGGCCGCTATAGAAGGAGGATTATATGAGGATCTAGCTTTTACGCTCAGTGATCTACATATTCAGCAAATTGAGGATCTGAACGAAGTCAAGGCGGTTGAGGCCGCGATGGCCAGCGTGGTATGGGACTTTACGGAACGGGTCAAACAGAGCCGGAATGAGAAAATGTCCAAACCTGTCAGGGATTGCTGTGAGTATATTTACAGTCATTTATATCAAGAAATTACAATTGATAAACTCACAGAGTTGACAGGACTGAATGACAGCTATTTGATGAATTTATTCAAGAAGCAAACAGGTATGACGCTAATGAACTATGTACAAAAACAGCGGGTGGAAGAAGCAATGGAGCTGCTCCGTATGACCAATGATACGGTATCGTCCATTGGATTAAGGTTGAATTTTAGTGATCAATCTCATTTTATTAAAGTGTTCAAGAAGTTTACGGGCATTACACCTAAGAAGTACCGATCTACGTTGACTACAGAAGGTTGACGGAACGGAAGTGAGGCATCTTTCGGGACCTCCAATCGATGCCTCATGAACCGCGTTTACAGCGTCAAACCACCATCCACGACAATAATTGAACCCGTCATATAGCTAGACTTGTTGGAAGTTAGGAAGACGACCATCTCTGCTACTTCTGACGGATCAGCAAACCTCCCTATTCTCATGTTCGGGAACTCCTCTGGCATGTAGCCAGATTCCTGAAGCATCATGGGAACAGATTGCGCCAATGTCGTATCGACGCCCCCTGGACAAATCGCATTAACACGAATCCCTTTTCTTACGTATTCCAGAGATGCAGCTTTCGTCAACCCGATCACGGCATGCTTGCTCGCAGCGTATGCTGCGAGGCTGTGTTCAGCGCGAACGCCAGCTGTTGATGATGTATTGATGATCGAACCGTACCCTTGCTTCTCCATGACCTTAAGAACATGCTTTAGACCAAGAAATACACCCTTAACGTTTACATCCATGATGCGGTCGTATTCGGTCACGTCGATATCCGTTAGCATAGAGAACTTTTGTATAACACCAGCGTTATTGAAAAATGCATCAATTCGTCCATACTCTTCGACGGCCAGTTGAACATACCGTTCAACATCTTCGTTCTTCGATACATCGGCCTGCACAAAGATGCCTTCCCCACCATGTTCACGAATAAGGGCTAGCGTCTCTTCACCCGTCGTTCGATTGAAATCGACCGCGACGATTTTCGCTCCGTTTTGTGCCAGCTTAATACAACTTGCGCGTCCGATTCCACTGCCTGCTCCGGTAACCACTACGATTGGATTCTCACTCTTCATCTGTTCATTCCTCCATGCAATGTCATATTTACCCTATATGTGCGTGAAGCTAGTACAGTTCTAAATATCTCATGCAGGTGGATTCTCATATAGAATGATTCTGTGAAAAATGGTCCATCTATGACCGGATCGGTCCATATAGAAAAAGGAGTTAAGCATTATGTCGCTTAACTCCTACGTTAGAAAATAACGATTCCAGCCACAGCTGCCAGCAAAATAACAGCAAAGGGATGCACTTTATACCTGGTTACTCCAATAAGACACCCTACACTGATCAATAAACTCCCTGCCATAGACCAACTCAATAAAGCATCGCTTCTTCCGCTAAATGCAAAGTGGATAGCCGCATAAATAATCATGCCGGTAATCACCGGACGTAGCCCGTAGAACGAAGATTTCACCCAATTATTACTCTGCATCCGCATGAAAAGTGCTGTGATCAGGATAACTATTAATAATGACGGAAGTATCATGCCTATCGTAGAGACAATGCCGCCTAGAATTCCATACTCGAAATAACCAATCAAGGTAGCGGCATTCGTAGCAATGGAACCGGGAGCCATTCCGGCAATAGCCACAATCTCCTGGAATTGCTGGTCGTCCATCCAACCCATGCTGGACACTTCCCGTTGGATCAATGTCATAACGGCATAACCGCCTCCAAAAGAAATAAGGCCTACCTTAACAAATACTAAAAACAGCTTCCAAAGCATATCATGATCACCCTCAGATGTAGTATTCAGGGAAATGAGGCTCCTTTGTCTCTTCAGGTCGCGCTCTCTCCGTCTTGACGGTCATTCCGCAGTTCCGCTTCAAGAGCACTACCACAATCCCGAGTATGGGTCCTCCTAGTATTAAATAGAACGGATGAATTCCGGTAAACAGCAGTAATATAACTGCCATTGCAGCAATAAGCAATGTGGCCGAATCGATGACAGATGATCTCCACATTTTATAAGCAGCAACAATAATCAGGGAGACCACTGCAGCATGAATTCCTTTTAGAGCCGCTGCTACTTTAATATTGTCTTTGAATACAGCCCCGAGCAGACTTAATATCAATACGATAAAAAGGGTAGGCAGTGTAATCGCAGTCACGGCAGTAACCGCACCCGCTACACCGCCAAGGCGATACCCTATAAATGCAGCGGAGTTAACAGCAACGCCACCAGGAGCTGACCCCGAGATGGACACCATCTCCCCCATTTCCTCCTGACTCATCCATTTCTTCTTATGGACAATCTCCTGTTCAATCGTTGCGATCATAGCATATCCGCCGCCAAAGGTAGAGGGGCCTATTTTGAAAAAGACAGCGAAAATCTTCAAAAGCATTCTCGCCCGGTCATATATCGAATTCGAATTCTTCATTCGGTTCACCTTCTCAGTCATGTTGTTTCTATCACGAAGATAACATCCTGTATTATAACACATTTATTTCATTTTGGATTTAAGTTTCCGAAAACGGTATAATAATAACTAAAAATATGGCGATTTCATTTGGATTTTCTATGTATAGTTTCAAGTAAATTTCTTTTTGGAATTATGATTCCATATCTATGGCTCAACTAGAAATTATAGGAAGATAACGTTATACTATTTGATATCCCGACTAATTAACTTGGAAATGGAGAAAGATAACTATGATCGCTCATTCCAATCCTTCAATAAAAAAACAAGTGTATGATCGGATCGCCTATCACGGTGCGATAACCAAAGCTGAATTATTGAATGATTTCTCTATAACCAGCAGCAGCATGACCCGTCTGCTGGATGAGATGACTTCACAAGGCTTGATCATGATCTCTGGTCTTGGTAATTCTACAGGTGGCAGGAAGCCTATTTTGTTCCAGACCAACCCGAAATACCGTTACCTGATAGGCATAGAAATCTCCAGGATCTACTCCACGTTAGGGCTCTATGATATGCATCTCAACCCTCTCTCTATCATTCATTGGAAGATGGATGCTAGCATGACCCCCGAGCTTCTGGTCAAGCATATCACTAAGACAGTCCATGAATTGATGGAGAACCACCATATTACTTCTAAGGAAGTCCTCGGGATAGGCATCGGAGCCGTCGGTCCTCTGGATCATAAGCAAGGGATTATTGTTGATCCTGAACTATTCCCCGCTCCTTCCTGGCAGAACGTACCGATATGTCAGATGATAACAGAGCAGTTGCATATTCCGGCCAGGCTTGACAATGGAGCCAATACTGCACTTATTGGAGAACACTGGGCGCTCAGAACTAAGAATATTCAACATGCCCTCTATATTCATGTCGGTGCCAATATCCGCTCTGCGGTCATGTCAAGTGGACAAGTATTACGCGGAGTTGTAGACACAGAAGGGGCTATTGGCCAGATGATCATCCAGACGAATGGCCCAAGACTGGGGGATACAGGCAACTATGGGGCTCTTGAAGCCTTTGTGTCTGTTGCTTCACTCGTGGAACGTGTACGCACACAATTAAAAATTGGGCGCAGTAGTGTAATATCTGACATTCCGCCCGATCTTATTACTTTTGCAACACTGATCAAAGCACTTGCTCAAGGAGATCCTCTCGTACAAGAACAATTTACTGAGACAGCGGCCTATCTAGGGATAGGCATCGCCAACTTGATCAATACGATTCACCCGGAATATGTAATTTTGGGAGGCCCGCTTATTAGCGCACATCCTCTAGTCTTTGATACCGCTATAGAGGTTGCCAAGAAGAATACCTATCGTTATCCCAAATACAGTCCGATCTTTACACAAGGCATACTTACCAATGAAGCTGTGGCAACTGGAGCTGCTATCTTGATCTTGCATGACTGGGAGATTTGATAGATTCAAATTGGTATTAAGATCACAGGTAAATCATAACTTTATAACATTAATATGTCATTTTAGGCATACTTTATATTATTTTGACATTATCAAAAGAGGGTGCTATCTTAGAGTTCAAAACAACTAGGAGGGATCCCTTTGTCAGGAGCATGCACCGGCAACGGCCAATCGAATATTGGCGTCATGTGGAAGACCGTGTCGGAAGACTGTAACTTGGCCTGTGATTATTGCTATTACAGCACTTGCGGAGGTAAACCCGGCCCAAAAATCAATAGAATCGATTCTGCCATTCTGGAGAAGTTTATTAAGGATTACATGGTACATAGTAACGGCGCAGCTGTATTTGCTTGGCAAGGAGGCGAGCCTCTGCTAGCAGGACATGAGTTCTTTGAAGAGGTGGTACAGCTTCAGGCTCAGCACGCCCTTCCTAATACGATCATCAGTAATTCGCTGCAAACCAATGCTACATTAATCAATGACAGATGGGCCTCCTTCTTCAAACAATATCGATTCCTGATCGGTGTTAGTCTGGATGGTCCCAAGGAGATTCATGACTCCCGCCGAGTAAATTCCGCTGGTAATGGAAGCTTCGACCGTGTGATGGCTGGGATCGAGCATCTTCGTCGTCATCAGGTTGATTTCAATATATTAACCGTAATTCACAAAGGCAATGTAGGCAAAGCTAAAGAGCTCTTGCAATTCTATCGTGAGAACGGTTTCAACTATGTTCAATTCATCCCTTGCATGGATTTCAGATCCCAACAAGTAGATAAACCTGGCGTATTTGAAATTGCTCCTCAAGAATACGGTGACTTTCTCTGTGAAGTGTTCGACGAATGGTATAATAACGGAAATCCAGAGACGTCGATTCGCTTCTTCGATAATATGCTCAGTGTATACGTGAATCGGGAAGCAGAGCTCTGTATCCATCGAGTAGAGTGCCCGACCACCCTAGTGCTTGAGCAAAATGGGGATGCATTTCCTTGTGACTTCTTCATCAATGAGAAATGGAAAGTCGGTAATGCTGGCACGGATTCTATAACAAATATGCTTGCCCATCCAAACTTTGAACGTTTCCGTCAAATGAAGCCAACACTTCCAGAAAAATGCCGTAGTTGTGACTGGAAGAAATTATGTTATGGGGGCTGCCCGCGGAACCGTCAGTGGAACCCCGAAGGAACTCAGTCTTCTCCGGATTTCTTCTGTCAAAGTTATATGCAGATATACGATTATGCCCATGATAGAATGCTTGAATTGGGACAAAGATTACGTAACGAAATGTACTCCCACAACCTGAAGCACTACCTTAAAGGGAAAACTCCTGGACGTAACGACCCTTGTCCTTGTAGAAGTAACAAAAAATATAAAGCCTGCTGTGCAGCTGATCAGTCTCCCATCTTGTAATGGTCTTGCTGATTGGGATGTTCATTGCCCCCTGTTCTCGAAGACAGGGGGCAATTTTATTAGCAATATATTTAAGGCCTCCCCACTCACATACGATTTTTCTCAGTATCATGACATAAAGGAAAGCGATTTCATGAAATACTAAGGCCAGTACAGATAAATGGAGGTTTTAAGAATGACATTTAACGAAAACTCTAAATTGGGTGATCTACTTCAGAACGATTCTGCAAAGGTTGTGTTGGAAAAGCATCTCCCGGGTATTACCACAAACACTATGCTCTCTATGGCACTTGGCTTTACGCTCAAGCAATTGTCCGGTTTTCCACAGGCCGAGTTATCTGAAGCCAAATTGATGGAATTGGTAGATGACTTGAAAGATATCAAGTAAGGGAGTGATAGGCTTGGGACGTCTAGCAAATAAAGTTGCAATTATTACGGGTTCTGCCGGAGGGCAAGGAAAAGCGGAGGCGATTCTTTTCGCAAAAGAAGGAGCAAAAGTAGTCGTTACAGATGTGCAGGAAGACAAGGTAAATCAAGTCGTAGCTATAATCAAGGAAAATGGCGGGGAAGCCATTGGATTTTATCATAATGTAGCATCTGAAGATAACTGGATTCAAGTGGTAGGAGATACGGTTAAAGCTTTCGGTAAAGTGGATATTCTCGTGAATAATGCGGGTGTTACTAGTGATACATCGTTTATTGAAACTTCACTTGAAAAATGGAACAAAGTGATCGACATCAACTTAACAGGCACTTTTCTTGGCATGAAACATGTGATTCCAGTCATGCTGGAAAACGGGGGTGGTTCCATTATTAACATTTCATCTATTGCTGGATTAACGGGTGGTAGTGGAGCCAGTGCCTATACAGCTTCAAAAGGAGCGATTCGACTTCTTACAAAGGGGGCAGCTGTTGATTATGCGAAAAACAATATCCGAGTGAATTCCGTTCATCCGGGCTATATTGAAACGCCGATGACAGAGGCTTTCTTTGCGATTGAGCCGATGCTGGAATGGTTTAAGGCCGCTACGCCTCTTCCATACCTCGGGAAACCGGAAGACATCGCTGATGGTGTCCTGTATCTTGCGTCAGATGAATCTAAATTTGTCACAGGCATTGAACTCCCGATTGATGGAGGTTATTCAGCAAAATAGGTAAGGGTGCTAATCATCAATCAAGGGAAACCGTCTGTTTTACCCAAATTATTAATTGAGAAGGGAACGAATAACATGCCAACACAATCCGAAATGAAAGCCATCATGCAACAATATCTCGACGCATTCAATGCCCAAGATGCAGATGCAGTCATTGCGCTATATGCCGACAATGCAACGGTCGAGGACCCCGTCGGTTCCGAACCTTTACAAGGCAAGGAGGCCATTGACGCATTCTATCAGCAGGTTATACCCTATGGAAGCAAACTTAAATTGGTTGCCCCAATCCGCGGATCCCATAGCAATTCGGCAGCGATGGCATTCGTGGTAGAAAGCGCCGTGGGCAGTATCAATGTCATCGATGTCATGACGTTTGATGAATCCGGCAAAATTACCAGCATGCGCGCATATTGGGGTCCGGAAGACAGTAATTCCCTATAGCTCCAAGGATAACGTGCTAACATTATTGTACATTGATTATCCAAAATTCCAGGAAAACTCAAAAAGGGGCAGGCGCGCATTAATGCGATTGCCCCTGCGTTATATATGTAGTCGAGTTCAATTAACTCCTCAATGTTGACCGATACTACTTCGGGGTCATGCCCGTAAATTTCTTAAAAGACTTCGTAAAATGAGATTGATCGTAATGGCCTCGACTATATTCACATCCTTCATTTCTTAGATTAGTTGAATATAAAAAATGGGGATTGAGATCGCGCCGTTGAACGGTTCTACGGATCATTCTCATGAGTGTCGACAACAAAAAAGCAAATGCCACCTACGACAAGGAAGAGCCTTCGCCTACTACAACGTAGAGCTCAGTGACTACCATGTGGAGTCAGGTGAGTTTGAAATTTTAGTTGGACGCTCCTCTGAGGATATCGTCTTGAGTGATACGATCCATGTCGAGTCCACTGTTGCCATAAAGACGATAATCGATAGCAATACAATGTTGGGCGATATCCTGAGTGATCCACAAAAAGCACCACTTGTACAAGAACTACTTCAGAAAATGCAAGAAGGCTTGGGCGGACTTGGAGCAGCGGAAATCCTTGGCGAAGGTGCAGGAAAGATGTTCGCCGAGATGATGAAATACATTCCTTACATCTGTCGGTCATGTACGTAGGCTAAAGCCCACGCCCCAGACCGAAGCCGATTCATCTCACGACTAAAGTCGCGGGTGTTCTCGGCTGTGTCATAAAAGACCAGTATGGGTACTCCCCATACCGGTCTTATTTAATGTTATGGTTCAATTCCCCAAACAAGCGTTCCAGACTGATAGATGGTTACTTTATTCCAGTCGGTAAAGGACGTCTTCGTAGGGTCATACGAGTAATCATTGGCTTGGTTGAAGTTGGACCAGTCGGCTTTGGCGATCCGTGTCTGGATATCGCCCGATGTTGCGCCTGACGCGATCGAGCCCGCTCCGGAACCGAAAGAAATCTCCATGTACGTATCCGCATTGGTACCTGTCGTACTTCCGAAGGTGGCGCTGACATTCGAGTTGCCGACCGCCGCCCAATCGATAAAAGCATTTAATGCTGAGCTGCTATCCTTCGTGAAGTAATACCGGATTTTTAAATTACTGAGACTGACAGCTGAAGTGCCATTATTCTTAATCACGAAGCTAGGAGCAAGCGTGTTGGAAGAGTCATTCGTATTCTGTGCCTTGTATTGGACGACTAGATTACCTCCGCCATTCCCCCCGCCGCTGCTAGGTATCGCACTCACTTGCGTGGAGTTGCCACTCGTTCCGGCGGCGTTCGTCGCCGTGACGACGTAGTAGTACGTCGTTCCGTTCGTTAGCCCCGTCTTCGTATAACTCGTCGTCGTGAGGTTGGTTGCTACGTCCGTATACGGACCTCCGCTGGTCGTTGCCTGCTTCACCGTGTAGCTCGTCGCACCGCTTGAGGCCGCCCAGCTAAGGGCTACTTGGGCGTTGCCCGCTGTTGCCGTCAACCCGGTCGGCGCAGCTGGTACGACTGGCGTGCTTCCGCCGCCCAGATATTGCTTCAGCCATTGCATGGCCGGACGCTCGGCGCCAGACGAGGTCACTAAATGCGTATCGGACGCCCATGTTTGTCCCTGGATGTATCCCCACAAGGTAATACCCTTCACGTTCGGATTCTCCCAGAGTACCGGGAACTTCGTCTGATAACGGGACAACTGCGTGGCGTCATCGCCAGTCATGTCCAATTCCGATACGTAGATCGGCAAGCCCGTAGCCGATAGCGAGTTGAGGACATTGTTCATAGTGCTAACCGATACGTTATCCATGTTGAAATAATGGCATTGAATGCCGATGCCGTCGACCAATCCCCTGTCCTTCAGAAGATTGATGATGGTCAGATATTGCGACGCCGCGTTCGGATCACTAATAATGCCGTAATCGTTAATCAACAATTTCGAATTTGGGAATGCCGCTCTTGCTTGCTGGAACGACCAAATGACCCAATCCCAACCGGTAGTACCATCTCCGCCAATGGCGTTGCGATAACTAGGTTTGGCGTGCAGCGGCTCGTTAACGACGTCAACATATTCCGCTGTCGGGTAGCGCTGTCCAGCGAGCTTAATCCATTCCGTCACTTCTGCCTTCTGATCGGCTGCGGATAGACTGCTGATCCAGCCCGGTTCCTGGCTGCCCCAGACAAGTGTATGGAACTTGAAAGGAATTTTGTTGGTCTGCGCATAATTATAGATTAAGTCCGCATTAGACCAACTCATAGTATTACGCGTGGATTCAACGGAACCCCATTTCGTCGCGTTCTCCGGCGTGACCTGATTCCAGTAAGTGGTGAAATCCGAGGGAGCGCTGCTTGCGATCACATTGCCCAAGAACTTGCTGCCTGAAGCAAGGCTCGCATCGGCTTTTTCCGCAATGGCAGACAAGAGTAGCCCACTCAACATCATGATCGCAACGAACAAAGAAATCCATTTCGATTTCAACATAACCATTACCTCCTCCATCATGATCTTTGATTCAATCCGCCTAGCTTGCTTGAACCTTCGCCACAGGGTCCCAACCACCTCCAAATTATTAAATCGCTTACATTTACAATTATAAATTACAATTTCATCCACAAAAAGTTTAAATACATACGGTTTTTACTTTAAAAATTTTCGATCCTTGTGAGGGGCGTGTTCCTGTCTTTCTCTGGAATGGATTATGACCGTCAAATAAAAGGTTTACCCTCCACGAGGAAATATGGCTCCCATAGCTTCCGCAGCAGAGCTATTCCCTCATCAATCCGCTCCCAGACAACGCCACCGAAGCCAATTAGAAATCTTCTACTTGGATGATAGAACGATTTATCCCCATAAAATGCTGTCGCCGAAGCAACCACGATACCATGAGAACGCGCTAATTCAACCATTTCCTGCTCAGGGGATGAAGTCTGAAGCGATAGAATCAGGTGAAATCCAGCATGGGGACTAATGACCTCACCGTATCCCTGGAAGTGTGTCTGCAGTGCTTCGGCTAACTGATGGCTTTTTTTGCGATAGAGATTTCTCATTCTACGAATGTGCTTCTCGAAATATCCCTGCTCCATAAATTTCTCAAGTGTGCGTTGATATATTCGGGAAGAGGATTGTTCGAACCATAATCTCCTGCGCAAATGATGATAAGCATCCAGCAACGAATCCGGAAGCACCATATAATGTATGCAAATATCAGGTGCGAGAATTTGCGAGAAGCCTCCGATATAAACCACATTGGCTCCTGGAGCAAGACCTTGCAGTGCAGGCACAGGCTGGCCTAAATAACGGAGCTCTCCCCCGTAGTCGTCCTCAATAATGTATCCTCCATGTGCCTTAGCCCACCTCAGAAGTTCCATTCTTTCGTTAATCGGCATCACTCTTCCACCAGGGTACTGATGTGAAGGAGAGACGGCAACAATACGGGCTGACGTCTGCAACAAGCGAGACATGTCGATGCCCTGATCCGCTTCCGTAACATAGGAGATCTCATAGCCCTCGGCTTGAAAGGTATAGGGAAGCAGCGGATAACAAGGATCCTCCACAGCCATCACTGGGGAGACATCCTTAAGCAGGATTGCGAGATAATGAAGAAGCAGATGCTGCTCGGCGCCGATCACAATCTGCTCCTTGCGACAGACTACACCGCGAATGCGATAAAGATAGGCCGCCAGTTCCTCCCGCAATCCGGCCTCCCCTTGATAATCACCATAGAATAGGAGCTCGTTGTATTCATCCCGCAGAGTGTCCGTCAACAGACGCTTCCAATGACTGATCGGGAAGCCTGTAAAGTCATTTTTGCACAGGTGGAAATCATAGAGATAAGCATCCTCTACTACACGTTTCATCTCAAAATGGACAGGCTTGCTCTGATGATCAGCCAGCGTAAACTGCCCGTATGAAACTGGAAGGGCAGCAACAAAGAACCCTTTTCGAGGCCGACTCTCTATAAATCCCTCCGCGGCTAGCTGCTGATATGCCGCTTCTACCGGAGTCGTACTGACCGATAATTGCCGTGCTTGTTCCCGAATCGAGGGCAGACGATCGTTCGCGCCTAATTTTCCCTCGACAATATCTTTCTTGATAGATTCATAGATTGAAGCATAGATGTTTTGCATGTTTCCCCTCTCATCTGTCACCTGAAAATAATCAAATCTGTATATTTTCAAGTATACAGATCAGTGATAGATTAGGATACAACTAAGATGAAGGAGATACGAATAGTATGGAAAATGTACGATTTCTCGAAGGAAAAGAGGTATACCTACGTCCGATTGAAGCAGCCGATACGGACTGGTATTTTAGCACGTTGTACGATCCCAAGACTAGAAGACTCACCGGAACACAAATGCACCATACCCGGGAGCAAATTGCCAGCTACATTGAAGCCAAGTCACAGGACCGATCTTCTGTGCTGCTGATCATTGCTACCCGCAGTGACGATACCCCTATCGGAGACATTGCGATTCAGGATATAGATACAATGAATCGTAATGCGAACATTCGGATTGCGCTCACTAATAGCAGTCAAAACAAAGGATACGGTACGGAGGCGCTTCGACTGATGCTTGATTACGGCTTCGGGGTTCTTAATCTTCACCGGATTGAGCTGAATGTATTCTCGTATAATCATCGCGCAATGAGAGTATATGAGAAAGTAGGCTTCAAGCAAGAAGGGGTTCAGCGAGAAGCCTTGTTCTACAATCATCAATATCATGATTCCATCCTGATGAGCATTCTGGAGGATGAGTATCGGACTCTATCGGGGAACTCTAATCGGCGGAAATAAACTCCCCAAAACCAATTTGGCGCAGCTCATAATCCGCACCGATACTTTTCAGATCAGCCTCTATATTCATAGCGCACGATTCAATTCCTTTAAAAACCTGTAATGGCAAGGCGCTCAAATAGACTTTCGCTTGTGAATAATCACAGGAGAAGGTCTTTTTAATGAATAACAGCGTCTTTATCTTATCGTTGCCTTCGCCTGTAATGAATACTTTATAATAGTCGTACTCTTCAGTCTCGTCGGTCTCCCACTCCCCAGGACCGCGCGGCAGTAAGACGCTGTGAAGGAACTCTTCCAGGTCGTCATAGGCAATGTCGAAATCCCAAGAACCTGTCCCATGCTCTGCAGTGTATATAGCGGTATCCCCTCTGGATAGGTCGATACAATAAGGGTCTCCTTCATCCGAAGCAATGACTAGATAGCTGTCCGGCCATTCCGGGATAACTTCATTCGTCACGGGATTATAGCTGTATCCCAATTGACCCTGCACGATGTCTTTGGCACCGTAAATATCAAGATTGATATATTCATCCGTGCTCCAACCTAGCGATTCGGGGACATAATGCTGCAAGAAATACAGGTAGTCATCAGGCAAGCACCATTTCTCAGTCACAGTACGTATATCATGTTCTTCTGCTTCAGTAATCAGACGCATCGGATACTTAGCGTAAAATTCCGGATCTTGTTCACGTATCGACTCTAATACCTCTTGCATCTTCTCAATAACAGCATCAATCTTTTGATAGCTCTTATCCAAAGCGGTCCACCTCTCTTATCGCAGATTCATTTGCATTTTCTCGTAAATATCATACCATGGTTCACTTTCAAACCTAACAAAACGGCCTTCGTCCATAGAATTCAGGAGAAGGCCGTCTATTTTTTTACATATTATTTATTGAACAGCCTGCGGTTCATGATTCAAACCCAGCGTCCGCGCTGTAGAAGTATGGATCGATTGAATCAGTTCGGGCTTGCTTAAAAGCCGCATGCCATAGGATGGAATCATTTCTTTGATCTTCGGCTCCCACTCTTTGATATGCTGCGGAAAGCACCTATTGATCACTTCGAGCATGACAGGAACAGCCGTAGAAGCACCTGGCGAAGCGCCAAGCAATGCCGCAATTGATCCGTCAGCAGCACTAATGACCTCCGTACCAAATTGCAGTGTTCCTTTGCCACTTTCTGTATCCTTAATAATCTGTACGCGCTGTCCAGCCACCACCAGATCCCAATCTTCAGATTTGGCATTCGGTACAAATTCCCGTAAAGTTTGCACGCGCTTTTCCTTCGATTGCATTAATTCCTTGATCAGATAAGTTACCAATGACATATTCTTCGCACCTGAAGCCAACATCGCTATGAGGTTATGCGGTCTAACCGAGGTGATCAGATCGAACATAGAACCAAACTTCAAGAACTTAGGAGAGAAGCCGGCGAACGGACCAAATAATAAGGATTCCTTGCCCTCGATTAATCTGGAGTCCAGATGCGGAACAGACATCGGCGGGGCCCCAACCTGAGCTTGGCCGTATACCTTAGCATAATGCTGTGCAACAACGTCCGGATTCTTACACACCATAAACAATCCGCTGATCGGGAATCCACCTATTCCTTTGCCTTCAGGAATGCCGGATTTCTGCAGCAAGTGAAGGCTTCCTCCCCCGCCGCCGATGAAGACAAATTTAGCCGTATGGCGCGTAACCGTGCCGTTCTCGATATTCCGCACCTTCAATTCCCATCTGCCATCACTAGTCCGCTTCACATCATGGACATGCTGGTTGAATTTCAGATCAACGCCTTTACTCTTCAAATGGTCGAACAATATGCGTGTTAAAGCGCCAAAATTAACATCCGTACCTGAGTTAATCCTTGTAGCCGCGATCGGACCCCTTACCGTCCGGTCCTTCATCATCAGCGGAATCCATTCCATCAGCTTCGCTGGATCATCCGAATACTCCATCCCCTGGAATAGCGGGTTGCTGGATAATGCTTCGAATCTCTTCTTCAGAAAGGCTACATCCTTAGCCCCTTGTACAAAGCTCATATGAGGTACTGGCACAATAAAGTCTCGCGGATTGCGTATCAGCTTGCTGTTTACAAGATAAGACCAAAACTGCTTAGAAACCTGGTACTCTTCATTAACCTTGATCGCTTTATTAATATCAATGGATCCATCCGGTTTTTCTACGGTGTAGTTAAGCTCACACAGTGCAGAATGCCCTGTTCCTGCATTATTCCATTCGTTAGAGCTTTCCTCTCCAGCGCTACTGCGCCTCTCAAACACTGTAATTTCCCAGTCCGGTGCCAGTTCTTTCAGTAGTGACCCTAAAGTCGCACTCATAATCCCGGCACCGATTAAGATAACGTCTGTTTTGCTTTGTCCGTTAGCCATTTGCCGTCCGTCCTTACATTCTAATATTTGACGAAAAGATGTAAGCGCTATTATGCAGACTTTCACAACAAGCCGGGGTGAACTTCGCCGCACACCTCTTCTGGATCAATAAACATTTAATTATAGAGATCACTATAATTAAAATTAAAGATTTATTTATTTGTATTATATGATATTTATTTTCCATTTAATAGACACTTGCCTACAAATTTAAGTGATAGACAGTATCAAAATATTCTTTCAGTATGATAAAAAAGCTTACCTCAATTGCCATAATTGAAGTAAGCTTCCTAAATCTCATGCACCTATTTCCGCAGCTTCCGATTATTAATCCAGAGCGGCACGCGAAATACCATATTGATCAAAAGAACGACGAATACAAGCACCGCGGCTGCTTTGTCGGCAATTTGTCTGGCATCCTCCACAATCGCTTCGGACTGAACATACCACAAATGGACGGCCAGAGTCTCGCCAGGAGAGAAGAGGTTAAAGTCCCACATCTCACCCGAAGTACTGAGTCCCGCAGTTAAAATAATGACAGCCGATTCCCCGAAAGCTCGGCCCGCGACAAGACAAATACCAGTGATGATCGCCTGCATGGCTGTAGGAATGACGACAGTACGGATCATATGGAACTGGGTCGTCCCAAGTCCATAAGCCGCGTGCCGCAGTTCGTTCGGTACTGCCCGAACCGCCTCCTCTGTCACCCGAGCCAGCATCGGCAGATTAAGAAATGCCAAGCTAACAGCTCCACCAAGGATCGTAAGCCCAATTCCAAAATATTCGGCGAAGATCGCCAGGCCGAGCAAGCCGAATACGATCGATGGTACGGAGGATAGCGACTCGACACAAATACGAAGAATTTCTGTAAATCGATTGTTCGGCGCATATTCCGCCATATAAATCCCTGCTCCCACACCGATCGGAACTGAGATCAACAGCGAGAGAAACAGGATATAGAAGGAGTTGAACAGCATCGGTCCGATGCCTCCGCCGGCATCGATTTCCTCCGGCAGCTTGATCAAGAAATCCCAAGAAATTTGCGGTAGTCCTTTGCTCAGGATGGTGAACAGCAGCCAAAACACAAGCAGCAGAATCCCTGCTCCCAATGCGTAGAAACAGCCCGTAGCAACCCGATCCCATAGCAAGGAGCGAGAAGTTTTCCGCGACAGCTTAAACCCGGTCATCGCTTAAGCCCCTCCCTTTCGCCCGATAATACGGATGATTAAAATCAACACGAACGAGATGAGCAGCAACAGAAACGCCATTAAGTGCAAACTATAATTCCATGTTGAGTCAAAATCGACGTTGGAGATCTGCATGACGATGTTGCTCGTCAGTACTGACGTTGGAGCGAACAGGGATTTTGCCAGCTGCGGCGTATTCCCGATCACCATGACCACGGCCATCGTCTCCCCGATCGCCCGGGTCATTCCTAGAATAATCGCGGCCACGATGCCACGGCCAGCTGCAGGCAGAACCACCCTAAAGGTGGTTTGCAGCCTGGTGGCACCGAGCGCATAAGAAGCGTCACGATACTTTCTCGGCACAGCCGAGATCGCATCCTCGCTAATGCGGCTGATCGTCGGAAGAATCATGATGGTTAGCACCAATGCAGCGGCCAGCAGACCGTCCCCCAGCCCTTCTCCGCTCAGCTCCCGCAGCAGTGGGAGCAGTACGGTCAGTCCAAGATAGCCGTAGACGATGGACGGAATCCCGACTAATAAATCTAGCAGCGGACTCACGAACTTCTTCACCCATGCAGGTGCAATCTCCGCGATCAGAATAGCCATTCCTAAGGATAATGGGACGGCAATGATTAAGGTTAAGAGCGTTAAAGACAATGTGTTAACGATAAATAGCGCTGCTCCGAAACGATCCTCTTCCGGCGTCCAATCGAACGAGAAGAAGAACTCGGCCGGCGTTACCTCTTGAAAGGTTAACATCGCTGTCTTTCCGATAAAGAAAATGACCATCGCCAATACCAGGCAGAGCGCTAAAATACTGAACAGAAAATAGTATTTAAAAAGCCAGTTTACCACCCGGGCCCGAGCCCTTCTCGACGTAAGATTCCAGCGGTGACGCGGATGTAATTCTGCCCCGGCTTCCCGGGCAGCTTTATGAGCAGAAATGTTCAACCTGGTTCCTCCCATATATAAGACCAGTCCCGTAAATCAGGGACTGGTCGAATTGTAGCTATCGCTGATTTATTTCATTGCCGAGATCGGAATGAATTTCAATTTTTTCAGGGAACCTTCCTGGAACTTTTTGCTTTGTACGTATTCGATGAAAGCTTTCGTCTCGCCAGTTGGCTGCCCCTTGGTCATATAGTAACCGTACGACCAAATCTTGTATTTGCCGTTAATTACGTTCTCAACGGTAGCTTCTACTCCGTTATGCTTCACAGCCTTGATGTCATCGCCGCTGATATAAGTCAAATCGATGTAACCAATCGAGTTCGGTGTGGTGGCCACAGCTGTCTTCATGTCTCCGCTGGAGCCCACTTCCTTGTAATTCTTCTCCTTCTTGACGATGTCTCCGCCTCCAAGCGCTTTGGCCTGGTAATTGACACGAGTACCGGAACCGAAGGAACGGGTAATGACTACGATATCCTTGTCGTCACCGCCAACATCTTTCCAGTTCGTGATTTTGCCAGAATAGATGCCTTTCAATTGTTCCGTTGTAAGGCTATCTACTTTGACGCTTTTGTTCACGATCGTTGCAAACGGGATTACCGCAACTTTATTGGCTACTTGGCCCTCGAACTTCTTAAAGCCTGGTACGTCCTCGCTGGCATCCCAGTCGCAGGCACCGATATCTGCAATGCCCTTCTTAACCGCTTGCGGGCCGGTAACCGAACCTTTACCCGAAGCAGCGATTTTCACTTTAGGATGCAGCTTCTGGAACTCCTTAGCCGCTTGCAGCGTCAACGGCAGCAGTGCTGTCGAACCGTTTACCGTGATTTTACCCTTCAGTTCATCCTTTGCTCCTGCAGAGCCTGTGAGCGTGGCAGACAAGAGGAATGCTGAGGCGATTGCCGCCAAGGACAGTTTTTTCAACCATTTCATATGGAGTAACCCCTTCCGGATTATAGATTATATTATTTCGTCAATTCTAAGACTTTGCCGCCTTGCACCAACACTACTTTGCCATCTGCAATGAACGCAATGGTCCCATTTGATGCAATGGTCCAGTCGGAGACTGATTCGTTTGTGCTGAACAGTTCTGTTTTAGCGCCCGAAGCGGATACTTCGAACCATTTGCTAGTGCCATCCGCCGTCTCAGCGAGAACGATCAATTTGCCGGAGAGAGATTCGCTAGAGATCACGTTAACGTCAGCGACTAAATTGCGGATTTGGGAACCATCGGCTGGAATGATCTTCAGGGTGTCGTTCTCTACCTTGCCTTCCGGATCGGCGCTGATGTAAGCAACACTGCCGTCCGACAACAGGGACAAGTATATTTTATTGTCTAATTGCTGGGTCAACTGTACAGGTTTGGCCTCTGGGTTACCAAGCTCGAGTGAGAACACTTGCGAACCCGCCTGGGAGTAATCGATTGTCAGTGATTCTTCTGTACCTTCTTTATCCGTCTCAGCTTTACCGGTCACGTTAACGAAGTAGACGAGCTTCTTCCCGTCCGCAGACACTTGCACTTCAGATTTATTCTCTACTTTATCAGCCAGCAATTGTGTGATTTTGCCAGTATCCAGACTTATGTATGCAATCTTCTCTTGTTTGTCGCCTTGGATAAAATAGATTTTCTTGCCATCCGCAGACCAGACCAGATCGGTCTTGACTGACGTGTCTGTGCCGAGCGGTTTGATTCTGCCGCTTGCCGTATTCATCAGGAACAACGCCCCTTGCTCATCGGTAAATGCAGCTAAGGAACCATCAGGAGACACAGCGGCACCAATAGCGTTGCTATTGTCGGAGAACGTCTCCACTTGCCCACTCTTCCCCAGCTTGATCAGCTGTAAAGCTTCTACATCCTCTTGGCTGACGATGACGTTGCCAGAAGCATCGAACAGAGGCGTAGCAAACTGGCCGTTCAAGCGTGCCACACTACGCAGTTCGCCCGTCTCCAGCACTTCTCCCCCCAAAGCATGGACCAGTGTGATTGGCTCTACGAACAATGAACCTCCTACGACTTGCGGAGCGATCGTAAATTGGGCAGTAGCTCCATCCAGACTGTAGCTCTTGGAGCCAGCTTTGAGGCTCATTTCGTGCAATCCCTGACTGTCCGTCAGAATGAGACTTTCTCCACTTTGTTTGATGGTAGCCCCTAGTCCACCAGCCAAGTCGCGAAGCGAATAAAGCATCGTCTTACCTACGACCATCGTCTTGAGCGAAATTTTGTCGCCGTCGATCGTCACATTTCCACTAACTACCTTAAGTTGGCTTGCCCCTGAATTAGCCGCTACTGGCTTTGGGCCCGCTTCAGCCGCGGCCGCAGTTGCCGCCACCACAGACGAGGTCACCAGTGCAGAAGCAAGAATCGTTCCCAGAACCTTACTCATCTTCATCCAATTCACCCTTTTATATTGGCATATGTAACTAAGTAGATTGTCATATATATTTGTTAAAACGATTTCAGAAGATTGTAAAGTTTTGTAAAACAAAAGGGAAAATTTCGCCGGATTGTAAACCTCTGATTTGCAGTTAACAAAAAGACGACGTAGGGACTGGGTCCCTCGTCGTCTTTACATTTATTATTGTAATTGAATCTCTGATTATTTCTGAAGCATTTGGAACACTTGCTCAACATCCTTATCGCCGCGACCAGACAAATTTACAATAAGAATCTGATCTTTACTCATCGTAGGCGCTAGCTTCTTCGCGTGGGCAACCGCATGAGCACTCTCAAGAGCAGGAATAATCCCCTCGGTACGGGATAATTCCTGAAATGCTTCAAGTACTTCTTCGTTAGATACGGTCACATATTCCCCCCGCTCAGATACCTTCAAATGGCTATGTTCTGGCCCGATACCTGGGTAATCCAGACCGGCTGCAATTGAATAGGTCTTCTGCGGCTGGCCCTCCTCATCGAGGAGTACTAGACATTTGAAGCCATGAATCACGCTCGGAACGCCCTGCGTCAAGGTTGGTGCTTGATCCGGCTCGACCCCGATCAGACGAACGCCTGGCTCATCGATATAATGGGCGAAGGCGCCGATCGCATTGCTGCCGCCTCCGACACAAGCGATCACCGCATCAGGCAAGCGGCCTTCCTTCTCCAGGATTTGCCGTCTTGATTCTTCGCTTATTATGGATTGGAAGTGCTTGACCATCGTCGGAAATGGATGAGGGCCGACAGCAGAACCTAGCAGATAGAATGTATTCTGATAGTTCATCACCAGATCATTCAGCGCTTCATCTACTGCATCCTTCAACCGACCTTGTCCCTTATTAACCGGAACGACGGTAGCTCCCAGCAGCTCCATCCGGAATACGTTCAGCGCTTGCCGCCGGGTATCCTCGGCTCCCATATAGATGACACATTCCATATCGAACATAGCGCAGGCCGTCGCCGTCGCTACCCCGTGCTGTCCAGCGCCAGTCTCAGCAATAATCCGCTTCGCTCCCATTCTTTTGGCTAGTAGAATCTGACCGATAGCGTTGTTGATTTTATGTGCTCCTGTATGATTTAAATCTTCTCGCTTCAGATAGATCTTAGCCCCGCCCCAGGCATCGGACAATCGTTGTGCGTAAGTTAATGGACTCTCCCGACCCACATATTCGCGCAAATAATAGCGAAGTTCTTCATTAAATTCGGGATCATCCTTGAACTTGTAGAACTGTTCGCTTAAATAGTCCATAACCTCTTGCAATTCCGGCGGTACGAAGCTGCCTCCGAACTCTCCAAAATAACCTTCTTGCTGCAGCTGCTGGCTCATCATTTAACACCTCCAAAATAGATACAATCGAAAATTTTTCTTACTATCGTACCATAATTTGCTGCTTATGGGCGGTTTAATTTCTGAGTCTGCAGCTTAGGACTGCATCTCGTCCTCGATCCGCTTCATGAACTCCTCCGCGGCACTGTAGCCAAGCTGCTTCAGATACCAATTATTCGCCGCTGCCTCGATCAGACCAGCTACGTCGCGACCTGGCTGCAGCTGAATTTCGATATGCGGTATCTGAACACCCAGATAATCAGTGAACTGAGGTACGACCTCCAGCTCATTGTTCAGAGAATCCCCCTTCCACGGGGTTAATTCGATATCAAGCACAATCCTCGTCTCATCCTGAAAAGCTCTTCGCCCATATTGGCGTACGACATTAATCAGTCCAACGCTGCGCAGAGCAAGAAATTCACGAGTAGTCTCGTTATGCGATCCAAGTAGCGTAGATGGACCGAGTCTCTTAAGCACCACGATATCGTCCGCTACAAATCGATGTCCCCTCCGGATGAGCGTATGGGCTGTCTCACTTTTGCCAATGCCGGATTTACCCCTGAGCAGGATACCTATGCCGGAGACATTTACACATACTCCATGAATCGATATCTCTGGTGCCAGTGCCTTCACTAGATAACCATCCAGCTTGGCAATAAAATCCGTTGTTGTCTCTGACGTCCTCAGCAAAGGGATGCCTTCTTGTTCGCAGAACAGGGTTAGAAAAGGGATCTCCTGCTGGCCCGACGTCACAATAAAGCAAGGCGGATGATATTTGACGATGTTCCCAATATGCAGCTTGCGTTCCTCTACCGTGCGCGTCAATAAATAGGTAATTTCCTTACGACCGAGTATTTGAACCCGCTTCATAGGGAAAAAATCGAAATACCCGACAAACTCCAGCCCCGGTCTATGTGTACGAGGTCGGGTAATCTCGCGGTCCATGTGGCCAGCTCCAGTGAGCACCTCTAATTTGAATACCTCCGCCAATCTCTGAACAGTGATCGTCTTCATTGTCTCTCCTCCTTCGAACTATCTATCCTAGTTGGATTGATTTTAACAGAATTCTATTAAGAGTTCCTCTCTGTGTTCTAACAGTTATAAGACAGTTCATCCATAAAAAAATCACTAACCCTAAAGCAGGATTAGTGATTTTTTGTCCGGTATTTTAATAGCAAACGGGAATCCCTATTTATTCAATCATTAAGCACTCTGCGCAATTAAGCCATTTACTTCATCCAATACCGCCTCATACGTAGTTCCCAAAGCGATTGAAATTTCTTTGAACAATATATTTCGAGTTGAAGTTAACATGGTCTGATCTTGATTGCTCAGCTTTTTGTTATTTCTTTCGGCCTTCAGCTTTTGACGCATTAGCGTATTAATAATTTTAGCGATTTCTTCCCTGTTGCCAGAACGGATAACTTTAGAATACGTATGATTGCGTTCCGTATTTCTCTCGATCCATTCAGTACCCTGAGATCTAAAGGATTGTATAACCTCCTTGGCTTCCTCCCGTCCAATTAGGTTAAGCATGAGCAAATTGTGGTTGTCCACCGGAGTGCTGATCTTTAGATTATCGTCGCTCAACGGATGCAAATCATAATACAGCTTCAGTTTACCGGCAATTTCCTTCTCGCTTATATTATCAATTCTGCATATGCCGTGTACTGAATATATAACCAAATGACCCACTTTAAACATGCTGTCATCCTCCTCGCATTTGTCAACTAGGTTGACATACATCTCTATTATACACCTTCGTCAACCTAGTTGACAATGAATGAGCGGCTTTTGTATATTAAATGAGCATATTTCCAAAGGAAAAGGAATGATATTTATGAATACGGGATTACAAAACCTTGATTTAATTGACCTGCTAAGTGAGCTCCATATCCGTCTTCGGAGCTTGAACAATCAATTGTGGCATCAAAGCCATGACATCCATATATCCAACTCAGAATGGTTCATTATGGCGAGAATCTACAAGAAGCAGGTAACCATATCCTATGTCGCAAGGCAAATGGAGATTTCCCGTCAGGCTACACATAAGTTTATTAAAAATCTGGAGTCCAAAGGCTTGGTCGAAATCAACAAGGCACAGCATAACAACAAAGACAAGTGCATCCAGCTTACAAAGCTCGGCGAAGAATGCTTCGAACAGAACAAAGCCATTAGGGAAACGCTTGAAGCTAAGATTATTGCCTCCATCGGAACTGAGCACGCGGATCAGCTTATGCAAATCTTGAAGATGGATTGGGGATTGGATGATGCCTCATCTTTACAAATCTATAAAAGTAGATATAATGATGGACATGGAACCTTTATTAATTTATAAAGCTTTGTCTAACGAGACGCGTTGTCAAATCATGCAATGGCTAAAGAATCCAGCCGAGTTTTTTGATGAAGAGCTCTATTTGAAACAGGGGCTTAATTTCCGCATTGGAGTATGTGTTGGAGATATTCAGGCAAAGTCAGGACTGGCCCAGTCTGTGATATCAAGCTATCTAGCCACCATGCAGCAAGCTGGTCTATTGGAATCTGAGCGAATCGGAAAATGGACATATTATCGGCGGAACGAAAAGACCATCCAGCAATTCTCTGAATACGTTCGAAGTAAACTGTAGCCGGAAGGAGGCTTTTTTTCTTTCATCATATCTATATTTCTGTATATGTATATTTAAATGGAGGCAAGTTATTCAATGAAAAAGATTCATGCTTCACTAATCATCTTTCTAGCTCTAGGTGTATTTGGTATTATCACTACGGAAATGGGAATTATCGGTGTCCTTCCCCAAGTCACTCAAAAATTTAACATATCCCCCTCAGAGGCCGGGTATCTTGTAAGCATATTTGCCTTAATTGTTGCCATTTCAGGCCCCTTCTTGACCTTACTTGCCTCTGGCATTAATCGCAAAATCATATTATTAACCGCCGTATTTATGTTCGCCGTCTCTAACATTGTCTATGCTTACACAACTAAATTCGAAGTCATGCTAGCTTTCCGGATTGTCCCTGCTATCTTTCATCCCGTCTTTTTTTCAATTGCTCTTGTGACTGCAGCCGGCCTTGTACCTGCCGAGAAGAGCGGCCAAGCAGTCACCAAAGTTTTTGCCGGCATCACCGTCGGATTCGCTTTTGGCGTACCGCTGACTTCTTATCTGGCCGAGAACATCTCGCTGGAAGCTGCCTTTCTATTTGGTGCTATGATAAGCATCATTGCCTTTATAGGGATACTCGTCTGGCTTCCTTCCATGCCTGTTCAGGAGAAAATGTCTTTTGGCAAGCAGCTTGGCATCCTGCGCAAACCTCAATTGTGGTTAACGATTCTGACCGTTGTCGTTATCTTTGCCGCTATGTTTTCCGTATACAGCTACTTTTCCGAATATCTTGGACAAGTCAGTCATATGAACGGATCATGGATTAGCATGATGTTGATGGCATTTGGTATCACGATGATTGCCGGAAACTTTTTGTTTGGGAGCCTCCTGCAGAAAAGCTTAAAAAAAACTGCGCTTCTATTTCCCCTGATATATACGGTTATTTATTTGGTGATTTATTATCTCGGGTCTTGCTTCATACCCATGACGGCTTTCGTATTCATCTGGGGCGCCGTGCATTCCGGGGGACTTATTATCAGCCAAGCCCTGTTGATGACGGAGGCAAAAGAAGCGCCGGAATTTGGCAACAGCTTGTTTGTCTCCTTCTCCAATGTTGGTATTACAGTAGGAACGTCGATCGGAGGCTGGTTTATTTCCCGCCTCGGCATACATCAGCTCATCTGGTGCGGCATAATGTTCGCGCTGCTCGCTTTCCTGTTGATTCTCGCAAAAATAGCGCTACCCAATAGGGATAAAAAAAGATGACTCCTGTTCAATACAGGAATCATCTTTTGGGGGACCACTTTACTATAACTAGATGAATGGCCCTCCTTTTATTTTATAACTTGAACTCTTTCACAAGGCTCTGTAAATCATCCGCCATTTTAGCCAAGGATACAGAGAACGAGTTAACTTCCTCCATCGACGCCAATTGTTCTTCTGCCGCGGCCGAAATGTCCTTCGTGCCATCCGCCGAATTTTTCGCCACTTCAGAGATTTGACTAACAATCTCAACGGCTTGTCCTGTACTGGATTGTATCTGCTGGGAATAAGCAGTAACCTCCTGGATTTGCGCCGCTACCTCATTAATGGATTGTTGGATCATCTCGAACGATTTACCCGCATGATCGACGACTTCAATGCCCAGGCCCACTTCTTTGGTTCCCTTGGCCATCGCTTCGACAGCAAGCTGGGTCTCGCTTTGAATCGAGGAGATCAGCAGCCCAATCTGTCCTGCCGAGTGAGCGGAGTGCTCCGCCAATTTGCGGATTTCGTCTGCAACTACGGCAAAGCCACGGCCATGCTCTCCTGCTCGAGCAGCCTCAATGGCAGCGTTGAGCGACAATAGATTTGTCTGAGTTGCCATATCGGAGATGACCTTGGCCATATCTTCGATTTCAGCTGATCTTGCTCCCAGATTCGATATAATTTCAGCAATTTGCGTTACCGTATCTTTGATCGAGTGCATCTGTGTAATAACCGTCTGAATTTCCTCGTTCCCTTCTCCAGCGGTTCGGGATGTCTGTACTGCCGAATCTGTCACTTGCTGTGCATTGGCGGCAACTTGCTGCACGTCTTCAGCGACTTCTTTGATCGAATTAACACTCGCTTCGGCATCTTGAAGCTGCTGATCTGTACCTTCAGCCATTTGTTCAATGGTTAGAGCAATCTGTTGAGTCGCCTTGCTCGTTTGTTCGGCATTTGCGGACAGCTCTTCAGCCGAAGTTGCCACTTCTTCCGCCGTAAACTGAACTTTCGAAATAAAGCCTCGTAAGTTTTCCACCATCGTATTCACAGAGTGGGCTAAGTCACTGACCTCATCACGGCCACGGGTCTTTAATTCAGACACCGTTAAATCTCCTGAGGATACGCGTCCGGTAACGGAAGCAACCTCCATGATCGGTCTGGATATTTGTCGACTAACGAAATAAGCAATGGCACTGACGACAACCACTACTAACAATATTATGATAGTCATCTTACTTTTAACGGCATCGACCTGCTCCGTTATAACTTTCTGTGGAAGGTGAAGATACAATCCATACCCCGTCTGTGCCATCGGAGCATAGACTACGATAAATGTCTTACCTTCGTCTTGGTATGTAGTTGAACCCGAGCTTGTCCCTTGGGATTGCAAAATATTTCCTAATTCCTGTGGAACTCCCGATTCGCCAATCGTCTTTCCGATTAACTCTTCGTTCGGATGGAGCTGAATAATTCCCTTTGAGTCTACAACGATAGGATAGCCCGCTCCGTCATTGATATATAAATCTTCCGTATACTTTTCCATAAAAGCTTCAAAATCAACTAGTCCAGTAAGAACCCCTAATACCTTATCATTCTCGCCTTTTACTGGTGTAGCTACGATAATAGATCGCTTTCCAGTTGATTTGGCGACTACGACTTCACTGTAGGAGTCTTTGCCCTCCAACCCGCTCTTAATGTACCACCTCTCATTTAGGTCAACTCCGATATTACTCTCGATCGTATCTGAAGCTACAACCCCTTGATCATTGGTAAATGTATTCCCGTCGAACACCTTGGTGCTTTCCGCAAATTTCTTAAGAAATTTAGATTTCGCCACGGAATCCGTAGACTTAATATCCGTTGTAGTAGCCAAAATTCTCACTTCAGCCATCCGTTCCCCAATGTACTGATCCACGGTGTTGGCTGTATTGGTGACGAGCTTCTCATAGCTCTCCCGTTGCTTATTAATAAGTGCAGAAGAAGACTGGTTAAAAATATAGGTCGTTGTCGTGACTAGCGGGATAATTGCAACAACTAAAAATAAGAGTATAATTTTGTTGCGCAGCTTACCGATAAATAAATCTGCAGTCTTGCCAACAACCCCTTTCTTTGATTTTTGAATAGATTCAGAACTCTTCATCATTTACC
Organism: Paenibacillus motobuensis; assembly: GCF_039521865.1. NCBI lineage: Bacteria > Bacillati > Bacillota > Bacilli > Caryophanales > Paenibacillaceae > Paenibacillus > Paenibacillus motobuensis. The sequence continues at coordinate 112,485 of NZ_BAAACX010000015.1, read as the reverse complement.
CCTCCGTAATAAGTACCAAATTACCTTGCTGAATAAAATGTGGACTGCCGAAAATGAATTCAACAGTCCATGAACAACTTCTTTCCTGGTCGTTGCAATCGCATTGGAGGGCCATGATTGGTCCATTCAATTTGAACTTCTTAGCATTTATACATTAATAATCGGATGCATTTCAACATTTTTTTATATTATTCGACATCCTTTTTCAGAAAATTTTTCAAGTAACGGAAATCCATGTCTAACCCCTGTCAAAAAAGGCGAAGGCCCCTTATACCAAAGGGATACCTTCGCCCAGTTCCTAAACCCGCTGCTCTTGTGAGCAGAATTTTGACTCTCTCTTACTCCTCCCTCGGGAGAGGCTATGCTTGTGTTTCGATGCTGACGTCCGAGACGGAGAGTGGCTTGACGAGGGCCTTCTTCTCCCAGGCCCGACTTCTCCAGCGAAGCAGCATGATGATCCCGCGCAACCATTCGTCCACCGCGAATGCGATCCAAATGCCAAGCAGCCCAAACCCAAAATGAACACCTAGCACATAAGCGAGTGGAACCGAAACTCCCCACATCGAGAGCACGCCCATCATAACGGGAAAACGTGCATCGCCAGCGGCGCGGAGTGAATTGATAACGACCGTATTGAAGGTCCGACCTGGCTCAAGCACGATGGATAGTAAGAAAATAGTTGCTCCCACAGCAATGATGTCAGGGTCATTTGTGAACATGCCGATCAGCTGATAGCGGAATAGCGATGCTATACCGACAATAACCAATGTTAATATGAAGCTGATTCTCACACTTTTGATCAATCTATGGTAAGCTGCCTTCTTCTCTCCTGCGCCAACCATTTGTCCGACAATGATCTCTGTACCTGATCCTATCGCCATCGCAAGCGCCATAAAGTAGTTCGATACGTTCATGACATAAACATGTGTATTCAGCGCCGTAACTCCAATCATATTGACAAAGCTGATGATCATTAGATACTGCGACTGCCAGGAGAGATGCTCCCCTGCAGCAGGCAAGCCAATGCTCATGATCTGCTTCACATATGAACCGTTCCAGGTCACATAATCCTTATGTCGAATCGGTGCTGGAATACGACGGTACAGAATCACGATAAGAACGATGATACCAAGCAAACGACTAATCACCGTCGATACGGCCGCTCCCGTAACACCCCATTGTGGAAAGCCGAAGTTACCGAATATAAGCAAATAATTGCCTGTCATATGGATGATGTTGACACCTAATGTAACATACATAACGCTCTTGGTATGTCCCGTGGAGCGGATAACCGACGAAATCGCATAAGACAGCGCCTCAATCCAGATGAAGCCGCCGATAATCTTTAAATAATGGCTGGCAATACCAATTTGCTCAGGATTCAAATTCAGCAGCTGCAATAGAGGTTCACCAAAACTTACTAGTGCAAGGCTGACGAGAATCCCGAAGATCAGGTTAATCGTAATGGCTAACGCCGAGATTCGGCTCGCCTCCTGCTCTCGTCTGGCCCCAATATACTGGGACACCGCAACACTCGTTCCGATTCCGACAAAGCCGAACATCAGAATACAGAAGAAAATAATTTCGTTCGCTAACCCAACCGCCCCTGTTGCCGTATCGGATACGCGGCTTAACATAAATACGTCCACCGTACCCAGCAGCATCCGAAGCACGGAATCGATGAAAATGGGCCAGGTTACGGCGAAGAGACTAAGTTTTTTCCATGATGGAATTTGATCAGTAGTTGTCACGTTTCTGCATGCTCCTATTAGGTCAATTCTCTACATCTACCCTAGTTTAATGCGTGTTAGCGAAAACGTCTATAACATAAAAAAATCACTCCCCCTCAATAAATAACTGCCCCCTTCTAAATCTGTTATCCTCTAAATTCGCTGGTAAATTATTGACAAATAAAATAAGCGAATGGTAAGTTTTATAATAATTTATTTAACAAAAGGTGGCCTATGAGAAAAAAATTACAAGTTTATATATCGTCTACTTTTCCTGATCTAATTGAAGAAAGACATACTGTTGTGGAATCCGTGCTTAAGGCGGGTCATATCCCTGCTGGGATCGAGCAATTCTTTAAGTTGCGTCAGCTAGGAATGATGAAGAAATGGATCGATGAATCCGACATATTTATTCTAATTCTCGGCGGACTCTATGGGAACATGCTTCATGACGTATCAAAGAGCCATGTCCATTGGGAATATGATTATGCCGGCGAAGTTGGCAAACCTAGATTTGCCTTTGTCCTTACAGATGAGGCCTTAAGAGAAAAGCCATACGATTTTGTTGTATTAGAAGACTATCCGCAATACCTTGAATTCAAGAAGTCCGTTCAAGAGACAATACCTTTCTATCATGTTGAAGACATGCGCCACATTCAGATGGTTCTTCGTGATCAATTACCTGAGTATGGAAAGAGAGACGATCTGAATGGCTGGTTTTCCGGCAAGGATCTCCCGGACATACAGAAGTTATTAGAAGAGAATGCTCAATTAAAAGCGGAGTTAGAGGAAATGAAGCGAGCAAATCCGTAATACGAGGCATTCTAATACATGGTATCGTCCCGCAATAATACACAAAGCCCCCTTGCGCAAGGGGGCTTCAGTTTTTCTCAGGAAATGGCTATGGCCAACTGTACCATTAAAACTTATCATCCCCTTTATCCCTTAAGTAATTCGGGCATATTTAGTGCGACGGCAACATTGCACAGCATTCCGCGCGCGAGAAATAACATGGTCCGCTCTTCAGGTTTCTCTATGCCCGCTCTCTGGAACGCCGTCAGCACGATCTGGCGGACTTCCTTGAATCCATTGCGCATCGTCTCCTGAATCGAATCCTCCCGGATGGTCTGAGCCTGCATCTGTAAAAAAATCTCGTTCTGGTGCATTAACTGAATGTTCTCGTACTCCTGAATGAGCTCTTCCTCCAGCCGTTCTGACGAGGCCGTCTCCACTACTCTCTGGAATGAATCGATCACTCGGGACCAGGATACCTCCAGCGCGGTCAGCAGCAGATTTTCTTTCGTCGCGAAGAATCGGAATACGTAGGGCTGCGAGATATTTGCCCTTTCCGCTACCTGTGCCGTCGTAGCTCGATAGTAGCCGACTTCAGCGAATACTTCAATCGCTGCAGAGATGATGTCTGATTTGCGATTTGCTGCAGTAGCTTCAGATTTAGCCATTACTTTTCTCCTCCTGAATGGAAGTGATTGATCAATAATGAGGCAAGTATACTATGTCTGTAAGACCTATGCAAGAAACTCAGACAAAGCTCAACCCAATATCATTACGATAAATCTTGCTGTATCACTCTTCTGAAACTGAACGAATCGGCAAATGGAGGTGAATATTTTAATGAAAAAGACCGCCATCCTGTTTCCACTGGAATATGCGGTCATTTATGTTTAAAAAATTGTAGGAACCATGCCCCCGTCCATCCGGATAGGGGAACCTTTAAAAGCGGAAGCATAAGGGCTGCATACGAACGCAGCCAGTCTGCCAATTTCGAATGGCTTGATAAACCGCTGTATTTCGGATTGTGGCAGGTTTGCAGCCATAAATTTTTTCTCTTTTTCTGAAAATGACATATCATCGGCAAACAAACTTTCAATGATTTGATATACATTTTCGGAAAGCGTTGGGCCTGGCATGATCGTATTGGATGTGACTTCCGTTCCTATCGTGAGTTTGGATAAGCTTTTTGACAGTGATAGTAACATGGATTTGGTCATACAATACTGAGGCATTTGCCCGGATGGCATAATCGCTTCCTCACTTGCAATAAAGATGATTCGTCCATAATTCTTGTCCAGCATTTTAGGTAAATAGAATTTAGATAATCCATTAGCAGCAAGGACATTCGTCCGGAAGTAGGCTTCCCATACTTCATCGTCAACATCCTCGTATGACATGATTTCATAAATTCCCATATTGTTAACCAGAATATCAACAAAGGGATGCTTCTCAAATAAGGCTTCTCTCTGCCTCACATCCACAATATCAGCTGTAGCACACTGAGGGGAGGTAGACGGGAACTCCGACTTCAACTCATTCACCGTTCGTTCTACCTCTTCATGATTCCGTCCATTAACAAGGACATTGACGCCTTCTCTGGCGAGTTCAATGGCAATGGCTTTGCCTATACCTTTCGTTGATCCAGTTACTAGAGCTGTTTTATTCCTTATTCCCATATCCATAACTTATATCTCCTTTATCCTTGTACTCCGAATAAAGATAATATTACTTTGTCTGGATCATTCAGTAACTAGCATACAACGCCAACCTTCTTGTATAACCCGCCAAAATGAAAGCCTGACAATATTACGGATAGTGTAGGGGATTCTATGACGATGTATCAATCCCAAAATAATCGGAACGCCAATTTGAAGGAGTCTTTCCTTCCCAGAGGCGAAAGGCGCGGTAAAATGAGTTTTGGTCTTCATATCCAATTAAGAAAGCCACTTCTTTAATATCGAACGTAGGATCCGCCAAATATTCTAATGCCTGTTCATGCCGCACCTGATTCAATAGCTGCTTGAATGTTGTACCTTCTTCAGTAAGGCGGCGCTGCAAAGTACGATCGCTCATGCCCAGCTCGCTCGCCACCGCCCGAACATCAAGGTGCCCTCCAGTTAGACCGCGCTTTAAGATCCACTTGACCATCTTAGGGATTGAACGGCTGCATTGTTCGTCTAATGATTGGTCCAATACGGGGGTCAGGATTTCCAGCAGTTCTTTATTATACGAAATAAAAGGACGATCTAAATCTCTTCGATGCAACGTTAATCGGTTTACCGTTGCACCTATCCGTATAGGGCACCCAAAATAAGCTTCGAGGGCCTTTACATCGCCCATTGCGTCAACAAATTCCACAGACCGTGCAGTTAGAGGCTGGCCCGTTCCACGTCGCCCAAGCTCTAGAAGAAAAGCCAGAGTAGTTCCAACCAGCACTGGGGGCCCGATCTGCTCGCTATGCATCCATTCCAACTCGATTGTACAGGACTCCTCCTCTTCGATTATACGTAAGTTTTCCGGAGGACATAGTTGTTTATACCGGGCCATTCGGGTAAGGGCGTCGCGATAGTTACATGCATGGTAGGTAGCTAAGACGGTTGGTGGGTATTGTGCCGTTTCAAAGACGGTTGCAAGCTTGATGATTCCGATGGCAGTATCACCAACGAGATCGGCGTATGCTTGCCAGATTCTGAAATATTGGGCGGTAGGGACTGCAACTTGATCTGTAATCATGGTGAGCGGCAACCTTGCTTTACGCGCTAATTCATGCGGAGCAATCCCCAATTGTTGTAATCCCACCCAAAACCCCGGCGGGAGCTTTATACGTCCAGATTTCATTACTTATGAATCTCCTTTAAGTTTGCAGCTATTTATTCCGATTATGATTAAGTATACATGATTAAATGTTTAAATATTTTCAGCAACGTTTTGTGCTTGCTCATCTAGCTTCTGGGCGAAGGCAACGATGCTGTTGAAGTCCTCCATGGTCACACGTATTTGCTTCTGACTCTCTACGATAGAAGACCCAGCGCGATTGATACCTTCTGAAATCTCGGATATCTCCTCCGTTATACCGCCAATGATTCCCTGAACCTTGATAATGGATTCTGATACCTCACCTGACAACTTACGCACCTCCTTAGCGACTACATCAAACCCTCTACCATACGGACCCGCATGGGCTGCCTCAATAGCTGCATTTAAAGAAAGCAGATTGGTCTGAGATGCAATATTACGAATGGTTTCCACAATCCCCTGAATCAATTTGGCCTGCTCCTGTAGATCCTTAAGGGTGAGGATATTATCCTCTGAAATCTCTGCAATCCGGTCCACCCCCAACAGCAGCTCCCGACTCCGGTTAATTCCTACTTCTGCTCGCTGATTCAGGACTTGGGAAGTAGATTCCAACTCCTTAACAACTGTGGTCAGGCTAAATTGGCGTTCAGTAATATCCGTTGCTATTTTTAAAATGCTGATGATTTCAGAATCCTGTTCGTCATATATCGGCATATAGGTTGCCTCCAGCCACACTATTTCACCACGGGAATTTTTCCGTTCAATCTTATTCTGGAAGCTTTGCCCAGAGAGTAGTTCATTCCAGAACTGCTCATAAGCTGGTGATTTGGCAAAAGAGTCAAAACAGAAGTCACGATGCTGCATTTTCAATATATCCTCGATGGAATATCCCACTACATTAGCAAATACCTCGTTAACATAGGTTACATTTCGATCGATGTCAAAACGGATCACGGCAAGATTCCGCTCCATCGCTCTGACGATCAATTCGCTCGTTATCGGCTGTTTATCCCTAGCATAGTTAACTTTTTTGGTTACATCCACTTTTACGTCTACCTCCACTGTTAAATAGAGCATCATATATGTGCATAAAAATCCTAATATATCAGTTTACCAACTGTATCTTTACAATACCTCTACATGCAGAGCTATATCTAGCAATTTAGTAAAGCCAATTTAAGGGCACCCGTCGGGTGCCCAATAAGATCTGATCTATAGTTCCAGTCACAACCTGCCTCGTATAGCTTCTGCGCTACCATGGCAGGCCTTGTGCGGTATCGGTCATATGATCCCCATCGCCAACGATCAGCCGGAAGACCCCTACTTTACTCCGCCTCTTCCGCCAACAACGCGTTCCTGGAATCAAGAGGCCATCTGGTAGACTGTAGACGATGGCGAAGATCAATAGTAAGTTTCTATAAAAAAGGAGCCTGTCACAGCATGACAGCTCCTAGAAATCCATTGGATGAAATTAACCCGCAGTTCTAAACTGTAATTGTACTAAGTAAAGACGGCCATACAGAAACTCTCTCATGACAGGAAGGACATAATGTTTCCCCCGCTAAATTTAATACTCTCCTTTAATGACGAAGAACGAGCCCCGAATGGTTCCGGCAAGTTTGGACTTCTGCCTAGCAAACTTAAACTTCTCTTCTAACTCTTTGGGAACCTCCATCCCCTCAGATAGCTTAAAACCAACGGCCCGCTTCTTAGGATCATCAATCGTATACATGACATTAAGCCCCAGACCATCCTCATAAAAGACGTAGGTAAACAGAATATTTTCCACTTGAAAACGCGACGTCTCTAAAGGTTTGGCTGCAAACTCAATATCACGTTCTTCTTTCAAAATTCGGTTCACATAATCAAGGTTCTCCTGGCTTTCACTAGCGGGCACAACCGTAAATTCATGCTTGTATTTGTTCATAAAATAACGGGCTTCATTCGCTCGTAAGCCGGCAAGCGCTTCTGCTACAGGAGAAGATTCTAAACCAACCGTAGACACCTCTTTAAAATCAACGATATACGACATTTCCATCCCTCCTAAAAGTTTTGCGAGCAATTACATCTATCTCTTTATTTATTGACAACAGGAATCCACATTTCACCAAATACTACGCCGTCTCGCTGTCCCATCTGAACCGTTGTATTTGGCCCACCAACATAGGCAAAATCCTTGGCTTCTGGCAGCACCTGACCAAAGGCAATGCCAGCAAGCTTATTACTGAGCTCATCAGCCGTTTTCCCTTCCCCTTTTACAACCAGGTATTCCCCCTTTGGGAATTGAATAACCCTGGTTGCCTCTGGCAGTGATTCCTCTGTCATAACACCAGCATAGTGCATCATCTTGTTGTTCACCGCTTCGTTCACAGCAAAAATGTAATCATTTGTGGCGATGGCTTTTAAAGTGGCAAGCCTTCCATCTTGTTCAACAGCCGACCAAAAGTCTGCCTTTTCCTTGTTTATGCCGACATAGTCTGTGTAATCGCTCTTCAGCTCTGTTCCAATCCCTAATACGATAAAGCTTTCTTTTTCCTCCAACGTATATTGTGCCATATTCAAAACCATCCTCCTTTTAAATGAATCAAATGATTTGTCTTTTCACTTGATGGGTTTATAATAGCCTTAAATCATGTCAAAAAGTGATACTGTTTAGGGGGCCTTATGAAAAAAGTTGAACGGATTAATATCATCATGCGGTATATCAATAATCGTGCCCACTTTACCATTTCTGAAATCATGCAAGAATTTAACATCTCTCGTTCGACAGCTATTCGAGATATCAGAGAAATTGAAGCCCTGGGAATGCCACTTGTCGCTGAAGTTGGGCGGGATGGAGGGTATTTTGTTATGAACAACTCTGTCCTTCCCACGGTTCGCTTTACTGATAATGAGATTAAAGCCCTTTTTATCGCCTTTATGGCTACAAGAAATCAACAACTCCCTTATCTAAAGAGTCGTCAATCTTTAACTGAAAAATTACTCGGCCTCATCTCAAAAAATCAGCAAGACGACCTTGTTCTTTTAAATCAGATATTGCTGTTTGAAGGGACCAACCCCCATAATCCCGATCTGCTAGATCTGTCAGATTTACCCCATCCAATGATCGAAAGACTCTTTCAAGTTCTTCTTATGGATAGCTATTTATTGGTTACCATCCAAGAAGAAAAGGTAATACAGTCTTATCCCATTTATCTCTTGCACCTTTATCATGAAAAAAGCCAATGGCTCATTGAGGGCTTTGACTTAGAGGAAGAGAAGAGGCGAATTTTTCCTGTCGATAATCTTATCCATGTAGAACCATACCCTACGAAAAAAAGAGAAAGTAAGAAAAAGATTTTAGAAAAACTAAATAAGCAGGAAGAAGTAATCAACCTGATCCTTGAACTTGGTCCAAAGGCGATTGCCCAGTTCAAGAAATACCATCCTTTGAAAGTTTCCATTTCTTATACGAATCCTTATCAAACCACAGCCATTCTAAAAACCTTTATCCATGTTGATCATTCAGAAGAATTAAACGAAATAACAAATTGGCTACTCTTTCTAGGTGAGGATATCAAGGTCAGGGAAGTGCCAGAAGAAGTCCTGCAAGCTCTACTAGAGAGATTCAAGATTTTGGGGTTGGAATGAGGATGCTGCTATGTATGCATACAAAAAAGGAGAAAGCATTTGCCCCCTCCTTCACTCGTTCTAATGCCAAGTAGCACCTTTACCGGTATAGTACGTTTCGGTAGGTCCTAGATAACTGTCCGCAGGTTGCTTGCCCTCTGGATAGATCACCAATTTCTCCAATACAAAGCCCGGACTTACTGCATAAATCCTTAATGTATTTATCCCTTTCCGGCAATGAATTCCCGTGCTGTGTCTACGAATATGATTAAGAACTCCTCGGGCCCAATGACCGTCATCTACACGATATCCTTCAGGAAGTGTATTGATGACTTCAATAGCTCCCTCATTTGCTTGGACCCCACAGAATAACGAACCTTCTTGAGTAACTGGATTGGATGGCTGCATATAGAGCTCCACCTCATACAATCCGCCTTCCTTAACTGCAAAAAGATATTCCAGATAAGGTGCGTCCTTGCCTGCAGTAAAGTATTCTGTCGTTGGATAAGCCTTCACAGCAGATAATGTTTTGCCGTATCCTTCAATCACTTCGAATCTGCTAGCACCCCCACTTTGCTGGTTGGCTTCCTGGTTTATCGCATAATGTTCGGCTTCTATGGAAATATAGCCATTCGTCTCGATAAAGGTCATATGAGGTAGTTCACTAAAATCATCCTTGGATACATTTACGACTATAGTACAGCTGCCTACTGGCATTTCTATTAAAATATGGCCTTCTGTCTCACCATTCATTGCATTACGGTCAATCTTTACATGTATGGCTTCCGTTGTTTGATCTTTCCCGTCTAAACTGCCGCTCGTCTTAGAACAGGTTAGCCACGGCTGATGACATTCAATCTTATACTCAGCCGTTAGATCGCTGATACTCGAAATAGTAAATGAAGCTTCCACAACATCCGGCTGCAAAAAATCATTCATATATAACTTGTTGATATGCCATGAGCTTCCTTCACTACGCTGGGTTGTTCCGTCTATTGCAACTGCCAATCTCGGTTTATTCGCAGGCATAACATTCATAAGGATCGGATTTCGAGCTTCATCTTCATTCCACTTCGTGAAGCCGATATGCTCAGAAAGCCCCATACCGTACCACCTGCCATGATCTATTGCATGATACTGATCCACAAGCTCCCTATCGTTTTTCATGCATTCTTGAATCTGTTCAGCAAGCTTATTGGCTTCCATCTCCCCTAGCTTTGCCTTGTAATGATTTTTACCGGTTAACAACCACATTTTCTGCAAATTGAGGTTCCCTACGGTTGGATAATAGATTAGTGCGAAATAAGACGACAAGTTCCCTTCATCCACGGTCTTATACAGTTCATTAGCCATATCCAATAGGTAATCAATTTGGGCTAATAAATGATCTGTTTCCTTGTAATTTACAGGATGGTATACTTCTGAATTCATATGTTCAGGTCTGCGGATATGTGCCATCTTAGTATAGCCTGTCAGGAGCTCAAAGATCTTCTCCATATCATCCTCATGGAACACGCCAGCGAACTGCTGCTGAATCCAACGCTTTGTATATAGATCCGTCTTATTAAGAGCGTCCGTTCCCCATTGTTCAAAGTCATACGCCAAATCAAGGAAATAAGATAACGGGAACTCCTGTGTACTAATATCGCCCACATTGACGATCCAGAGATCACGGATTCCGAAGTCATAAGCCATCGTCATCTGTTCCCAAATTTTCGGGAGGTACGAACTGTTAATCCATTCAAAAGAGATCGGTCCGCCATGATAATCAAAATGATAATACATCCCATAACCGCCTGGATGGTTACGCATTTCCTCTGTTGGCAAAGTCCGGAGATTACCATGGTTATCATCACAGAGCATTAGAATGATGTCCTCAAGCTCCTCGGAATGGATTAATCCTGGGGTATGCTCATCTCCATAGAAGAAGGGTTCCACCTCTTTATATAAGGCCAACATTCTTGGTACTTCTGACAGGTCTGGATTGACATTTTCCCGGATCAACCGGTTCTGTGTATATATGACTTCTCGCAGTAATTGAATATTATCGGCAAGTGTAGCGCCTTTACCCATAATTGCCGTATCCGCCTCACCACGCATACCGACTGTAATCACACTCTCGAATTTGCCGCTCCGCTTCAGACCGTCTTCCCAGAATTTCGTAATCCCTTCTCGGTTCACCATGAAATTCCAGGCATCGCCATAGATTGAATCCTTACCACGGAGATATTTATATTCCTCTCCCGATCGCAAACAAGGCTCGTGATGGGAGGCCCCCATGACTACTCCATATTCATCTGCCAGTTCTGCATTGGCCAAGCCAGGCCCGTCCTCATAGAACCGGGCTGACCACATCGCAGGCCAGAGATAGTTCCCTTTTAATCTTAGTAATAACTCAAAAACATGATCATACATTTCTGCGTTGAAACCGCCATAATTATTCATGGTCCAATTGCCAAAGGCCGGCCATTCATCATTGATAAAAAAACCGCGAAAACGAACGGATGGTTCTTTGGAGATATATTTCAAATCTGCACTCAAAGAGAACGATTCTTTCCACTCTGGCTTCACATTTGCCCAATCCACCAACGGAGAGACCCCAAGTCGCTCTGACAGGTGAAAAAGACCGTAGATCGTACCGCGTTTATCACTTCCTGCAATAACCAATGCTTTTTCAACGCCTTCAAAGGGACGATCAATAACCTGGAATAAGAATACTTCTCTCTTCCCTTTGATGCCTGACAAATCTATCAGCCCGTTCTCTTCAAGCTCGAGCAGCATTGGGCTGTGGCCCACGGTTCCATACAGCACAGCATTTTTACCAAGCTGGGTTCTGTCTGTTACTGTTTGCGGTGCATAACCAAAGACTAGCTCTACGTCATGCATTACCTTTTTTGCTATTTTGTTCACACCGCTGAAAGCTTCCTCTTCCGAGTAAAATAGCGCGCCTGACATTGATGCACTATCATTTGTAGCGCTTACATTACTAAGCATCTCTTGAGTAATTGTAAACTCCATAATAACTTCCTTTCTGCTACTGTTTCTCATACGATTGTATGCTCTCTTCATTTTATTACAGCCAGTATATATAAATTGGTGATTAAAAGATATGCACTCTACGAGCATGAATCTACCATAATCTCTCATGGTCGCTTACTTATAGTACGATTTTGCGGATCGTTCCAAAGGCGAAAAAAAGAATCTGATCCGCCCAAGATCAGACTCCTCATTTAGCTCCCTGCCGATCATGAATAGCCCTCTTGGGCCGTCCAAAAGGGCTATTCATCTTGCGGTTATTGTGATTCGACTTCTGCCGCAACAGCCTCGGCTGGCGTCATCAAGCCTTGAACGGCGCCGAGGAACGGACGGATGGACCTGATCATACCGTATCCCAATTTAACGACCGGGACAAATCGCTGGATCATGCTGAACAGCCGCATGCCGCCGCCGAGCGCACCGCCAAGCCCACCGATACTGCCTAATCCCCCGAACAGCGAACCTAATATCGGCAGAAAGGCCGATATCTGGGCGTCCGGCTTGCGGGAGCGGGAACGGACCGAAGACTTGCGTGATCGAGAACGGGCGGCTGGCTTGCGTGATCGGCTTCGTCTACTTCTTGAACGACTGCCAGAGGCATGGGAGCCAGTTCTGTCCGGCTTAGGACGGGAACCTTGCTTCCCAGATGAGGTGCTCGGCTGAGTTCCAGCACTAGCCAGCGCCAAGCCGCTGCTGTCGACTTCAGTAATGTAGCCGATGTAAGTCTTTCCGCTGTGCAGGGTGATGCATACCGGCCGGCCCTGCAGCCGCTTGGCCTGTGCGAGCACCTCTTTGGATTGTGCCATGGAAGTTCACCTCGCTCACTGGTTATGGTTCATTGTACGCCAGGGGCGGACTACCTGCTTGTGCGAATGCAGCATGCGCACACGCCCTCTTCGCCGGCTAACGCCGATCCCCAGAGACATGTGCGTGTGAATGAAAAATTGATGTATCATAAGTAATAATAAGCTTATAATTAAATCTATGATTATGTAGTTAACCATCACTTATATAACCGGAGGTATACATCCATGAGTAAATATGACGCACAATATTACATATCCAAACTAGGGCTTGAACCCCATCCGGAGGGCGGATATTACAAAAGAACATTTGAATCTGAGGAGAAAACTTCAGATGAAGAATTGTCTGTTTCTTTTGAGGGAACAAGATTACTTTATACAAGCATCTACTTTTTGTTAGGCTCAAATAATATCTCGCATTTCCATCGTTTGAAATCCGATGAGCTATGGTATTATCACGCAGGAAGCCCGTTAACGGTACATGTCATTGATGAGAATGGAGAATATAAAGAATTCAAATTAGGAATAGACTTGGATAAAGGAGAAGTCCCGCAAGTGCTAGTTCCAAAAAATAGTATCTTTGGTTCATCTGTTACGGATCAAGATGCCTTCTCTTTAGTAGGGTGCATGGTTTCACCCGGGTTTGAGTTTCGGGACTTCGAGTTATTTACACAGGACGAGCTCTTGGCTCAATACCCTCAACATAAGGATGTCATCATGAAGTTGGCCTATGAAGTGATTCCAGTGTAGTTAACTTCACATCGGATCGATGTACACGAATGCGAGAAGAGAGAACTCTCCCGGCTGGATAGGGGTTCTCTCTTTTTCCCGATGACTGATTTAATTCAATCAGGCTAGCACTTATTTTTTTATGACGGGTATCCAAATTTCGCTTCTGAAGTTTGGTGAGGATACTTCTTTACTCTCATTCCATAATATTTCTGGCCCTCTTGCCAACTCGTAACTCGCAGAAGGAAACCATTCTGAATAGATACGTCCCCATACATTCTGCAAAGTATCCGGGAATGGGCCGACCGCTTCAAATACAGCCCAGGTTGCCTCGGAAACCTCTAGATTCGTCAAATGCTCAGGACACTCCTTGCTTGTAGCGACGCCAATATAGTGATCAAGCGATCCCTTCTCCTCCATACGCTCATCGGAAAAATTCACCGATGCTTGAATCAACCCCCGTGGTTCAATATCCGAAAGTGCTTTGAGTTGAACGATATCCTCCGGCGTTAAGCTTCTCCACATGGACTCGATTTCCGAATTCACACCATTAAACTGAATGGGTACCCTCTTCATGATGCCTACAACTCGGAATGGTCCCTTTTCTACAATACGATAATGCATTGCGTTTCCTCCCTGTACGGTTAATTGAAAGGTCATACGTGGATAGGCCTTTAATGTAGGTCCATTGGATTTTGCCGTAGAGGGCGACATCCCATGTAGAGTCTGAAAAGCCCTTGAAAAGGCATCTGCTGAGTTGTATCCGTACTTCATCGCCACATCAATAATTCTTACATCGTTAGTTTGAAGCTCAAATGCAGCAAGTGTCAGGCGTCTCCGACGGATATATTCCGATAGCGTAATCCCTGCAAGATATGAGAACATCCTTGAAAAGTGATATTCGGAACAATAAGCCCGCCTCGCAGCTTCCTTCAAATCTAACTCCTCCGCAAGATTTTCCTCGATATATTCCATTGCCTCATTCAGATTCTTAAGCCAATCCACTTGAATAACCTCCCTTCATGTACAGAGTAGCAAAGTACGATCATAGACATCCGATATTTCATGTACGATTTTGCAGGATCGCCAAAAGAACTTGCCGTTACTTATGATACGGGTACGATTCTTTAAAATTAATGCCTGATTTTCGGCTACGACTGTCGCAAACACAGGGTATAATAAATTTATTCTTAAAGAGTAGGTGCAACAATTATGATCCATAACGAGGAACGCAAAATCGAATATTATAAAGCGCTTGTCGAGAAAAGGTCTGACTATGAAGGAGTCTTCTACGTTGGTATCACGTCCACTGGTGTGTTTTGCCGACCGACTTGCCCAGCCAGGAAACCGAAATACGAAAACTGCGAGTTCTATGAGACCGCTCAGCAAGCACTTCTGGCATCCTTCCGCCCTTGTCAGCGCTGCCGCCCCTTGTCGCATCCGAATCAAGTCTCGGATATCGTCCGGCTACTCGTCGAAGCAGTCGAGCAAAACCCGGAGAAGCGATGGAAGGGGCACGATTTCAGGACTCTATCCATCGATGAATCCACTGCCCGCCGCCAGTTTAAAAAGCGCTTTGGCATGACATTCGTCGAATACGCTAGGGCACGTCGGATGGGACTCGCTTTGAAGAGCATCCGATCGGGGGAGAAGATTATCGATACGCAATTAGCTTCAGGTTACGATTCCAGTAGCGGATTTAGAGATGCATTTTCTCGCATCATGGGCGCACCTCCTACGCTCCTTGATGACAGCCGTATTCTCAAGGCATCGTGGCTGGACACGCGGCTCGGCCCTATGATTGCCATATCGGATGAGAACGAATTGTATTTGTTAGAGTTCGTGGACCGTCGTGGACTAGAACGTGAGGTTGAACGGTTAAGAAAAAAATTGAAAGCTGCTATTATTCCCGGCCGAACAGAAGCCATTCAGTCGATTGAACAAGAACTGACTCAATATTTCGAGGGCACGCTAACTGAATTCAGGACACCTCTTCGTCTTATCGGGTCACCTTTTCAGCAAAGCGTATGGGAGCAATTAAGGCAGATACCTCCTGGGGAAACCCGTTCTTACGCCGACATTGCGCTGGCGCTGGGAAAACCCACCGCATATCGTGCGGTAGCTCAAGCGAACGGCGCCAATCAGCTGGCGATTGTCATTCCCTGTCACCGCGTCATCAATACCGATGGCGGGCTCGGTGGGTATGGAGGTGGAATTGTACGCAAAGAATGGCTGCTAAATCATGAGAATAACCATTTAACCTAACATGATAACAGCAACATCAGAGTCGCAATACAGTTATTGATTCGTTGTTGAAGACTTCAACGTTGTCACGGAAGCCGAAGCTTTCATAAAGCTTTCCGCGATTGATGGTTCTTCGTATCCGGTGGTTCCATAAGCTAACATAACAAACCCGACAGGCTGCTCATCCACGTAAATGACAAATGGGAATGGATGCCCCCCCATTGGTGCTCAATTCACTTCCTCATAGGAAAAGAGAGTGTCTCTCCGTCACTTACACTAGTATTGCCCTAGAAGACCTTTCTTCATGGCTATTTTTTCGCAGCGATGAAAAACAACGAGTCCGAGAATCAAATATACTAGCGAATTTAATAATAAAACCCCGTAATCTGACAAAGGTAATTGGGTCAACGTCAGATCCTCTATCATCACGGTTCTTACCATATTCACACCTTGGACGAATGGGGCGAATGCTAGAAACGGAGCTGCAGTTAAAGGAACAAATACAAGCCCCATCAAAATAAATTGAAAAATCTGTAAAAACGCTTGAATTTGCTTGACGATAATAGCTAAACCAGCAATCATAAAGCTGATACCTATCATACTTACTATAGTAACTAGAATAATCGGGATCGTTGTCATAGGATTAAGACTCAGCCACTGGCCGGAGGTTAGCATTGCACCAAAAAGCAAGATGACCATAATAACAAACTGCAAGCCAAATTGGGCGATGATTCTCGTGAGCATTATTTTCCACACGCCCCTGGGAGACATGTATATTTGTTCTAACGTGCCACGCGTTGCTTCTGTTACTACCGAATAACCAATAAAGTTCATCGTCATCATCGTCAAGCTCCAGAACATTACACTTACAATGGAATATTGAACATTCATCTCAAAATTGGCAGGATCACCTATGAACATAATTCCAAAAAATGCAGCCAGAAATATGATATAAAAAGTGACCACTAACGCAATAGTGTTCGGTAGATAACGTTTCATCTCAATATATTCCTTACGAAAATTAGCATTGAATAAGTGGAGCCACTTCACTAGTCATTCCTCCTTTTACAATCTGAATAAACACTTGTTCAAAATCGATCGTTATACGATCAATGCTCTCCACCATAGTTCCTTCCTCTTTCAGAAGATCGAACAATTCGTAGATATCCTGACCATGCTCTAAATTCACTTCTACAATGGTTTCATGAGAGCTTGTTTTATAGGTGCTTAATGGAAATCTGCTTAACAGTTTATTTTCCTGTTCTACGCTTAATTTCTCACCCAACTTAATTGAATATGCCCTCGTCTCGAATAACTTCAATAAGTTCTCCACCCTGTCGTCAATCACGACTTCCCCTTTATTAATGATAATGGCCCGGTCACACAACTCCTGTACAACGGGCATATCATGGGAACTAATAATAATCGTGCGTTTTTCTTCCTTAACTATCGTTTTTAAAATGTTGCGCAATTCATAACTAACTTCAACATCCAAGCCTAGAGTTGGCTCATCCAGCAAGATGACATCCGTATTAGCCAGGAGTGCTACAGCGATGGCCAGCTTTTGTTGCATTCCCCGCGATAATCCATTGACAAGCTCATTCTCCTTTTCTTTAAGGTTGAATTGCTCTAATAATTTATCCGCTTGATCGGCGACTTGTTTCCGAGAGTAGCCCCGGTTACCTGCAAAATATTCTAAGTTTTCCCGGACGGTAAGACGCCAATATAAATTTCGGTTCCCCTCTAATACAGCACTAATATGCTCAAGCGCCTTAAGTCTCTTCTTACCAATATCTAAGCCATTAATATGTATAGAACCAGCATCCGCATCTAACAAGCCACAGAGCATCTTTATCGTTGATGTTTTCCCAGCGCCATTGGGCCCTAATAAACCGAGAACCTCTCCTCGATTCACACAAAAAGATACATCACGAACGGCATGCACCTTCTCTTTCGTTTTTCTTTTCCCATACACCTTGCTAATGCCCCGTACTTCAATAATTTTCTCCACTTCATAACCATCCTCTCCCGTAGGATACAAATAGCGATTCCATTGATTTAATTTATTCTATTGCAGTATCTCGATTTAATTAACTGGCTCTGGATGGATACTCCCTCCGTCTGAGGAATGAGATTTGTCTACAATCCAATTAATATCTATTTCTTCAACGACAGCATCATACTCATGATCCAAATTCTTCTCAACTAGATTAGATGCTGTTGCCGGGTGAGGAAATTGGATAGGCCTGAGGGGGAATTTGTAGCTTTTCAAAGAGTGTATTCAAATACCTTTTTTATACATCAAAGAAATTTGATCCGCGATGTATTCAGAGCTGAATTGCGTGCCATCCTTAATCCACCACATAATAATCCCGAGGAGTGACGATGCAATAATATCAACCGAAACGACTTCCCTTGTGTATTGAATCTTCCTCACGTTTCTTCGCTTTTCTATCGTATTTTTTAATAGGTTAAACATATTGTTTTTGAATCCTTTGTGCTCAAATAGTACAGCAAAAATTTTCCGATATTCATAAAGATAATTTAAAAATGTAACCAACGTTTCCTGCTCATTGTTACTTTTTCCTTGTAATAACGGATCAATCTTCATCGATAGGTCATCAAAGATCTCATGTACGATCTGACGTAACAAGTCGTTAATATCCTCATAATGCAAATAAAACGTTGCACGATTTAGTTCTGCACGTTCCGCAATTTTTTGAACAGTCAATTGAGAAATATCCAGCTTTTCAGTTATTAAGGAAAAAACGGCATTCTTTAGCATCTTTTTCGAACGAATGGCACGCGGATCTTCTTTTTTGTATATAGACATTTTATCCCTCTATTATCGATTATTTTCTGACTTCATTAACAGATCAACCTATTCTGTGGATTAGTCAACATTTTTAAAGAGATTGTAAATAGCCATTTTTCATAAATGTTGATATGCTCTATTTTATTGACACACTGTCGAAAAAGCAACGAAAAGAGGGCTTACTCTATATGCAAGAAGACAACAAGAAAATAAACAAAGGGATATTACTCAGCATTCTAATCGTTGGCTGTTTCTTATCAACATTGAATCAAACGATATTAAATATCGCATTAAGTAATTTAATGGATGTATTTCATGTATCGGCGACAACCGTACAATGGATTTCAACGGGGTTCATGCTGGTTAACGGGGTATTGATTCCGGTTACAGCCTATTTAATGAAACGCTTTACAACGCGTCAATTATTCATAAGTTCAATGCTATTTTTATTAATCGGTTCGATTATTTGTGGAGCGGCACCAAGCTTTAGTATGCTATTAACAGGGCGTATGATTCAGGCTGCTGGTGCAGGGATTATTATGCCACTTATGATGAGTGTCGTTCTCGCCATTTTCCCAATTGAAAAACGCGGAAGTGCAATGGGCTTACTGGGACTAGCGATGATCTTCGCTCCTGCCATTGGCCCCACACTTGCCGGATTTGTCATCCAATATTACTCTTGGCGCTGGTTATTTATCGGCCTAATCCCGCTTATCGCTATCGTCATTTTGTTGGCACTTAAATATTTAGTGAATGTATCTGAGACGTCTAAGGCGAAGCTCGATATGCTAAGTGTTATTTTATCAACCGTTGGATTTGGATTTATTTTATATGGGTTCAGTAGTGCAGGTAGTAAAGGCTGGAGCGATGTAATCGTGGTCCTTTCATTAGTGATTGGTATCGTTGTAATAGCCATCTTCTGTATTCGACAAATAAAGTCCAATGACCCCATGTTGAATCTATCTGTCTTTAAAAATAAAATCTTTACGTTAACGTCACTTATAAACGTGTTAATCACAATGATGATGTACGCAGATATGATTTTATTGCCTATCTATCTACAAAAGGGTCGTGGATTCACAGCCTTTGATGCAGGACTTCTTTTATTACCAGGTGCACTCGTGAATGCGTTTATGTCACCGGTCACGGGTAGATTATACGATCGCTTTGGCGCGAAGCCGCTGTTTATCATTGGTTTACTGTTTATTATCCCATCCATGTGGGCGGTGACCGATTTATCTGAATCGACAACGTATATGTATTTAATGGTTCGTACGATTGGCCTTCGAATTGGATTAAGCTTCATTACAATGCCACTCAATACGGCCGGATTAAATGCGCTGCCCAAACAACTCGGTATACATGGCTCCGCAGTGAATAATACCGTTCGCCAAATTGCCGGGGCGATTGGTACTGCCGTCGTGATTACGATTTATACCGCGCAGGCAACAAGCCATGCAGCTACAGTGATGCAGACCAATCCTTCTACTACTGCTGATCGCCTTGAATCCCTTTCTTCCATTTTAGGGGCAAGTGATGCCTATTATTTCATGATGATTTTAGCTATTGCGGCGCTTGTCATCACATTATTTATGCCTATGAGAAGGAAGGCAAAGGCTGAAGAAGAACGCCTAGGTAGTTAGTAATGAATGAATGTCTACTACCTGCACCCAAAAAGCGGCAACCTTTGACGAGAAGTTATCGTCCTAGACTGCCGCCATTTATTGAACTCGACTAACCCAACTCAAATTGGTTTAACAATGCCAGCGCCTCTTCATGATCAGGCTCGAGTTCTAATAATTTCCGCACGTATCTCAGAGCATCTTCGTATAATTCTAACTCGAAACAACAAACAGCCAGACAATAAAATACGGTTGATATGATCTCACCTTGTTCCTGATTCATTGAAATTTCTAAAAAACGCTTGGAGTCTTCATACATTTCCATCTCAAACAGTAGCAATCCAGCATCGAGCGCCAAGTCATAGCGCTGCTCCATTACGTAGTACGATGACCACATAAGCTGTATGCCTCTCAAAATATCCTGCATTTCTTCATCATTTGCATCCGGCAACAGACTAGAGATCCGCTTCGTACTTTGAATGAAAAATTCCGCATCATATCCACCCAAACGCCAAAAACTCAAGATTTGTTGTAGTCCCATGTTATCTAGATTGCGATCTACCCCTATCTTCAAACTGAAAAACTCATCCGGACCAAAGCGTTCTATACATCGACGATAAGCTAATCTTGTATTGAAATAATCCTGCGGTTTATCCATATTGAGAATACAGCCCACGTTTATATTTTTATAATGATGCGGGGGAAATAACGCCATGGCTCCTCTTCGTTCAAAAACATGCCCAATCGCATGGTAGTTTGCCGTTAAAGAAAAACTTCCGTGCAGGATCAATTCTGGCGGTTCTGCGAACTTCCAGTTATCAAGCAAGTGATCTCCCTTGTCTGCCGTTATTAATAAGAATCCCGCCGCCTGAGATAGCCGATTCAAACGCTCCAAACAAGTGATTCCAGCGACAGGAAACAAAATATGCGAATCTTCTAGTTGTTCCTGATAGATTACAATGACATCACGGTATGGATAGGTTTCTTGTTCGTACTCGGGCGCCCACCGATGTTCATAATGCAAAGATATTTGGTCTAACAATTCTGATGGTTTAAGTGAACCATGATGTTCGGGATATTCTACAAAAACATCAGCTTCATAAATTCGACCATCACCTACATAAATCAACTCTTGTGGAATGCTATCAAAAAAGTAGTTGGCAACAATGACTAACGGTTGTTTTAAATCTCCTTCACTAATCGTTGTGCCTGATACAACAAGGTTCAGAACCGTATCATGAACAGCATCAAATTGCGCAAAATCGAGTAATCCTTCGGCAATAAAAGATTGTAGAGCAGGATGCTCCCTCCAAGCTAGAACATTGTTTATCGCCAAGTCCGTCATAATATAACAGAACGAAGGTAGTGAAGTCCCAGCATAGTCTCTTAACTGGCACAACTCACTTAACACATGGAAAGCAAGACGTCCCGCTCCTGCTCCAAGCTCCACAATCATCACAGGTTCCGAACTATTTTCCTTATTCGCCCGATCTTGAAGAAACCCAAATATCATTTCGGCATAGGAAGTAGCGATCATCGGATTACTCGTTATATATTGAGGAACTTGGTCATTGTTCCAAGCTTTCGTTCCTTCTTCTTCATAGTACTTCCGTTGAATATTCCATATAGGCGCTTCACTAAAGCGGTAGCGTTGTTTTTTATTAAATGTCATTATCTGCCCTCTGAAATTTTTAAGATACCTATAATCTTACTTCATTAGAAATCTTTCTTACGATCATTACCATTGTAGCACACTGATATTCGCCGTTATTTGTGATATGGTTCTCCGCACTGTCTGTAACGGCAAGTTCCTTGTCAGGGGGTAATGATCGCTTCATGCTCTACTCGTTTCATTATTTCTGTTACCGTTTCTTCGGGGGTTAAATCCGATGAATCCAACCACATCCCGATTCGGGGAGTTTCCTGTCGCAATACTTTGTCTAAATCGGATACGGTCCAAATTCCATAACCTTTTTTTATGCGAACGGCCTCCCTCTTCGCGACAACTTCAGGCTTGGGACAGAGAACCACCACATAGAAGGGACGATTTTGAATAAACGAAACGAATTCGTTTATCATACGGCCAATAACAACATCCTGTACAATGACAGTAAATCCTTCCTTAAAGTAGGTGTCCGCAGTGTTGGCAGCGAGCCGATATCGAAGCCGCAGTTGCTCAAGCTCATCTTCGTTGCCCTCAGGAGACACTTCCTTTCGGTTATTCACGATCATTTTTCGATAAATATCTCCCCTGAGATGAACGGATTTATCAAATCGTTGGGAAAGTAATTGTGCAACTGTTGATTTGCCACTTGCCATAATCCCAGTTATCAATATAATTGCTGGTTCCTTTTTAAGCATTTCATCCCCCCTACCTTGTAACTTTTTTAATATGTTCTCACGCGATGTACCAAGTTGTAAAGGTAAAGAAGTCATATAAAAAAACTTGTCGTTACTTATGTGGGCCACATCTTGCGAGATCATCGTCCCCCCGCCGTGTATAAGCCGGATGGTTGCTGCCAACTTCTTAGGGTGCATTGATTTCAGCATATAGCCTTCCGCCCCAATCGCAGCGTCTAGGCCTTGCCATCGTTCTCGTCCATAAGCCTTCCCTGCTTGTGCTCGATGAACCTACCAATGGACTCGATCCGGCTGATATCCGCGAGTTGAGAGGTCACTTACGGGATCTGGCTCATAAGGAGGGTGTTGGCATTATGATCTCCAGTGTATTATGTTTTCACTAAACCCAAAGAAGCCGCGATTTACGCGGCACTCAATGAGTCTTTTCGTTCATACAATTAAAACGTATTAAATATATTTTCACATTCTTCCACGGTCGGTTGATAAAAACAGTGCTTCTTCCATCGTCCTACAAGCGGCTGATTATACCAAGTTGGCGGACATGGTCCGGGATTTTCGAACGTTCCTGGACGGAAATACCATAGGGAGAATTCGGCTGGCCAATTCCGCTCCCCATTCACAGCCCGTCTCGCTAGACGGCGCTCCCTATCTCTTGCATTTTGGTAGAACATGCCATGTTGCAATGCTTCAAACGCATGCGGCTGGTTGATCATTTGGGGAATTGTCCGAATTCCTTTGAAATCGGAGCAATTCGCTCTTATTCGGTTAACGCCAACATTCCCAACAAGGAGCATGCCCGTTTCGCCTTCGGTCTCAGCTTCAGCTCGAAGCAACCTTGCCAACATATTAATATCCTGGTCCCTTGCTTTTACGACTGCCATTCGCTCACCTCTTTTGATTTCTAAACTCATCATATTGTAGGCGAAGCGGAAGTGTTACTATGGCCGAAATTCTCGCACACATAGATAAATGGTTCACAAGCAATATATTTGAGCCGGTCGGCAGCGTCGAGCTCGCCACTTTTCGACCGTGACCATAATACAGTCTCTATGTCTAATTATTCATCGCTTCGATCGCATACTTCAACTCGACGTCCTGCCCGTCCATCATGCTTGCTTTGAACGTTTCTTCATTTAGGGGGATTTTGATATCGGGAACCACGCCCCCCACTCCAGTTTGGTCAGCGTCTCCCTGGACCTTCTTGTTCTGATTGAGCGACCTCCCATCAGGGAACTGGATGACGTAGCCTTCCGGCATCTTGATCTCGATCGGGCTGCTCATGAGTCCGAACGAACCCGCCGTTGAAGTAAACCCTACGATTTTGACATTGGGCACGCCTTTTAGAACAAGAGGCAGCCCTTCTCCCGAGCTTCCGGTTCTGCTGTTGATCAAAATGGCCACCGTCCCGTCGAAATAGGGCTTTGCAGGCTTGACTTTGACGACTTCATTCCGGTTCAGTTCAAACTTTCCCGTGTATCTGTTGTAATAACTGACATATTCGTAGTGTGTCATCTCCTTGACGAAGAAGCCGGCCAGATTGGCGGCAAGCTGATCTTCCCCGCCGGGATTGTTCCGCAGATCGATGATCAAGCCTTTGGCGTGCCTGTCCTGGAACATTTTCAATAGGTCCGCCAGTCTTTTTTCAGGTGAGGTGGTGTCTGAGTTGGGGAGGAAATGCTTGATTTTCACATATCCATAGCCGTTGTCAAGAACTTCTCCTTCAATGGGGGAAGCATCCAGATCGGCTTGGGTGAGCTGGATTTTCGTCTTCTTCAACGTCTCGAATTGATCGTCATAAGCCGTCAGCTGCGTACGGATAGGCTCGGATTCCCCCCAATTGCGAAATTCGACTTGTACTTCCTTGCCGATGGGCGCCCGAACCATAAATCGCCCCTGATTGAACCTCTTCACCTCATCCGTAGCCATATTGTTCTCGCTCCAAGTCGTCTGGTCGAACGCTTCCTTCCCCGTTTTTCCGTCCCACGCGGCGATTTCCGCACCTAGCTTTATTCCGCTCTTGGCCGCGGGGCTGTTCTCCAAAACCAGACTTACGAGAACTTTGCCGTTATCCAATTGAACGGTGCTTAGTCCAAAGCCGCCGCCAACTTCCTTTTTAAATACCGTATTCCCATCGTACACATTATCGTTAACGATTTTGATATGTCCATCCCGGAGAGAAGACAGATATTCTCTTAGCGTTTTATAATACAAATCGAGGTCTTTGTCTTTCTCGGCCTGTTTGAAGATTGGCTCGTACTTGCTTCGGCGCTCATTCCAGTCAATCTTCTTCCATTCCCCGAACGGATATTCCCGAGACAATCTTTCATTCATGGTCACGAACGCCTTGGAATAGCTCATGCTGCTAAAATCGCTAACCGGGTTGTACCGCAATACTCCCGCGTTTGCTAACGCATACACAATGGGGACAACTCCGCATACGCAGATTACGCTCCTAATGATCCTGAATGCTTTCTTCTTAGGAGCCGTCCAGACTTTAGGCTTTAACAGTCTCCTTGCTGTGCATAAAAACACGAGTAGTGTCAGCGACTCGATGATCAGAGCCAGAAGGGTCATATCCCCGGACAGGACACTTGCAATGGCTGCGAGCACACCCACACTGGGTAAAAAATCAAACCATCTGTAATACTTCTTGATAGGTACCGCGTAAACCGCCAATACGAATAAACTGATGATGCACATAACCAACTCATAAACCGTCAGCCATTTTACCGAATCAATCGTGCCGATAACGCTCATTTTCCGTCTCCTCCCATTCATACTCTCCTAGCAGCCTTCGTTACGATACATTGGGAAGAGTATGGGAGAAATATGAACGGAGCGTGAACCAGTTTACACTTTGTCAGGCGGAATGGCGGGCAGATGAACGACGACTTTCGTGCCTTGTCCGACTTTGCTTTCCATATGAATATCACCCTGGTGAAGAGCGACAATTTTTTTGACGATTGCCAGTCCAAGGCCGTTGCCGCCGCCGCTGCGATTCCGGGACCGGTCCGTCATGTAAAATCGCTCAAAAACGCGGCCCAGTTGTTCAGGTGCAATACCGATCCCGGAATCGGATAAAGTCACGGTATATCCGTCCATGCGAGTCTTTAATTGAAAATGGATGAGTCCCCCTTCCGGTGTAAACTTGATGCTGTTGCCAAGCAGGTTCGTCCATACTTGATTGAGCTGATCCTTATCGGCCGTTATTTCAGCAGCCTGAGGCAAATCCAGATCAATATCCAGGTTTTTCTCTGACCACAGAGGTTCGCAGTTCACGACAACCTGTCTGATTTGTTCGTCAAGATTAAACGTGGCGTACTCTAGAGGATGGTGATTGGAATCGAGGGACGCGAGCTTGAGTAAATTATCGCTGAGTCTAGATAATCTGCCGCTTTCTTCCAAGATGATATCAAGGTACTGAGCGCGCTCGTCTTCGCTAATCGAACTCATGTCCTTCAGTGCTTTCGCAAAACCGGAAATAGACGTTAAAGGGGACTGAATCTCGTGCGACACATTCGAGACAAAGTCCTGACGCATCTGCTCCAATTGTTTAAGCCCAACCGCCATCTCGTTAAAGCTCTGAGCCAAAGTTCCCAGCTCATCCTTGCGCTTCACTCCCAATTCCACGTCGAAATCACCCTGCGCAAGTCGTTTAGTCGCGGCAGTAAGCGTCTTGATCGGTTTTACAACATAGATGGCGGCTATGAGAATGCAGGCGCTTCCCGTAACCAGAACAAATAAAAAGATCGTAAGCATCAAGTGAATGAGGGTCGATTCGTTCCTGGATGAGGGCCGCAAAAATAAAGCTTGACGCTCGCCGTCGATTTGGAAAGGCAGCCCGATAAACGTCTCCTTATCCTTGGAGGAGGATCGGTATATCTCGCCTTCCCTTACTTTACGAATAGATTCCTGCGAAATTGCAAGATCGTCCGTTCCGGGGCTATACTTGAATGATCTCATGGCTCCAGAGCCGGCGTATAGTTGAACGGAGTAGGAGGTCAGCTTCACCATGCTATTCATGAACTGATCCAAATTTACTGGCCCCGTCTGTTCGTAGACGCGAATGATCTCCTCGCCCGCGGCTATCAAATCGTTTTGCCCGATTCGGTCTATTTTTTTCTCGAATAGGGCGAGCCCCGCCAGAACGGAGACAATCAGGCCTATTCCCATGGCAGCCAAAAACGTTAACACAACGCGGACGTATAAAGACCTTGTCATTTCTTCACCTCTAGCCGGTATCCGAGACTACGGACCGTCTCTATGCGGAAATGCTCGGCATCCTCGGCGAAACGCTCCCTAATTCTCTTAATATGGACATCAACGGTTCGATCGTCGCCTTCGTAATCCATCCCCCATATTTGCATGATTAGCTGTTCTCTGGTTAATATTTGTCCAGGGTGACAGGCCAGTTTGAACAGAAGCTCAAACTCTTTTAACGGCAAAATGAGTTCTTCGCCTTCTCGAATCACTTTGAAGGCCCGTCGGTCCAACACGATTCCGCCTAATTGAACGATCTGGGAGGAAACGATTCGATAACGCTTTAGCAGCGCTTTTACTCTCATCACAAGCTCCAAGGGATCGAAAGGCTTGGTCACATAATCATCCGTGCCGAGCTGAAAGCCTTTCACCTTTTGCTCCGATTCTCCTTTGGCTGTTACCATAAGCATCGGAATTTCCGGATATAGGCGACGAATCTCCCTGCACAACTCCCATCCGTCCATATGCGGCATCATAATGTCGAGAATAACGATGTCAATAGTCGAATTCTCCATGATGGAGAGCGCCTCGATACCGTCTGCCGCCTCGACAGTGTCGAACCCTTCGTTCCGCAAATACAAGGTTATGAGCTTGCAAATATGGGCATCGTCGTCTGCGACAAGAATTTTGGTCATTTTCCTGTTGGCCCCCTTAGAAAATTCACCTAAACTTATGTGAGATGACGGTCTTTTGATGGAATTATAGCTCCTCCGCATTAGAGGCTGTTCTATTTTTTGAAATCCCAACTTTATTAATCATTGTTGTGTACCCATTATATACCAATGAACGAGGAGGAATAACCTTTGTGGAATCTTTTGATTTCTCCCATCAGAGTAATATGGATGACTGGCTTGAAAAAGGACTAATGGGACAGCCCCCCATTCTTCTATTTACCACGAGACAGGTAATGCTGTGTGACATTTCCTGCATTAAATTGCTCAGTAATATATTGAACAGCCTCTTGTAAGGCTAATTTACTGTTACAAGTGAAAACATCTATTGCCGCATAACCGTACTCTGGCCACGTATGAATAGTTAAATGTGATTCTTGAATAATGACTACACCGCTAACCCCGTAAGGTGAAAAATGATGGAAATGTTCGGTCACAATTGTCGCCTTTGCTTTATGGGCAGCTTGACACATAATCCTTTTAATTTGTTGTACGTCATTGAGTAATGCATCATTGCAATCATTCAACTCTAATAAAATATGATGTCCTAATGCATGCTGGGGTTGTATCTTTTGTACTGTTCTCTTAACTTGTGAAAACTTTTTACTTTTGCATTTCGGGCAACCACTGGCTTGAAGTTGAATAATCGTGTTGTACTGATAGCCAGCGCCGACTGTAAGTGCGTGCTGACAATGGATACACTGATAAACAACGGATTTCCGCTCAATTTCTCCTGTGTAAATTGGTCGCGTACATTTACGCTGATTAGGAATATAGGAAGTCATTTGCTCTGTTGTTTGTAATACGAATAATTGGCCTGTAGCACCTAAAATCTGCGCATCTTCATAGGTGTTTATGTCGTATTGAATACTGGCAATCACAAAGCCCATAGCATGCAGACTTTGCTGTAGCTCCCATTGCTTTTGATAGCTACGTTTAGCGTAGGAAAAAAATACATGCCGCATTGCTTCTGGCTTTAGTGCATTAATTGCACGTGATAAAAAAAGCTGCGCGCCAATCAAGGTATACGGTGTATCTGTGTATACGCAATCAAACTGATGGGCGTATGTTTCTGGCAAAGGCTCCTGAACGTTATAATAATCTGTCTTAATCGGAAGTTCATAGTCTTTAGCTATTTTGCTAATCGTACCTAAAACTCGTCTGTCAATATCTAATACAACAATTTTAGTTGTAGGATGCGGAGCGATTTTCTTTAGTAAAAACGCTAATGCAATACTGATGAAATCATCATCGCCTAAACATAAAATGTGCTTATTAAGTAACATCGTATAGTCTAGTGCGAGCAATGCACGTTTTAAGGCAGTCTCAACTGTACATTTGGCTTGGTCAATTGCCACGTCAGCTATGGGTCTAGCCTCATAAATAGTGCTTAACTCGCTTATATTTTGTGTAATCCATTCCATACGAAATGCCTGATCTGTCGTTAATTGAAGGTAAAGTTCAGCATCAGCACCTAGAGCTTTTTCTAATATATGATAATGTTCTTCTAGCTGCATATCAGCTGTAATTTGTTGTAATTGTTTTTGCATTGTAGATTCGCCCTCTCAATTTTAATTAGAAAAAAATTAAAATTGTCTAAATCAACGAATAGAAAAAGCGCGACTAAAATTAGTCGCGCCAATTGTTTATACTAAGCTAACTAATTCTAATCTTGCTTTTTTTGCATAACAAACAACACCCTATAAAGGTGGATTGTTCAACAAAATTAAGCTATAGCGTTGATTTAGATTAGAATTCTACAATTAACAAAAAGTTCACCCTTTAATAAAATAATACTTTCAATATATAATAAGTTTGAAAATTTATCAAACATTACGTAAATCAGAGATTGATTAGGTGTAATATTTGCTTGAAAATATTTCTTTAGGTATGCATTTACACGTTCAACGGCGGTTCACCCAAGCTGTATCCAAGATCGACGACTCCGACCACCGTTACGGTTTGGTATCCTTTATGACTTCTGTCAAATGTTCGAATTTTGATGCGATCCCCAAGGTTCAACGTATCGGTCTATTGGCAAAAAATCCGCCACGGCGCTTTTACAGAATTTAAATATTTAACCTGTTCGGTGTTTTCATAAATCCTGTCTCTGACCTTCCTATACTCCTGCAATTTCTGCCATTATTATCTCCAACTATTCTATCTTGTTCAAAAATACCGATTTTCAAAAGATTGTCGTTAAAGCCTACCAGAGTTGCTTTATAATTTCACTATTCAACCTGTTCATCCAGTATCCGCAGCATCTGTTCAAGCAATGTCACACCTTGCTCCTCTTCGGATCTAGCTTTGGTCAACAACCGTATTGCGGCAGCCGCTTCTTCAGAGTCGTTAGGATCGCCGCCTTTGGGGAACGGGAACTGCATCACAAACTTGGTAAAATTATTCGCGACGTTGTCATAATGGACTGCAGCTTGTTTGGCTAGAAACCTTAACTGTTTATCCGCGGCTGATTCGCCTTGCAGTTCTGTAGATACCTGCTTCATAAATTCAGCTGCGAACACACGTTGATCATAATGCATAACCCCGTGGAGCGAATTGCCATAAACTTCGACGTTGCGATGTCCAAACGCCTCGATCCATGCATCATAACCGGCCAATCCGTTGCGGTAATTCGAATTTTCTCGCTTATACCCTTGTTCGTGTGCGTGGCGGACGGCCAACTGAAGTGCGCCGCGCAGCATGGTCCGTTTGTCGACCACTATTGTTTCGGTCACAGCCATCACGTACAGCTCAGGTGCTTGACCGCGCCCCAGCTTTTCGTAGGGTAGTTCACCGTCCTTAGTGACGTGACGGCAGCGAAGCGTGCGAGTCTCGTCATTGTACCCATAAATGATGCCGAAATCAGGCACGAACAGATCCCACGCCATAACAGGGATGCCGCGATCCAGACTCCATTGGATCAACTCGAGCGCACGTTCCAGCTCCTCCGGCGTCGGGGGCATCGATGTTGGACCGCCTTCATACCGGGTACGGACTCCCAAATTTGCAAACTGCTCCTCGTGATGCATCGGCCATTCGAATGCGGAGTACCCGGCGACATTGACCCGCTCACGGTCGATAATAATCCGGAATGCGTTCGCGGTATAACCGACAACTTCGACAAGCGAAAGATGTTTGAGATCCGTATGTTGCAAAATAGAGTACATCGAGCCTGTATCTGTGACATTCGTGTGCGTGAAATTACGCGTGTAATCGGAACCGTTCCCCATTCAATAACACTCCCTTGGTATGTGGTTATGGACCCCCGGGGCAAGCTAAGTTGCGGGTTACCATAGGATCGGAGGGGCGAGAAGCTTGGCTTTTGGCTTTCCGGCGTCTCGCCGGTGTCGTATGTACATGCCGACGTACAAGCGGAGCCGTTCACGTTGCACCTTGCCACGGGCGCGGGATATGCTGTTGTAAACGTTCATGACCGATGTATCGAGAAGGAGGGCAATTTCCTGCGGAGTAACATGCCTGAAAAAGTGCGCTTCGAAAATGTGCTTTTCCCGTGCGCTTAAGCATGCCAGCATCTGCCGGATTCCTTCTACCATCTCTTTGCGCATAAGAGCGGCAGCCGGATCCCCTGATTGTCGGGCGGTTTCTTCAGAGTGGCAACTTAGGTGGAACAGCACCCTGTCAATATCACGCCAATCCGACGACCCTCCTATGGAGGTGCCCGCTCCGGTCTCGAGCCCGGAAAATGGTCGCTCCTTCGCAAACGGTCCACCACGTCGCAGCTTCATGTACGCTTGGTTACGCACGATCTGCGCTAGCCAAGGCGTAAACCTACTGTTTTCAACCAACTGGCCAACATGAAGAAACGCGCGAACAAGTGCTTCCTGTACCACGTCTTCAGCCATGTGGTGGTCGCGCGTCAGCGAGTGTGCCCATCCGTACATGTTCGAGCGGCTGCGCCGAACAAGCTCCCCGAACGCTTGGCGGTCGCCTTCCCGGGCCATCGCCGTCAAACGCTCCTCAGGCAGCAATTCCAGCTCGTTAGCACATTCGTCGCTTCCATAAGATGCGTCGTCGTTCCGATGTTCAATCCGTACATCGTTTGCCTGCACCTGCCCAAGCTCCCCTTTCACCTCTTGTCTAGTTAATGCCTGCCGTCAGGTTAATCTATCATGGAAACAATAATTTTTTCGTTTAAAAAACATTCTCTTCCAATATGGATTACTCCTTCCAGTTAGCTCCATACCGCTTCATAAAACTTTACAGTACAGTGAAACAATTCGGCTTTTTCATCAGAATCTCATGCCCCGCAAATCAATCTTGCCCGTCCCCCACCAGTCTCGTCATCGTGCCGACGAATCCCGTGTCGGCATCAACTCCGTAACCCGCACTTCGCCGCTGAATGGGCGGCAGACCATGAGGGAACATTCTGGCTGCCAGCTCGGCGATTCTTTGCGGTTCGAGAGCCAAGCTGGCTGTAAGATACGGTTCGGAAGGACTAGCTTGCATGATTTGTACGGTGATGGGAAGCGCAACAGGGACCATGAATATGCGCGGTTTGCTGGAGGTATAGACCTCCTGCCCGACGGTGAACGAGATCGTCCCTTGCGCCACGATACCGAATGATGGCGTATAGAATGTTTTTAAGTCCGTCCCCGTTGATGAGAAACGACCCAGGCTCAAGCCGGGAATAGGCTGAACAAAGATCCCATCATGCGGAGTGTGGGATTGGATAAGACGAGCTAATCGGGCTGTTTCAGCTTCAAGTATTGGTTTATCGCTTAATCTTGAATCGAATGCCAGTTTGATATCTCCATACGACATCCTCCTATAATTTCGCCGTCACTTATGATAAGGTTCACCTTAACGAGTCTATCGGCGAAATATCCTTCGTAGACTGATAGTCTAGTCCCATTAAATTTCCACACAGAAGGCCGTCGAAGTGATCGACGGCCTATCTGCTGGTGATTACACTATTGTGTCCCGTTAGAGTTTAATATTGGTCATTATGTCCTGTCTACATATATCGGAACACGAAAATAACTCGCCTGGGTTGACAATCTATGGGCGAGTTATTTCCGGCTTTCTCAGAGGTTTCCCACCCAGAGTTGTAATGGGACGCTCTCTGGCTACGCCGCCCTTATTTCTACTTTGCATCAACATGACTGATTTATTACTTCAGATGTGAAAACATCTCGCAGATAGATAAGAACGTCTCCTAAGTATTTAAGTAACTTATCCTAAATAAAATTACTCCGTCATTCCATATTGATAAGGTTATTGTAAAATAGGAATAACTTGGTCAACGAAGTCACGAGTTCCATCAAAACTTACGTCTGGGTGAATGACAAAGCCATCACACGCGCTTTATTTAGGCTTAAGACAACAGTTGATTGTGAAGTACACGAAACTGAAAAAGCATCCGCTATGCGGGTCAAAGGATTTTCATGGGAATATCAATTTCTTGTTATGATTGCAAGCTTTCAAGAGCCGCGGTGCGGTAATTGTTATTTTGCTCAACGGTGGCTTCTGAAATTGCCTTCTTCAGCTCTATAGCGTTCAAATTCACGCCAGTAGTGGGGGTTCCAATCTGCACACGCCATGAATCGTCAATGGAACCGCCATCGACAGGATCGAAGCCGAGTGTATCGACAAGCTTCATCACAACCGCTTTGGACGCAGGATCGTCTGCAAAAACCGACAGCGCAATTCGATTCTCAACGCCTTCCGGTTTTGCTAGGTCAATAATACTCTGAGCCACGATGTGGTTGAACGCTTTGACGACTGGGGCGCCGATATGCTGCTCCACCCAACGGCTTTCCGTTTTAATGCTGCCATCAAGGAGCTGTTCAATTCTTCCATCCCGTTGTACAACATAATTGCTTGCATCAATAATAATAGCTTTTGCCTGCCTAAGATCGAACACTCTGCGAGGAAGTGAAGCAATTTTGATGAAAGGAATTGCAAGAATAATAAGATCGGCTCCACGAACTGCTTCTTCAATAGTCACCGGACTCGCTCCGGTGAGGACTGCAACATCTGCCAATGTGTCCGGTCCGCGTGAATTTGAGATGTTAACCTGATAACCCAAAGCAACAAACTGTTTGGCCAATGTTGATCCGAGAACGCCAGCTCCAATAATTCCAATATTCATGCCTATACTCCTCCAATTCAAATTTAATATGGAAACGCTGCTCCAGACAGAACAGAACAGTTCTGTTCATCTTAAAGCATATCTTTGTCCAATGTCAAGAAAGAAGAGAGAATGGGCAGACGCTGCACAACTATTGGTTAAGGTGCAGATCGATTAGGCAGACTGATACTTTTTTTAATTGTTCTCCTGCAATGTCTGCTCCCATAATCGGTGCTGTGGATAAAGCGCCATTAATGAGCAGCAGAAGCTGGTCAGCCAATGTATCGTCTGTAGCCCCGGCTTCTTTTGTGAGACGCTGTAGGAGATTCCTTAACTTATGGGTACGCTCTTGAACAAGATTTTGGATAGGATGCTGGCTTGAAAATTCGGCTTGGGCATTCAGAAAAACACAACCACGATTTCTAGGTTCGGTCAACGATGTCTTAATACTTTCCACTATCGCTAATATTTGCATACGTGGCGCCCCATCGTAGACAGAGATGGCATCTTCAAATAGAACCCACGAACTTTCATTTTGTTCTTCTAGGTAAGCGATAATCAGATCATCTTTTGAAGGAAAATGACGATATAACGTACCTTTGCTCACTCCGGATACTTCCACAATTTTATCAACACCTACGGCACGGATGCCTTCGTTATAAAATAACTCAGAAGCTACGTCCAAAATTTTTTGACGAGCGGTTTTGTTCATTTATAACCACCTGACCTATCTATAAAAATGATAAAACTCCTTCTTTAATGAGGCAGTTCTATAGTACCATCCCTATCTTTTTACTACAATGAATGGAGATTTTTCATCGTACAAGATGCCTTCATATGTTTCTCTTTTTAAGATCTTGATAATTTGACGATTTAGCTCCCGTTTAATTGTAAAATGGTCATCACAGTCTCACATAATCTGAAACTAAGTCCCTGCGTCGAGCCGGGCACTCACATCTCCTAAGTCAGATCGAGGACTATTTTCTGCGATTAAGGAATGAGCTAGAAGACGAATTGTGCTTGGGCAGGCACGGCTACATCGTCGTTCTTGAAGCTGGAGATAACGTCCGCGACCTCGGCAACGTCGGGCTGAACCGTGAGGACGGCAGAAAAGAACCCCAATTTTTCGCCGTCACTTGTGATACGGTTCCCCGTATCGGTCTATTGGTAAAAAATCCGCCGCGGCGCTTTTACAGAATTTAAATATTTAACCTGAAATAAGAGGGGTTTTTCTTAAGTATTTTTTATCGTCAATTTGCCGAATTAAGAAACTGGCGATATCGTTATTCGTAATGGAATTACCTGGCATATCTAATTCATTTTCTTTTATTTCCCCTTTTTCTTTACCTTCCCTAACAAAGGGTAGACGTACAAGCGTCCAATCCACTTGGCTTTTCTCTAATATTTTTAGTTCCCTTCTCTTATCTATAATCATCTTAGAAAAGAACAGTGCAAATAATCTCGCACCGATTTTATTCTTAATGCTCTTTTGATCCCCAGCTACATTGAGTGATCCACCCGTGACACCAATATATCTACAAATACCATATTCATTCATGATATTTAGGATTTGCTCTGTTACCTGACTATATAACGGCTCTGCTTTTGCAGGTTGACCAAAGGTATTCATGACTATATCGCAGCTTTTGAGCACCGTTCTCAAAGAAGTCACATCCAGCACATCACCTTGTATAATCTCTATACGATGGTCACGAAAAATCAGATTATCTGGATTACGTACGAGCATCCGAACGTGATATCCATTTTCAACCGCTCTTTTTGCGATATACTTTCCCACCCTCCCGGTTCCACCAATTATGGCAATTTTACGAGTCTGTTGCACAATTAACCCCTCCTATACTTACCCGAAAATATATTTAATAGAGTTGCAAAAAGTCTATTCTACACGCAGTTAAATAATATACACATTGTTGATTAACACTCTACATGTTCATTATAATAAACAGTGTATTAATAACAATCACCAATCGTTTTTGAATTGTTCATTATTCAACAATAAGCAGGAAAATGTTCAAGGTATACATAAGGATGTGCAAAAATGATCCCAAAGAAAACTGACCGTCGAATTTTTCGAACGAAGAGAATGATTATGGAGGCCTTTATCCTATTAATGGAGGAAAAAGGATTTGAGGCCATTACAGTTAGTGACCTGACAGAAAAAGCCGATATTAATAGAGGAACATTCTACCAGCATTACAAAGATAAATACGATTTGCTGGAACAAGGTGAAGAAGAGATTTTTGAAGGGCTAAAAAAGATTGTAGATACTTTTTGGCACAATGAAAACTATGATTATGAAGAAGTAATGAATGTGGATGACTTATTGCCTTTATCAATACAGTTATTTGAATTTATTGGTGATAACTCTAAATTCATAAAGGTTCTATTGGGGGCAAAAGGGAATTCCGCTTTTCAGAACAAGTTAAAAAATGTGATTATGGACAACCTGCTTCTTAGATTTTCGCAATTTCTTAAAGAAGATCATGTGATCGTTCCTCCAGATTATTTACTAGCTTATATCGGTTCGGCTCATCTTGGTCTTATTCAACATTGGTTAGAATGTGGAATGGATAGGTCACCAGAAGATATTGCACGCATTTTATCACAAACAGCTATTTTCGGACCTGTTAAAGTATCTGGAATTCAAATTTTTCAAGGCTAATCACGGATTTCCGCTCTCTTTTTCCTTGCCTATGTCTCTCTGTTCAGCATGCTCATCGGCTTTGTTCTGGTATTGTGATTTTGCGACCTAGTGCCAAGCCCCCTCTTCGCGGGGGCATTGTTATCTCCAGGAGTCATACTGAGATGAGAATTATCAAATCAAAGCAGGAGACAACTTCCGAGATTCCAGCAACGTCTGACTGAACCGCGGACTACCAACCAAAAAAGTTGATCAAGCCATGGTCGGCATGATCTATATACAGGCTACTGCAAGCATTTCCCAAAAAAACTTCGTCCTATTTGTGGTATGGTTCCCCCCGATTTATCTTCACCGCGCGATAAATCTGCTCGGTGAGCACCAGCCTCATCAACTGGTGCGGCAGCGTCATGCGCCCGAAGCTGAGCTTCTGCTGGGCGCGGCGCAGTACTTGATCAGAGAGCCCGTGGCTCCCTCCGATCACAAACGCGACATGGCTCGACCCGTAGGTGCCGAGCCGGTCGAGTTCGGCGGCCAGCTCCTCCGAGCTCCAGAGCTGGCCGCCGATGGCGAGCGCGATAACATGCGCGCTCTCCTTCACGTGCGTGAGGATGCGTTCGCCCTCCCGCTCCTTCACGATCGACACCTCGGCATCGCTCAAGGTGTCTGGCGCTTTCTCGTCTGCAACCTCAATCATCTGAAATTTGATGTAAGGGTTCAGGCGCTTGGCGTATTCCTGGATGCCCTGGACCAAATACTTCTCTTTTAATTTGCCAACAGCAATAATTTGAATCAACATATGAATCCTCCGTCTCGATGATTAATCCTTATCATTTATCTATTGAGAACGCCCGCAAGCGTTGCAATTTTCTTCGCACCGCGCGAAGCTCTAGTTCTTCCTTCGTCATTCTGTCATATTTGCTCAGAATCTAGCACGCGAGGTTTCGCTGCATAACGACGGTCGGTCGACCATATCCGGTTTCTCAGCTAACAGACACTACTGGACAACTGACTTCTAACGAAACGTAGTATCGCTAATTACGCCAAAAAAGGCTGTTAAATATTTTAACGAAACAGGGTATCGCTATTATGCTTAAAATGTAGCTTAAAGCCTGAATTTAGCCCAAATAACGATCGCCAGTTTCATTAGATTTAATGATTCCCTATTTTTGCAGCAATAACGATATGGTGTTTCGTTAGAGATAATTAGAGATCTAGTTACTCTAGTTACCCTCTCCATTTTATCAAAAAACTACGTAGTGATTGGGTAAGGCATTAAATCCATTGACCCTGACATAGTGTAATACTTTATTATTGCAGTAACAACATAAAAAAAAGGAGGGAACACCAATGATGATAGGGGAACTTTCGAAGAGAACGGGGGTGAGTGTGCGTTCGTTACGTTATTATGAAAAAAAGAGACTAATTAGTCCTTCTAGATTAGAAAACGGTTATCGTGAATTTAAAGAATCAGATATCGAGAAAGTGCAAGCTGTTCAGCTGTTTTTAGAAATAGGGTTAAACACTGACGAAATTTACCCCATTATTTCTTGCAATAATTTTCAGATGCTCAAAAATAATGGATGTACAGATTCAGCAATTGCACTGTACTCAGAAAAATTAAAAAGTGTACGTGAACAAATCCAACATCTCAGGGACACTGAACAGCATTTAGAGACACTTCTTAAATTTTGGAAAGAAGAAAAGAAAAAAGAGGAAAGAAGGGATTAATTGAACTATCGTTTACTTATATTAGTACTCGGAACTTTTATTATAGGAACAGATGATTTTGTTATTGCAGGTTTGTTACCGAGTATTGCGGATGATATGAATGTATCCATTGCAACAGCCGGACAATTGGTCACTGCATTTGCAATTGCGTATGCAGTTGGTGCACCTGTTTTGGGAACTCTAACTTTAAATATACCTGTAAGAACTTTATTAGTCGTATCGATGATTATATTTACGATCGCAAATTGCCTTTCTGCAATTGTGACTTCTTTAGAGTTATTATTTTTAACAAGAATATTGGCCTCCTTAGCAGCCGCAGTGTTTACACCCTTAGCTATGGCTGCATCTACAAGCTTAGTTCCCGACACAATGAGAGGAAAAGCCTTGTCATTTGTAATTTCTGGTATAACAGTAGGATTAATTCTAGGGGCTCCGATTGGTACATCAATTGGAAATGCTATAACTTGGCGATATTCTTTTGTTTTTGTAGCCGTAATTTCTTTAATAACAGTTATAGGAATTATGATTTTCTTACCTAAAATAGAACGGGAAGCATCTTTGAGTATTAAAGAAAGATTAAAGAGTCTCAACAAGATTATTATTCTAACATTAAGCGTAAGCATTATTGGTACAACAGGTGGTTTCATGACTTACACATATATAGCACCGATAATTACAGAAATTACAGCTGTAGAAAATATAAGTGCTTTTTTATTTTTATTGGGAATAGGTGCTTTATTCGGTAATTTGGTCGGAGGATACTTGACTGATCGAATTGGTGCTCCAAAAACACTTAAATTATCACTTTTTGGATTTTCAATTTTATTAGCAGCGTTCTCTTTGTTAATGATACTGACTCCATCTACATTATCAATAATTCTTGTTGGGTTAGTTGCTTTATTATGGGGGATTCCCGGTTTTGGAATGAATCCAGCTCTAAATTCATTCCTAATTTCTTTAAAGCCTTCACAAGCTTCAATGATTTTATCCTTCAGCGCATCAGCCCTTTACATGGGAATTGGTTTAGGTGCAATAGTAGGTGGAGGAGTAATTAGCGTTAGTTCAATTAATTATGTTGGTATTGGTAGTGCCATTTTAGTAATGGTAGCATTAATTATATTTGTTTTCGTTAATAGAGCAACAGACAGAAAAGCTAGTATTAGTAATCAAAATTATTCAGGACAGTATTGATATCCCATGGAGCTTCAAGGGAGATTCAACTAAAATAAATACTAGTCAGATTTTATAACTGTTAATAATCATTTACAAAAAGTCGATCCTTAGCATAGTAAGGAATACGACTTTTTTAAGTTGAAGTTATTCTTGTAACGGTTAATTTTGTAATAAAAGAAACCCATATTTTTAAAAAAAGTGTTCGCGAAAAATAAAGTCGATTAAAACTTGGAAAAGGGATCTACTTTATAAAACGAAGTATCCCAATCGTTCAATAAACCGGCAATCCGCTCGTACTTCCTGCATATCCATATATCATCACAACTAAGTAAGACCTCGTTTCAAGGACCAGACGCTTCGCTCATTTCTTACAGCGACAAATGGTTGTACACTGACCCATTTATGTAATCTGGAGGTGTTTGAATGAAACCCAAATATGTAAAGGAGTTT
Organism: Paenibacillus motobuensis; assembly: GCF_039521865.1. Taxonomy (NCBI): domain Bacteria; kingdom Bacillati; phylum Bacillota; class Bacilli; order Caryophanales; family Paenibacillaceae; genus Paenibacillus; species Paenibacillus motobuensis. The sequence continues at coordinate 72,913 of NZ_BAAACX010000015.1, read as the reverse complement.
TTCCTCTTTCCTGACATCGCAATCATGTGTCTCATCTTCTTGATCAGCTTCGGATTTTTGATTCCGAACTTGACGTCCGTAGGCCCATGGATTGCTCTAGTTATTGGCATGGCTGCTTATTCAGCTGCGGAGTATTTCATCCATCGCTTTCTGTTTCATATAAAGACGCCTAAGAATCCCTTTTTTCTAAAATTACTTAAGCGCTTACACTACGACCACCACGCTAGTCCGAACGATCTGCACTTATTGTTCCTTCCCTTATGGTACTCTCTCCCGAACATGGCCATCGCCGGAGCAGCTGCCTACCTCATCTCATCGAGCCTTGTTATTACGATGGCCTTTATCGATGGGGTGATCCTGTTCTTACTATTCTACGAGTGGAAGCATTTTATCGCCCATCGTCCAGTCACCCCTCTCTCCCCATGGGGTCGTTGGATGAAGAAGGTCCACTTATGGCATCATTTCAAGAACGAAAATTACTGGTACGGTGTCACGAACCCAATCTTTGACTTTGCACTCGGAACCTTTGAAGATCAGAAGAACGTAGAACTGAGCCAAACGGCACGAAATCTCGAGCAGCGCGGTAACAAAAATGCGTGATCTGTAACCATTCCCCTACTCCCCATACTTAACAAACGACTACCACTGAACGAGCTCAGCCCGCCAAACACCAAAGTTTGCGGGCTGCTTTTTTATCATTTTACCTTATACTATTTCTTATAACTCGCCAGTTTCTCCTGGGCCATGCGGATCATCTCGCGTACCATGGAGCCGCCGATCTTTCCGCCGATCTTGCCAACCGATTCGGTCGTCAAATCGCTATTATCTCCCTCCGACAAGGGAATACCTAGATCGTCAGCCACCTCATACTTTACATCATCCGGCCGATTGGGGTCTACGTCATAGCCCTCTTTTCTCATCACTTCGGCTTTAAATGACTGCATCTCCTGCTCAACCCCGGGAACGGCATACCTTCTGCGTCTTCTAGACATATCCTTGAATCACTCTCCACATCTATTTTGGCCTAATATGCCCTGAATCAGGCGAAGATATCCCTTATAATTACCCACTATTCACTTGATACTCCTGGTTCGAAGTAATGGTATCCACCATACCACTCATCTGCCCCCTTGAGCTTCACCCAATTCACGGCGCCCGATAGTACTTGCTGCCCCAAATCAGTTAAGCGAATAACGCAATCCTTAAAAGAGGACTCGACAAGCTTATAATCAGGAAAAACATCCAATCCCTGAATATCCAGCAGCGGATAAGGCTTCTCCGTCATCTTCCGCAATCGGTACCAATACTCCAAGTCGCCCATGCCAAGCACATGCAGCCGATCTCCTACATGACGAAACAACTCGTATGGATGAACAACTCCCGCTGACACCGCTTCTAACGTAGCCTGTTCAATGATCCCGATGCCATTATCTCTAGAAGGTAACCTATCTAAATGAGCCTGAAATGCAGCCTGTACAAAAGGCAATGCCTCCGTGTTCTCTTCGACAATCTGGACATGCTTGCTCCATTCTTCTGATGTATATACCTCCCATACTTTTCTCCCTAATTGAAGCTGGTCTGGCCCAACAGGCTGCCAAGTTCCTGAAAAGGTCTGAAGCTGCTTCGCAGAGAGCTGCCCTAATCCCCGGAACAACTCGATGCCCGGATAGGCGCCGACACACAACAGATTCAACTTGGTATTTCCCAAGGATTGATGGGAGAACCAATGCAACAGATAACACAGCATCGTTTGATCGAACAAGTCATGCTCGAACCATAGGACGATCTCGGGATAGTCAGTGAAGTTCTGGAGAACCTGTTCCTGCTCCCTACACCCCTGAATATACTCCTCCTGCGGAATCCCTAGTGTTTCCTGCAAATATTGGGCGCGCAGCTTAAGGTTGTCCCCTTCCAGCTCCCGGAACACAGGGCCATGCGGATATACCTCTCTCCATACCAGAATCTCTCCTTGAACTCCGCTTTCCTTCAGCTTATCAGCAACAGAATCCCCGTTCACAATATGCAGCATTTTAGTGCCTCCTTCATAGAGATCGAGAAATACGGAGATGAAATCAGCAACATGAAGCGAATTTTTCAGCATGCGCCGCGCGTCGAACAGTCGTTTTTTCAGAGCAGATACAGATACACTCAAGTAGTCAGAGATTTCTTGAATGGAATAACCCTGGAAGTAATATAACTGCACAGCAATTCGCATATTGGGCGATAGTTCAGCAACGGTAGCATGCAGCACCTTCTGCATCTCCCTTCGCTCCACCAAATCTGCTACACTGAGATGCTGATCGACGGCAAACTGCTCCACTTCCTGAATCGGTACGATGGGATGCTGTTTACGACGCAACACTCGATAGCATTGGCGCTCTACAATCACCTTGAACCAGCCGGGAAAGGCCTCTTGATTCCGAAGCTTAGGCAAGTTCATAAACGTTTCTGCAAACGCCTCCTGAACCGCATCTTCTGCTATATGCACATCGCGTAATATCTCATAAGCCACGGTCATTGCCATTCCTCTAAACTGCTGAACGATATACTCCTGCGCTGCCTTTTCACCGCGCTTCGCGGCTTCTATCCATTCATGCACCTCTAATGATGCCTCCCTTAGACCCGACTTCTCCTATTCAAGTGCCAGTCACGCTGAAAAAGGTTACATCTCAATGTAATCACATTCCCCCATTTTGTATAATCATATTTCTGGAGAATATATCCACGTTTATTATATTAAATAAAAAATACATCCTTTTATTTCTGTCCATTTGTTATACTAGATAAAAAGAAGGGATGGTTCAATAATGACTAAATTTGCATTCCTTTCCGATACCCACATAGGCGCTAATCCAATCGGTTTCCACCAACAACCTGCTTATCCAGAGAAAATGGAGGAATTGATTGCAGAAATTAAGGCGCTAGCTGTTGAAGGAGAGATCGATTTCGTTTTGCATGGGGGAGATATGATTGATCGGTGTGAGCTCGAAACGGTACAAGAATCCGGACGGTTGTTCCAAATGGATGTTCCGGTCTATTTATCGCTAGGCAATCATGATGTCGACCGGATCGACGCCGAGGAAATCTGGCTTCAGCATGCACCGCAATTTTTCAATGGCTTCAGTCCGCAATATACAATAAGACATGAAAATTGTGTCATTCACGTGATTCCTAATCAGTGGGAGATCGGGAGCACCTATTACTGGGAACAGGCGCAAAATCCATACTTTACGAAATACCAGTTGAAAAAATTAAAGATAGAACTGGATCAACATACTGAATACGTCCATCTGCTTGCTATTCATAATCCTATCTTCGGAATATCAAGCGAGCAAACAGGCATGGATCATGTGATTCATGACGTACCGGCCGAGTTCAGGGAAACCGTGCTGAACCTAATGCACGAATACCCACATATCAAAGGGGTTCTATCCGGACACAATCATGTTAATACGTTGAAACGGACATCAGAGGGATTCTTTGTTAGCAACAGTGCATTCATCGAAACGCCGTTTGCCTATAAATTAATTGAAATTACCGATAAGCAAATTAATATTACATCTAAAACCGTCGATACTTCTTCAAGCTTCTCTCCGAAGTATAATTCCAACCGTGCTTATGTTTATGGTCGAGAACAAGATCGCACCATGATCTGGAACTTGGAGGGATAACTCATGAAATTGCTACAGTATAATATATTGGATGGTTGTCAGGATGCAGGACGTTTCGCTCGTCTAAGCGCCTGGATATCGGCTCAAACGTATGACATTATCTGCTTCAACGAACTAAACGGTTGGTCAGACGATGAATTGCAAAAGCAGGCGGAGGATTGGGGCTTCTCATACAGTTGGCTATTCCAAATGAAGAAGAGTCGATATTTTATCGGAGTTGTTTCCAAATTCCCAATAGAAGTGATTGAGCAATCTGAAACAGGGTGGTATCATGGATTGCTCCATGTCCGTATTCATGGGGTACATTTGCTTATCGCCCATCTTTCCTCTGCCAGTGCCAAGGAGCGACAATTCGAGGCAAAACTAATCATTAAACGGCTGAAAAAAGTTGAACTTGCGAACGAGCCGCTGGCCCTGATAGGCGATCTAAACACCTTGTCGCCTGCCGACAATGCCATATATGAATCCAACCAGCTCGTTCGTCAACTTGTTCAAGACGAATTTTTGAATCGAAAGTTTCTCGATAACGAGGAAATTAATTATCGCCCTATCCAAATTCTTCTTGATGCAGGGCTAATTGACGCAGCGATTCATCGAGATCTGCCATTTCAATCATCCGTACCAACACTAATCAATAAAGACAAAATGCACGCCGCAGAGTTGCGTTTGGACTATGCTCTCGTTAATGCCATTCTGAACGAACGTCATCCTGTGGCTCGGATCATTTGCGATGAATATACTGACATGCTATCTGATCATTATCCGCTTGAGTGCTGTTGGCAAAATAACTATATAGACGGTACTAAAGATTCATAGTTGTATACAAAGCCTGCCTACTGTTTCCATTGGTGTTTTGTTAATTTTTGAAATGAAATTTCGGCCGTCTACATAGGTTAATTTTGAATTCTTCAATGTTCTCGAAACAATTGACTTCGACTCCCTTTGCCCGAAGATACCTATCTAATGAGACGACCAAGGATTCTACAGCAGCCTGTAATTTCGATAAATCCTGCGAGTCCAGAGTCACAATCAATTCAGGGAACCCCAATTTTCTGTATGTCTCCATATACGATGAACCGATGATCAAGTCAGAAGGCCAATGGCCCGTTTCAGCAAAGAACAAAAAGGCTGCGGTCAAGTCCTGTACAGAAATAGCAGAGAAAAACGCAGTATCATAATCATTCATTTCACAGGCCGTAATGATTTTATCCATAACTCCCTTTAGCTCTTCGTAAAAACCTTTCAATCGGTCAGGATACGAAGGAGAACCGTAATACTTTTCTTTTTGTACCAATACCAATTCAAGTGTATCTGCCGTAAGTTCCTCGCAAGCCTGTAGTATATCAGCATTCAGGTTGCTATACATAATTGTCTCCATATACAGCCTCAAGCGAGTCGGCTTCAATGGCAAGGATAGAATTTGCTCCTTATTCTTGCCGAAACCCCTTGTATAATAAGTTCTATTTAATAGTGCAAGACTTTGCAATACCTTCGTTAAAACCTCGTGGGCTTCAGTTCTATAGAAGGTGATATCTTCGGAATCGACGGCCCGGCTCATCTTATACAAATGCAGATAAACCTTCCGCAGCTCCGATTCCGCTTTCTCAACCATTTCCTGTGCCTTTTCCGACCCTTGCATGGTGGAGGTTGTCTCGCGCAGCCTCATAAATCTGTCACGGTCCTCTTCTGAACGAACATATAAAAGCTTGCTATCCGCGATAATCGTCGTTTTATCCTCCTGGAAGGAAGCCATTCTCTCTGCTCTCTCCCAGCTTATAGGCCAGAAATCAAACCCTATGCCGTCAATGATGAACTGGATACTCGCCTGGTAACCCTGTGAACTAGCCGGGATAAAGAAAAAGTCCAGATCAGAACGTTTTGTAGCCGTTCCTTGAGCATATGACCCATAATAAGCGATAATTGCGATCTCGTCGGAATACTCTTTTTCAACATATTCTATAAGAGCCTGAGCAACATCAAACACATTCAACATTCATATCCCTCCCATGTATCCTTACGAGTTATGATATCAAGGTTCTCAGAGACCTAATAGGTAAAGTTCAGTTATAATCTACTAGAATAGAGCCAAGACAAATGAACTCAGAAAGGAATCAGGTGTCTATCGTGAATATGATTCTGGTGATCGAAGATCAAGAAGATGTGAATCACTTGCTGGCCGAAGCGTTGACCGTTGCAGGCTATCGCGTTAAATCTGCATATACCGGCCTGGATGGAATCAAAGAAATTCAGACCAACTCCTATGACTTGATTTTGCTGGATATTATGCTTCCTTACAAAAGCGGGGACGAAATACTGAAAGAGATGCGTACCTTCTCGGATGCTCCGGTCATAATTATTTCCGCCAAGGATATGGTTGGTGTAAAAATAGATTTGCTGCGGTTAGGTGCGGACGACTATATTACCAAGCCCTTTGATTTAGGAGAAGTGGTTGCTCGGGTCGAGTCCAACTTGCGGCGCTCCCATAAGCAAATACAGGTGAACCCTGTCATTACATACAAAGATGTCATACTCGATGAACATACGAAGCGGGTTTGCGTGAGCGGTACCGAAATTGAACTGACCGCAACAGAATATATGATTCTGGAGCTGCTAATGGGGCATACAGGCAAGGTGTTCACGAAGGCCAATCTGTACGAATCCATCTGGCAGGAGGAATATCTCGGCGATGATAACGCCGTCAAGACTCACATCAGCAACCTTCGCAGCAAGCTCAAGAAGGTTAGCCCTGACGAGCAATATATTGAAACGGTATGGGGGCTTGGCTATCGCCTTTATCAGGAATAAAAAGGTTGTTCAAATTATCCCTTTCCTGACACTTTTCCGTATAGCTCTTGACCTTTTCTAAACCTTTGCGCCTTATACTCTTGCGTATAGAAAGGACAGGTGATCAATTATGACTGAATATGTACTGAAAACCACGAACCTGACGAAGAGCTACCGCGAAGCCAATGTATTGAAGCATATATCACTTAATCTGGCCCCTGGCAGAATATATGGTCTAATCGGGCAAAACGGAGCGGGTAAAACGACGCTAATGCGGCTCATCACCGGACTTAGTTTTCCTTCAAGCGGAAGTATTGAGCTATTCGGCCATCAAGGTGAGAAGAACCTGCAAATCGAACGCAAACGGATCGGCAGCATGATTGAATATCCTAGCTTGACATTAAGCATGACAGCCAAGGAGAACATCAGGCTTCACCGCATCATACGAGGAATCCCGAACAAGGAAATAGAGGACGAATTACTGCAGTTGGTCGGCCTTGCTAATACCGGGAGGAAGAAGACTAAGAACTTCTCGCTGGGCATGAAGCAGCGCCTGGGAATTGCGATCGCTCTGCTTAGCAGTCCCGAACTTCTAATTCTAGACGAGCCAATTAATGGTCTTGATCCTGTAGGGGTCATAGAGATCCGAAATTTGCTTAAAAAGTTATGCGAAGAACGGCATATGACCATCTTGATCTCAAGTCATAATCTGCCGGAGCTATATCAGACGGCAACGGATTATATCATCGTCCATCAAGGCGAATTGAAGCAGGTCCTTACGCTAGAGCAGCTGGATGAGCGCTGCAAGCATCACTTTCTAATCCGTAGCAATGAACCGGAAAGGCTGGTAAGCATTCTGGAAACGCAGCTGCATACGACGAATTACAGGGTTATGCCTGATCAAAGCGTGAAGTTGTATGATTATCTCGATGATAAGGAGAAGGTATCTCGTGTCCTGTTTGAAAACGGAGTTGTTATTACCAATCTCTCCAACGAAGGCGATACACTGGAGAACTACTTTATCTCTGTGATAGGTGGTGAACAATATGCTTAATTTGATCCAGGCTGATATTTATAAATTACGCAAATCCGCACCCATTAAAGTTTTATTTTCCATCACAGCGATCAGTAGCATCATTGTGGCAATCATGGCCTATCTGATCCCGCAAGGTAACATCGATGCAAACCTGACCGGACTTGGATTCATGTTCTCGGATATCAACGTAATCAGTATTCTTGGCGCCGTCATGGCGGCGGTATTAATCTGCGGCGATTTTGACTCAAGAACCTTTCATGATGCTGTAGCTAGCGGCTCCAGCAGGTCCTCGATCATCATAGGCAAGACTATCGTCTTCTGTTTCTCTATCCTGTGTATTCTGATCCCTTATATCGTCACAACAGGGGTTGTGCTTGGAACAGGCTCCAAATTCAGCATGGGCTCCGTAGCCGTGGGTTTCCTGAATTTGATGACTACAGAAGCCGGGAAGGCACTCACTGCAGCGGAAATATGGAAGCTAGCCGCGATCATCTTGACCTTGACCCTTGTCTATATTGCTCAGGTAAGTATCTGTATCCCACTTGCTTTTACACTTAAAAAGCCTGTTCTGGTCGTCGCCATTTATTACGGATTTTCCATCCTGACTGCGCAGCTTACCAAGCTGAGTGACAGCTCTATGCTGTTTGACCGTATTTTCTCCTGCACACCCTATGGAGGGAACTATACCTTTCTAACACTAACTTCGGGCACGGGAGAGATTGTCAAAGCCCTCGCAGTCAGCTTGATCTTTATCATCATCATGCTCGCTGTCACATACAGCACATTCAGAAGGTCGGAGATTAAATAACGGAGAGGTTGGTGAAACGTAGTGGCCATTGCAGTAGGATTTCTAACCATCTTAGTCATCGGACTTATTCTATATATCGTATTTATCCTGCAGCAATTGCGCAGCATCAACCGACAGCTAGGCAAACGCCTGAACGAACAGACGCGGCAGCCGATTAGTCTAGAGCTCGTAAGCAAGGAACTGAATACTCTAGCGATTCAAATCAATAAATGCCTGAAGGCGGAGGAAACCCTCCGTCTTAAAGGCATTCACGAGGAGCGAAGCTTCAAGGAGATGATCACCAACATATCCCATGACCTGCGCACCCCGCTTACAGCTATTAAAGGCTATCACCAGATGCTGACTCAGAGTGAATTAACTAGTGACCAGCAGAAGAAGCTGCAAATTGCGCAGAAGCATGCCAATGAGCTGGGATATCTGATTGAACGTTTCTTTGAATATTCTTGTCTGGTTCATGCCGAGCCAAAGCTTGAGCGAAAACGAATCAACTTGACCAATCTGATAACAGAGTGCCTCGCCGCGTCAGTCCCGGCGCTTGAAGACAACAAGCTGGCCGTTGAGTTCGAGGAAGCCCCGCCTACCTATATTCTTGGCGATCAGGAGATGATCACAAGGATTATTCAGAATCTGATTCGTAACGCGATTCAACATTCAACCGGAACTCTGCATGTCAGCTTGTCTACTACGGCCGAACAGGTCGTCCTGTCATTTCAGAATCGTGTTAATCCAGCCACAAGCATCGATGTGAAGCGGCTGTTTGATCGCTTTTATACCGGAGATCAAGCAAGAGGCAGCAGCACAGGACTCGGCTTGTCCATCGTTAAATTGCTGGCAGCACAAATGGGAGGCAGCACAGATGCATCGCTGCAGGATGGCTGCCTGGAGATACGAGTTCATTTGCCATTGTACCGAGATGACCATTAAAGCGCCTGAAACAACCTCTCCCCTTGGGTCGCAATGTACTTATACATTCCACCACATACCGCCAACATCACGACTCCAATGACCGACAAGATGAGAATTTCGTTCACATGGGATAGGAGCAGCAATATAGCAACTGGAATCACTACGCTGATAAAGCCCAATAACATAGAGACGAGTACCGATGCACTCTGCTTAATCGCAGTAATTTCGCTGGTCCAATCCAGTTTAGGAAACTTCAAATTAACGATAACCCCCAGCATCGCTGAATAGCACGCATAGATGATTGGGATCACAAGCAACAGCAAGCTTTCAATCCATCCTGTACCTAATGATATCATTAGCAGCAAACAGATAATCACTGAAATCGGTATGGTGATGGTAAGATTAACGGCTACTTTGCTAAGCAGGATGTCTTTTTTTGATACGGGCGAGCTTTTGAGTATCCATAAATGGTTGCCTTCCAAAGAAATAGAACTTGACGTTGTGCAGCTGCATGCAACAATCAAAGAAACGACCATTGGAGCCATACTACCCAAGTAGTTAGACAATTGTGGAATTTCAATCAACTGCCCAAGATTCTCCGAGCTAACAAACAAGAGGGCAATCGACGCCACGAGCAGAAGAATCATCATAATACTCGTATTCATTACATATAAGGAAGAACTAAAATATCGACGCAGCTCCTTGACATACAAGGCACGAAAAGGAGACGAAGCTTTCAGTGATCTCATCACATATTTACTGCTTGTATGGGACGTCGTTAAGCCTGTGTGTATCGCTTTATATCTCGTGCCAAGTACAATAGAGAACAAGATAAACGCCAGCAACGAAATGCCCATAAATAATAGCAACGGGCCGATCTGATAGGAGCAAACGGCATCTACATACATGGCTGCAAGAGGATACAGCTTAAAGATCATATCTGCCAATTGCGTACTCATATCTGTAAGCATCTGCTCGTTTCCTTTGAGGCTGAACGATCCAACCATAATTCCAATCGTTACGGCCATGGTTAGAACAATGGTGATCACTCGACTCGCCCTAAACCGGGAGGAGACCCAGCTGATCAGCGCACCAATTAGGGCTGCCGCAATGATAGGTAATAACGGAATAAACAAGAGTGTAATTAGAAATGACAGATAAAATACCACTTCTGGATTCACTTTTATTGCATATACCGCACCAGCCGGCAGCATCAGTATCAAAGTGAAAAATAAATTCAGCACATAGAGCTGAAGAACACGGCTTGCTACCACGTAGCTTGTTCGGATAGGTAGCGACATGACCAAATCATAGTCTTTATAGCTATATAATACCCCGCTAGCTTTATAAATCGTTGTAAAGAACCCGATTATCGATGTTGCTGCCATCATGATGGCCAGCAGCAGATCCATACGCCCAATTTGTTCAAAGGTCTGCGCCATTAAGTAGCTGTACACAAAAGAATATCCTGCAATCATAACCACACCAATCAGAATACCGATGCCGAGAAGGAGAAATTTACGCTTTTCCTTAACATCCCGTGTATGCAATGCTTTATTCAAGCCAAATGTGGAAAGCAGCTGTATTTTTGTTAATCGCCATATATTAATCATTTTCTATCAACTCCAGGAACACATCTTCCAGGCTGTTATCACCCTTCACATCCTCAGTCTTGCCATGGGTTATCAATTGACCCGCCTTAATAATAGCAATTTTATTGCATAGCTTCTCAGCTACATCTAGCACATGGGTGGAGAAGAAGATGGCACTGCCATTCCTGCACAGGTCTGCCATGATCGCCTTTAACGTATGGGCCGCCTGTGGGTCAAGTCCGACAAAAGGTTCGTCCAGGACCAGCAGCTTCGGTTGATGTATCAGAGCAGAGATAATCGCAAGCTTCTGCTTCATACCATGAGAGTACGAGGAGATCAAATTCCCCAAACTGGCTGTAATCTGAAAAGCATCGCCATATTTCTGAATAAGCCGCTCACGATCTGTCTTCGATACACTATAAAGATCACCGATAAAATTCAAATACTGTATGCCGGTAAGATGATCATATAAGTCCGGGTTGTCTGGAATATAGGCAGTAACCCTCTTGCAGGCAACCGGGTCCTTCTTGATCGAGATACCGTCAATTTCAATATCCCCTTCTTCAAAGTCCAGGACACCAACGACTGAGCGGATCGTCGTCGTCTTTCCTGCCCCGTTATGTCCGATAAAACCGTAAATGTCACCTTTTTCAACCACCAGATTCAAGTCGTCTACGGCCTTCTTACTGCCTTTATAGCTCTTAGTAAAATGTTTTATTGTGAGCATCTTCCCTCACCTCTCCATAGGCGTAATATACAAGCTTAGCGCAGCATTCTATCTTCTTCCTATCCGCTTTGCTAGTAGAATAACTATAATACGCTTAGCCTATGCAGAACGTTCATTTCCATTCAGCTATCTCCTCCGGTGCCATATCCACGGACGAATTAAGGCCCCCAACTGCAACAACAGATGGGAGCCTTTTTGGGGAGAGCTTGTCGTCTCCATAATAATTATCATATAACCAGGAACCTGGCCTCCTGCTGGCGGTCTTCGTCTGAGCGGACATAAGAAGATGGAATAGAGCAGACCTCCATCCTTTACAAATTATCCACACTGTTTAGCATCAAAATCAGTCCAACGATACACATGATCCACGAAAGGGCTGACCCCGTATTCGAAAGCTTGATTCGCAGCCGTTCCAACGGTCTTTGCATGAACCTCCCCAACAATACATGCAGAACAAACAGCACCAACGGCGGCAGGATCATCATGAAATTGTAACCACCCAAAATGGGAAGCCACTGATAAACCGGTAAATTTCTGGTCGTCATTAGTCCAACCGCAGCAAAATAGGGGAATGCCATTCCCACTTCAATCAAAAATGTCGTAAATCCCAGAGCAACCATAGATGCTTTGCTTTTAGATTTCGGTCTCGGCAAATCCGTCCGTTTTTTACCCTTCGGATAAAAGAAGCTGGCTGTAAACAAGGCTGCGCCAATAACCATCATCGTCCAGCTTATAAACCGATTCTCAAGTATCGAGGAAAAAGCCGACAGCAGCGCATCCAGGCCAAGCATAAGAACAAAGCCCGCCGAAAAATAAAATCCCGCAACCGTCCCTAAATAGATCATTAAACGCGAACCTATCCGCTCTTTTTCGGAAAGCAATAAATAGACCGTTACTCCTAAAGTTGCCGGGCTAAGCATATCTAATAAAGCTAACCCACCGATCATACCCAGTAGTTCAAGACTCACGATTCTCCTCCTTGCCTCTTAGCGGCTCCCTGTATTGAAGCGATATATATATCATAAGCACGCTCCATAAAATCAAGAATTTCCGTTTCGATCGGATAAAGTCCGAGCAGCTCGGATTGCTGAGGGGACTTTCTGAACTCCCATAATTTATCGATAAATTCAGTTTCGTCTTTAAATTGTTCAGCTTGTTTTTCCAGCATGCGGCGTATGATATTTTGGACCTTCGGCGAACCGGGGCCAGCCTTCTTATGCTGTTTGAGCTGTCCCAGCAGAGCGATCCACTCCATCGAATCCGGGTCCTCCCCATTCATTTTAGGAACCTTCTTTAGAAGCTCCATCTCCTTCTTGTTAAACATACCCTCCTTGATAGAAGACGATCTTTTTTGGTATTGATGAGATAACTGAGTCAACTTTTGTACGGCCGACTGTTCATCCCCGCCTTCGACGACAATCCCGTTGATCAGCTCCCGCAGAGAGGACTCAATGCGCTTTAGTCTTTGCTGCTCCTCAAGGATACAAGCCAGCTGATTATTCAAACTGGCCAGCCAGTTCCAATTGGTGTCGGACAACATATCTTTAATCTCCTGCAGGCTGTAGCCCATTCCTTTAAGGAATTGGATATATTGAAGCTTCTTCAGCTCCTCTTCCGAATAGAGGCGGTGTCCTCCTTCGGTTTTGGCGGGTGCCTTCAACAATCCGATCTGATCATAGTACCGGAGGGTTCTTACCGAAATATCCGTTTGTTTGGCAACGTCTTTAATATGAATCAAGCGGGAAACGCCTCCTCTGTCTAGTTCTCTTTATCCTTGACTACTGCGTATTTCAGCAGATAACCCAATCCCAGTCCGATGATGACTCCAGGCAACGCTCTATCTAGAATAAACCCGATCCCCCCGCCGATAATGACACATCCATAAATAAGTGCATCACCTTGCTTCATACTTCATCCCCCTTTAATCAGACTCATTTCCCTTTAAACTTTGGCTGTGAGTCTCTTGTTATTTCATCATTGTCTCGATTATACAAAATGACGTTACGTCACTTTCAAGGGTTTATTATCATGAAGCGATCACGATTATAAGAAAACCCTATTGCAGCTGCTTCAAGAATGGGCAGCTCCGATAATAAAACAAGCCCTCCCCAGAAGGGAAGAGCTTGTTGTTCTTCATATTATAATTATCACACAACCAAGAACCGTGCTTCGTGCTCACATTCCTCGCATTTGACCGGCGGCTCCCAATCAATAAATTTCGTATGTTCCAGATCTACAACGTCCGGCGCTTCCTCGAATTCTTTAATGAACTTATCGATGGCTACTTCTACATGATCTTTGCACACTACATACATATACGTAAAGCATCCTCTCTGTTGCCGCAGCTACTAAGCATACGCTTCTAGAATTACAAACATCCTGTATCTGTTCTACCATACTCCAGCGCAAAAAGGAACCAATTTACGCATACTTTCCCGTGGAAAATATGTCCCCTTCTTCTATGGGTATCCTCCTGATGAGAATCAGCTACTCTTAGAGAGTCCCAATCCGTTGGCAATATTCCTGATACCTTATTTTCCATTCCTCTTCCCGCGATTCTATGGTCTTCTCACCGAGCAATACTTGTATCATATCCAGACATACATGCCAGCCTGCCAGATCCTTAGGGGTATGATCGGTAATCTTGCTTAGCTTCTCAACTAGAAGCAAGCGGCAGCCTTCCGATTCCGGATACAATTCGAAGCGAACTCGATCAGCTCCCCAAGTATATTCCAAGACAGAACCTGGCTTGAGCTCCGTAATTCCAAGCTCTATAAAAGTCCCGTCCCGCATATCAAACCGGATCACTCCGCCCTCACAAAGCTTGTCCACCTGCAACTCAGAGAACCATTGCTTCAGCTTCTCATTCTCTGTCAGATAAGACCAGACCTCTGCACTAGAATGATGGAAATGACGAGTGAAGCAAGCGATATAACCACCTTCATCGACCCTAATATCTGCTAACATACCGTTCCCCCTCTTTACTGGATTAAGCCATATTCAAAGTAATACGTTATTCATACAGTATCTCCTTGGTCTATCTCCGCCAAACGGTAAATGACTAAGGCGCATGAGCTGATAGAACAGCATCACGCGCCTTAAACATCATCTATCTCCAAGGCCGGCTTCGATCTCCGCCTCAGAAGGTTTATCCGTTAGCTTGCAGTTCGACGTCTGCAGCTTGCCGTCACGATAGAAGGTAATCTCGAGCGTATCCCCAACCTTCTTCTCGTCGTACAAATACTTGCGAAGTTCCCGTGTCGAAGCGATAGGCTCCTTATCAAGCTGCACAATGACGTCGTTGAGCTGTAATCCTGATAGTTGAGCCGGACCGTGCGCTTCTAGTACGATCACCCCAGATGTAATATTCTGCGGCAGCTTCAACTGCTTGCGCTGCTCAGCATCGATCGGCGCATAAGGGTTATCGAGATCCAGCGTATATACTCCTAGATATGGACGAACAACCTTGCCATACTGCATAATGCCGTCCACCGTCTTCATCACATCATTTACCGGAATCGCAAAGCCGAGCCCTTCCACACCCGTATCGGAAATCTTCATCGTATTAATCCCGATCAGACGGCCCTTCAGATCTACCAACGCCCCGCCGCTGTTGCCCTCATTAATCGCGGCATCCGTCTGAATCACTTTCTGCTCCCAATCGTAGACCCCATCCTGGTTAAGCGATATAGGAATCAGTCGGCTCGTATAACTAATGATCCCCGACGTCAATGTCCCTCCAAGTCCGAGCGGATTGCCGACGGCAATCACCGTCTCACCGGCCCGCAGATTATCAGAATCACCAAGCTCAATTACAGTGCTAATCCCTTTACCATCTATACTCAGCACAGCAATATCATTAATGGAATCCTGACCGACGATCTCTGCTTCTCGCGACACCCCGTCGCTGGATACAATCTCCAGATCATCCGCCCCGCTGATCACATGACTATTCGTAATAATATACGCCTTGCCGTCGTCCTGCTTGAAGATAACCCCGGACCCTAGTGCTGCATCATCGGGATTGCTTCTGGAGAACTCATTATGATTCAGAATACTAACAACGCTCGGGGAAACCTTATCGGCCGCGACGCTAATCCGATTGAATGGATCAGCACTGACCGTATTGATCAGATCCACAGGATTCCTCGCGGAATTCAGCCCTGTAAATACCACAAATAATAACACAACAAATATTGCACTTAGCAAAGAGGAGATCAATGAGACTTGCCAGGTGGATAAGCCCTTCTTCCTATGTTTCGGCGCCCTCCAGCCTTGCTGCTGCTTTGGTGATCTACGCAAATGCCGCCTAGATATCTTTGTGGAGTAAAAATCATCATCGAACAATCCCATCAAGTCTCCCCCTCCATGACTCTGCCCTGGGTATATGTCTATTTCTCATCCAGTTCTTCGGTCGGTCAACCCATCAGAGTCCTAAGTTCCCCTTCAAACTGTATGCTGGTACAGCAAAGCCATATGACCACACAATCCCCAAATTATCTGACGTCAAAATCGACCTGCAGGTTGCTCTCCTGACCCATTTTTCTCATCTTTTTTGGCTGAATCAGGAATGTTTGTCCCATAACTGGACTACACTATTTTTAAGCGATAGTTTTATAGAGCAATCAAAAAGTCCAGTTGACTTTTTGAACAAGCTTAGTTTTATAGTTTCATTCTATCATATCCTAGACGTTACCGGATGGGACTATAGTATTTTCCATTCAGGGAAATTTCACTAGAAATCGCTTACAAAATGCCTGTGCCTGTAGATGGCCACTACTGCCAACCAAATTTGGTAAAAAATATCTCTAAAGGAGCAAACGACGATGAATTCCAATTCCCTCTCCCCATTGCATGAAGTGAATATGCTGGCCAAGTTGGCCGATATAAAAGAAGAGCATTACCACCAACTGGTAACGCTCAGCACAATTATCGAACTATTAGTTGAGAAAGGGATTGTAACCCGAACCGAAATCGAGACAAAAGCGGCCGAGCTGAATTCCTTTATAAGTCCGCCACCGTATCCCATGGCGTAGGCCGATCAAAATAAGTATCACATAACTTGAATTCGCTGTCCTTATAGAAGCAGCCACGGTCCTCCATGGCTCCTCTTACCGACATTCTAGCTAGATCCGGCATATTATGTTCACGGCTTAGATGGGCAAGATAGATCCGTTTGATCCGCCCGCTCAGAATCTCGCTCATTAATTCGCCGGTCGCTTCATTGGACAGATGGCCCATATCACCGAGAATACGCCGCTTGATATTCCAAGGGTAGCGTCCCATGCGCAGCATCTCGATATCATGATTCGCTTCCAGAACGATGACATCGGAATCAGCTATCGACATCTTCACTTTATCACTGGCATAGCCTAGATCTGTGCACACGCTCAGCTTCTGCTTGCCGTCATAGAAGCAGTAGGCTACAGGCTCGGCGGCGTCATGCGAGATGCCAAATGATTCTACCCGCAGCGAACCGAAATCCCGGGTCTCACCTGTCCCTAGGATTCGACGATTCTCTTCGGCGATCTTCCCGACGGCCTTCTCCATCGCTTCCCAGGTCTTCTCATTGGCATAGATGGGGAGATTATATTTTCTCGCAACCGCTCCAAGTCCTTTAATATGATCCGAATGCTCATGCGTTACCAAAATACCCTGAATCTCTTCACCAGAGACTCCGCGTTCTTGTAACAACTCATCAATACGCTTGGCGCTGAATCCGGCATCGATCATCAATGTCGTCTCCCCATTAGCGACCAGTGTCGCATTCCCCGTCGATCCGCTTGATAATACTGAAAATCGTAGACCCATTTCCCCATTACTCCTTCGCTTTCTCTGTATTCGGACTGATGACGTCCCCGCTGATTCCCTGCACGTAATACTCCTTGCCGCTCTCCAGAATAAACCGCCAAGCCGGCGATGCAGGAAGGTGGGCATCCGAATTGAACACCTCGCCATAATAACCAAGCTCAATCTCTGTAACAACGGCTCCATCCGGCAGGAAGTTCTCGATCAAATTACCAAGAGCCTTGGAGGCGGATAATACGCGTTGTTCCTTCTCGTCTCCCGGATCGCTGACCTCAATCTTCGGCTGCCTGTACGATATAATCTTCTGCTCACTGTAATAGAGGGTAAGATTAATCTTGAACAACGGCCATTTGCCATCGACCAAAGGATGCAGTATGAACTCTCCGGCCCGACTGGCTGCTTCATCATACCAATAGTCACCGATATCAGGGATACTTCCCTTCAAGGCGTTAACCAATTCCTTACTCGTAAAGATGAGCTTGCTGTCGACAGGCGACTCCAGATTGATCATCCGGTCGTTCTGATCCCCGTCTACAAAGCGATAAGAGATCTTCGGCAGCGCTGGCGTGTCTCCCGGAATTTTCGCCAGAATCTTGATTCCCTTCTCATCCATCATCTTCTGAATGTTACTCTCTAGAGAGGTGAAGTCCAGATTGGAATCCGCCTGCTCCTGCAGATCATTCCATAGCTGATAACCTAGTACCAGATTCAGCAGCAAAAAGGCATAGATCAACACATTCTTCGCTCGGCTCCAATCCATCCCTCAGCCTCCTTTCCAATCCTTGCATGAAGAGGTAGTTCAAAAAGTCATTTAACGACCATTCCCGCCCTTAGGCAAAATTCGTGTGGCCCCGTTCTGCAGCTCGGCCACCCACATCGGTGTCAGCTTAAGCCCTTCCTCACCAAGCGAAGGAAGATAGGCAGGATACAGACGCTTGATGACGGACTCCCGACTTAACAATTCAAGCCTCTTCCGCAATTTTTCTCCGCCTTCAAGCTGCACAACCTTCTTATCCGAGCCATCTCCGATCGAATAGATGAGTGAGCGCTCATAACCAGTAATCGTCCCATGGCGAAGCTCAAGCGATATAATGCCGTAATGGAATGTCGATTGATCAATAATCGGGAACGCCCCATACTGCCCGGAACCGTAGTATTGCTGGAAGATAACCGTTTGCGATTCCGCGCTGGCCCCTTCGTTCTGATCCAACCGATATTTCCCGTTCCAACCTCCATGCTGATTGACGAAATCGACAGCAGACAGCGCATTACGTCCCGGACTGCTCTCACCAGCAACCGCTGCCGCCGCAGGGTCCGTATAATTAATCCAATTGCGGCCCTGACGCACCTGCAAGCTTCGCCTGCCATCTGTATAAATCTCCGATCCATCCTTCTCACGAATGTAACGGGTAATACTTGGATCAAAGAACAGACTGCTCTGCATTTGCTCTGTAGAGAATAATCCGGTGAGCAGTGTCGTCTCGACCATTTCAATCGGCTGTTCCGGAATGTAGTATCCGTTCTCCATTGTGTAAGAGACCCAGTCCTTGCCGAAATCAGCCTGCTGCTTCACGTCCTGTACCGTTAGGTCAGCCTTGGTCGCTTCATAGACCACATCTCCGCGTGAACTAAAGAAGAAGACTCTTACCTGATCCTCCGTCTCGGTGCTATAGATCAAGAGCCGGCTTATGCTCTCTCCTTCGAATAGCGGATCTTTGGCGATCTGCATTACCTTTTGCAGAAGCTCCACCGGAACCCCCTTGCCGAACTCCAGCTCAAGCCCGACCTGATCGCCGCGAATTTCCGACCAATTGATGTTCTGTACAGGATAACGCTGGAACCCGTCGAACTGCCGGCCCTTTAACCGGGAGTAGATCAGATTATAGAACGTTGATTCCGGGTAAAAGACTGTATGGCGATTTTTTCCCAAATGAACGGTTATCTGCGAAGGGTAGAGTAGTTCATCTGCTTCCAATTCCGTTCCCATATTCTCGGTCTTCACATAATCATTCGCCGTCTTTACAACCGGATCGCTGCCCGGCAAGCGATATATTAAGAAATAACTCTGGACCAGACTACAGATGACAAGCAGAACAAGTGCCGTCGATTTTATTTTCTCCCTCATGGCATCCTGCCCCCTTGCTCCTGCTGTGGCAGTGTGAAGGTAACCTTCGTTCCTTTACCCAGCTCTGATTGCAGCCAGATCGTTCCGCCATGCGCCTTGACAATTTCCCGGGCAATGGATAGGCCGAGACCTGTACCGCCCATATTTCTTGAACGGGCCTTGTCCACCCGATAGAAGCGCTCAAAGATACGCTCCTGATCCTTCTTCGGAATCCCCATCCCGTTATCCTCGACCGAAATGGCCAGCATTCCATCATGCATGTCTCTGGCTTCAAGAGAGAGAGACCCACCCTCCGGCGTATACTTCAGCGCATTAGAGATCAGATTGTCCAATACCTGGTCAATCTGATCACGGTCAATCCAGACCGTACCTACGCTGTTGTCTACACCCAAGCTCGGTTTAATGCTCTTCTCTTGCATCTGGAACGAGAAGCGGTCAGCGACCTCCTCCAGCATATCTATCACATTCGTTGGACGCTTGCGCAGCTCAGCCTCCTTCGAATCGAGTCGAGATAAATGCAGCAAGTCCGTAACGAGCCGGATCATCCGTTCCGTCTGGTTCTGGATAACCGAGGCGAACTTCGGCCCAAGCTCCGCGTCCTGCATGGCGCCATCCTCCAGCGCCTCCGTATAACTTTTAATCGTCGTTAGTGGTGTGCGCAGTTCATGAGACACGTTGGCTACGAATTCACGACGCGATGCCTCCAGCTTCTCTTGCTCAGTTACGTCCTGCAGTACAGCAATCGTACCGACAATCCCAATCTCGCGGCGATGAATCGGCGTGAAGGTTACACGGATCATGAACTCATCGCCCTCAGAAGTCTCATTCTCCAACAAAGTAGAATGCATCGTACCCTGAGCGTAAATCGCCTGCTCCTCCTCTGTAAGTTGAAGCAGCTCCATAATATCCATATTGCCTGCTAGCTCTTCCTCGACATTAAGCATCTCGCTGGCACGCCTGTTCATGAGAATCACCTTATTGTTCTCATCCGTAGCGATGACGCCATCACTCATGTTAGTCAGAATCGAAGCCAGCTTCTCCTTCTCCTCTTCGTTCTGTGCAAGTGCGTCACTTAACCTACTCGTCATATAATTGAACGCTTTGCTGAGCTGGCCGATCTCATCGTTGCCGAATTCCGGCATCTTCTGATGGAACCGCCCCTCCGCCACAGCTGTCGCCTGCCGTGTCAGTTCCTTGATCGGCGCAGTGATCGTATGAGCAAGAATGACACCGAGTACGGCTGTCAGCCCCAGTGCCAGCAGTATTCCAGATATAAAAATATTGTTAATCCGTTCCATCGTCGCATATAGCTCACTCATAGAAGCAGCTATATAGATCGCCCCAACAATCTTGCCGTCGCTAACTACCGGCTTGGCCACGACCTTCTTACGGATGTTGTCATCATCGATAATATACTCCTCATTGTCGCGGATACCCTGTAGGGCACGGCTGACTACCGTCTGCGTGTTCTTCGTGCCAACATAATCGGCATGCGACGGCTTAGAGGTCGTCAACACTTTACCGCTGGCATCCAATACCTGAATCTCAGCTCCATTGATCGTGAACAGGTTATTGACCAATACACGCAAGTTCTCCATCGACTCATCCGCCGACTCCCCGACCACGCCCAAATTCTGTGCAGCCAGAACGGAGAGAAGCTCCGCCCGCTCCTGCAATTCCTTCGTGAAATTGCTGGTTAATGAGGTCTTCATCGCGCTCACAAAATAAACCCCGATCAATTGCATGGCAATCAAGATCAGCAGCACATAGATAATGATCAGCTTCACTTGGAGCGTACGGAAGAAAGCGGGCAACCGCATCTAAAAACCACCCACCTTGGAACTACGCATCATATATCCTAGACCACGCCGTGTCAGTATATATTCCGGCTTGCTCGGATCATCCTCGATCTTCTCCCGCAGTCGGCGGATCGTTACGTCCACGGTTCGTACATCACCGAAGTAATCATATCCCCATACTGCTTGCAGCAGGTGCTCACGGGTCATCACCTTACCCGCATTCCTCACCAAATAGTAGAGCAGTTCAAACTCCCGATGTGTCAGATCAAGAGCCTCCCCATTCTTGTATACCGTATACATATTTGTATCTATAAACAGCTCGAACAAGCTGATTCCTTGCCGTTCCTCCGGCTCCTCCAACGCAGCTGGCTTCTGCTGCCGGCGCATTTGCACCTTCACCCGGGCCAACAGTTCCCGCGTACTGAAGGGCTTGGTCACATAATCATCCGCGCCAAGCTCAAGGCCTAGTACTTTGTCAATTTCTCCGTCCTTGGCGGTCAGCATAATAATCGGAGTCTCCAGCTTGGACCGGACCTCCTTGCAGACATCCATCCCGTCCTTGCCAGGCAGCATCAGGTCAAGCAGAATCAGATCGGGTTGCTCCGAGAACGCAAGCTCAACCGCGGCAATACCATCGAAAGCAAGTATAACCTCGTATCCCTCTTTCTCCAGATTAAATTTAAGAATGTCCGCAATCGGCTGTTCGTCATCAACTACGAGAATTTTCCCTTGCATCGCTTAATT
Organism: Paenibacillus motobuensis; assembly: GCF_039521865.1. Lineage (NCBI taxonomy): Bacteria > Bacillati > Bacillota > Bacilli > Caryophanales > Paenibacillaceae > Paenibacillus > Paenibacillus motobuensis. The sequence continues at coordinate 50,913 of NZ_BAAACX010000015.1, read as the reverse complement.
CACCCCATACCTTCAGGCTTGACCAATCTCTTACTATCTTACCATACCAGGCAATCCTCTTCATAACCTATAGTTATTTCTTACCTGCGTTTGAACATAAAAAAAGGACCCGGTCTCATCCTCGACCAAGTCCTTAGTCAAAATTATTATATAACTCGTAATGATTGCGATATTATAAGTATTTCAATGGATTCTGCAAGCTGCCGTTCTTATGAATTTCAAAGTGAAGATGGGTCCCCGTGGATCGACCCGTATTGCCCATGACTCCAATCTTCGAACCTTTCTCGACAACTTGTCCCTTCTTGACGCTGATCTTGCTCAAATGACCATACAATGTCTCATATCCATTCTTGTGATCGACGATAATGCAATTGCCGTACCCTGATTTCTGACCAGCAAAGGTGATCACACCGTCGTCGGCAGCCATAATGGTCTTATTGCTGGATACAAGGTCAACGCCCTTATGCGTTCTGCCCCAGCGCTTTCCGAAGCTGCTGGATAAGCGGGCTCCCGATACCGGCCAGGCGAAATCGCCTGATCCCTCGCCAAGAACAACCTTCGTACCTTTCAGAACAATTCTCGGCGAAGACTGCTTCGTTACCGTCTGACCAAGCCACTCCTCGGCAATCACTTCACCATTCTCTTTTGTAATCCGGTACTCCACCGTCTTAAGACCGCTGGAACCCTCAGCAATCACCTTCGATTCCCCAGAGCGCATGCTGTCACTCTTGCGAATCTCAACCTGCGGCTCGGTAGTTATCTCCTCAGATACCCGTTCTACCGTACGCACTGTAAGCGATGGCTGAACCGCCTTAATGCTCAGAACTTCACCGATTTGCAGAGTGAACTCTTTGATACCCGGATTGTTCACCTTCAACTCATGCTGGGTGATTGCGAATTTCTTGGCAATTGAGGAGATCGTGTCGCCTTCCCGAACCTCATATGTAATCGCCGATTCGTCTCCCTGCAGAATTCGCTCAACGGTCTCATTTACATCCATGACCTTGTTCGGATCCGTCTTGGTAGCAACCTTGGCGACATCTTCCTTAATCTTCACCGATTCAATCGTAGTTCCATGTTTGTCTTCGACTGCAGCTGCCGTCTGCTGGATACCGCCTGTTTTCTTTACTTTTGCAGCAAAGCCTTGCACCGTCTTCGCCTGTGGTGCGAACTTGCCTTGCAGCGTACTCAGCACCTCATCCGCCGTAGCCTGATCCTTCACAATCCCGATTAATTTGCCATCGACTCTTAATTCGACTCCCTGTGCATAGCCCTTGAGCATACCGCCCAGCTTCGCCAGCGTCTGTTCCGAATCGACTTCCGCCTTATATGATTTCTCCATCACCGTAGTGATGCCATCTGTATATAATCCCATTTTTGCCTGGGGATATTTCTGATTTAATTCTTGTTCCTTCTGTTGATACAGAGCCTGTAATTGCTCTTCGCTTGAAATCATACCAATCTCTTGCCCGTTCACATACACCCGGTAATAAGGCACCATATTCGCTTCAACGTATTGTTGACCCGCAAAATATACAGTACCCGCAAGTACAATAGTAGCAATCGCGCTAGCCGCAATCACACGGGTTTTACGACGGCGGCCTGTGGCAGCCGGAATGGCCTCGTGGTGCTCGGACATCTCTTGATCGTTTTCCGGGCGACTGCTCATGGACGCATTCTCAGATTTCCTGCGCCATAACTGCCACCGATTTCCCCTGAAACCTCTCATACTGATCTCCTTTTCCATATCGACTATATACGACAACAATTTAAATAGTTTCAAAATCTTAACCTTTTACAACTAGTTAATACTTTATCATAGCCTAGTAAGGGATTTCAACTAGAGGCAAACATAAGAAAAACCCGCTTGTAGCGCGGGTTTGCGTTATATTTCATGTAATTGGTTGACCTAGTATATAATTTACATTTATGTGAATATTGCCTGCAATGCTGGAAGTGAGATCCGAAGAAGTGCTCACTTTTTTAATATATTCATCATCTTCGTATACTCCGTCTTATCCAGATATTTGGACAAAACCTGCTCAATCTCTATCATTTCCGTCTCTGTTAACCCATCCTCCATCGCCTCGGTCAGCTTCTGCATCTCCTCCTGAGGCAGCTTCGTCATGAGAATCTTGAACACTTCCTCCTTCTCCTGATCAGGTAGCTGATCCTTCCTTGCGATTAGATCATCCGGTGTAACCAACACATCCCCCTGCTGTCCCGATTGAGAAGTTATCCCCCCCATAGCCGCAACCGAATCCTCAGGCGCTTGGCCATTCTCTTGATCGGTTCCTGCCGGTTTGTCATCTTCTGCTGCCTTTCCTTCAACAGTCTTGTCAGAGCCTTCCCTATTCGCAGCTGTATCATCACCAGCACCTGAGCTAGTATCACTCCCCGTTCCAGGGAGAACCCCCAATCCTCCTGTATCCGCTGTTTTATCCAACAACCCATTCTCCGTTTCTGACTTGTCTGCCACCTTGTTCCCGGTCTTGCCTCCGAACCCGAGCATTCCTTTGAACATACCACCCAAGGTTGGAACCTCTTCAGCGATCGGTATATTATAACTGCTTAGCAATGACTGAATATATGAATTAACTACATAGCCTGTCGTCATTACCGTAAGCAAGCTAACGACAATAGCTGTAACAGACAGCTTGAACAGCCGCCACATCCACTTCATTCGATTTCCTCCTTCTAGTCAGCCTATCGATCTATGTATTTTTCGGCATTCTATCAACAGTATGGACGACAGAGTTGGAATTCAACCTCTATAATTCAACAAATTATACTTATAGAGGTGAACACGCACTTATAGAGATTCACTACCATCTCCCTTATGTCCGCCCAATATATGACAAAAAAGCCGCTTCAAGAGCGGCTGAATCCTCTCTCGAAGCGGCTTTTCTATTCTTCGTATGCTTTAACTTAATTTATTCGTAGATGGGCAATACTTGATTCGTCTGGCTGCGGTTGCGGCCAACCGAGAAGATGGCAATCGGAATTCCTGTCAGCTCAGATACACGCTGCACATAATTGCGGGCGTTCTCTGGAAGATCTTCAAGGGTCTTCGCTTCGGAAATATCCTCAGACCAACCTGGAAGCTCTTCATAGATGGCTTCACACTCTGCCAACATCTTCAAGCTAGCTGGATAATGCGTGATGATCTCTCCACGGTATTTATAGCCCGTGCAAATCTTAACTGTCTTCAGTCCGGTCAATACGTCGATCGAGTTCAGCGACAACCCCGTCAACCCGCTTACGCGGCGAGCATGACGCACGACCACGCTATCGAACCAACCAACACGGCGTGGACGGCCAGTAACCGTACCATACTCATGTCCTGTCTCACGGATCGTATCGCCGACTTCATCATTTAACTCAGTTGGGAACGGTCCATCCCCTACACGTGTCGTATAAGATTTAGCTACACCGATGACTTGGTCAATCCGCGAAGGACCTACGCCAGATCCGATGCAGACACCACCAGCGGACGGATTGGAGGAAGTAACGTACGGATAAGTACCTTGGTCGATGTCAAGCATAACGCCCTGCGCCCCTTCAAACAGTACTTTCCTCTTCGCATCAATTGCATCATTTAGCACGACAGAAGTATCGGCCACATAAGGACGAATTACCTCGGCATACTCAAGATATTGCTTCAGCACCTCTTCTACATTGAGCGGCTCTGCTCCGTAGACCTGCTGAATCACTTGATTCTTCTCCTTCATCAAATGACGAAGCTTCATTTCGAACTCTTCAGGATCCATCAGATCCGCAATCCGAATTCCGTTCCGCGCCGCCTTGTCCATATAAGCCGGGCCGATCCCTTTACGAGTCGTACCGATCTTATTTGGCCCCTTGCGGTCCTCTTCAAGCGCATCAAGCAGCAAATGATATGGCATAATGACATGAGCACGATCACTGATCACAAGATTCTTCGTACTGAAGCCATTCTCATGGATATAATTGATTTCTTCAAGCAAGGCAGCTGGGTTAACTACCATCCCGTTGCCGATAACACATTTCTTATCTTCATAGAAGACACCCGACGGAATTAGGCTTAATTTGTACTTCTTACCGTCAATCAGGATCGTGTGACCGGCATTGTTGCCGCCTTGATAACGGGCCACCACATCTGCGCTTTCCGCCAGAAAATCCGTGATTTTACCTTTGCCTTCGTCTCCCCATTGGGTTCCTACAACGACTACCGTTGACATGTACATTCCCCCGCCTGGTGCTAAACTCGCACCTTTTTATTAAAAAATGATGAGTGGAGCACCGATAAACCCGCCCCAGCCTCTTTGACTTCCTACTGAACAACCACAAAAAGCGCTGCTCCTGAGCAGCAATACAAGTTTACCAGCCTCATTTTTCAAAGTCAAATAAAAAACGAACAATCAAACGGATACCCGTAGGATTGTTCGGAAATATGGAAGATGTTCTCTATATTATATCCGGAGTGCAATCTGTTTATCCAGCGAACGCATCGGCGTGCGCCCGCTCATAGTTCGCGAATTTATTGAAATTCTTCAAAAAGACAAGCTCGACCGTACCCACAGGGCCGTTCCGCTGCTTAGCGATAATAATCTCAATAATATTCTTCTTCTCCGTCTCCTGATTATAGTAATCATCACGGTATAAGAAGGCGACGATATCCGCATCCTGCTCGATGGAACCCGATTCCCGAAGGTCAGACATCATCGGCCGCTTGTCCTGACGCTGCTCCACACCCCGGCTCAGCTGAGACAGTGCGATTACCGGCACTTCTAGTTCCCGCGCGATTTGCTTCAATGTCCGGGAGATTTCTGATACCTCCTGTTGACGGTTCTCGCCCGGCTTACCCCGCCCATGAATGAGCTGCAGATAATCGATCACGATCATTCCGAGGCCCTTCTCCTTCTTGAGACGTCGGCATTTAGAGCGAATATCGGCAACGGTTACCCCCGGGGTATCGTCAATATAGATCTCCGCCTCCGACAAGGCGGCAATCCCCATCGTCAGCTTGGCCCAGTCATCATCACCCTTGAAGTCGCCCGTCCGCATTACACCAGCGTCCAGATTGGCTTCCGCACAAATCATCCGCTGTACAAGCTGAGGGGCCGACATTTCCAGACTGAAGATCGCAACGGTCTCTTTGGCCCGGACTGCCACATTCTGAGCAATATTCAGCGCAAAGGCCGTCTTGCCCACAGAAGGACGTGCCGCCACGATAATGAGGTCATTGCGCTGGAAGCCCGACGTCATCTTGTCGAGATCGACGAACCCGGAAGGAATCCCCGTTGTTGTCCCCTTATTCTGATGCAGTTCTTCAACGCGGTCGAATACTTCCATCACAACATCGCGGATCGAGACGAACCCGCTGCCGGAGCGGCGGTTGGATATTTCCAGGATGCGCCGTTCGGCATCGCTTAATAGCGAAGAGACATCCTCTCCACCGGTATATCCCTCGCTTACGATCTGAGTTGCCGTCCGGATCAGGCGCCGGAGCATCGACTTCTCTTCAATAATCTGCGCATAATATTCCACATTTGCGGCTGTAGGAACTGCATGAGCCAGCTTAGCCAGGTAACTGACACCGCCGGTATCCTCCAGTTCACCCCGATCCTGCAAGCGCGAGGTCAGCGTAACGAGGTCGATTGGTTGACCCTCTTCTCCAAGCTGTACCATCGCTTCAAAAATAAGTTGATGGGGCTTATCATAGAAGTCCTCGGTCCTCACCCGCTCCATCGCAGTGATTAGCGCTTCAGACTGAAGCAAAATCGCTCCGAGCACGGCCTGTTCCGCCTCCAGATTTTGCGGGGGGATCCGGTCGTAAAACAGATCTGTGCTGCTCATTTTACTCCTCCGTTACATGTACCTTGAATGTTGCCTTCACCTCAGGATGAAGCTTCACGCTAACCTGGGTTACACCCAGCGTGCGGATCGGCTCGTCCAGTTCGATCTTGCGCTTGTCAATTTTCACACCGGCCTTACCCATAGCTTCAGCTACTTGCTTGCTCGTAATTGCGCCGAATAAACGTCCGCCTTCACCAGCTTTTGCTTGAAGCTCAACCGTCATCTCTTCCAGCTTCTTGCCAAGAGTAATTGCATCTTGCTTCTCCTGCTCTTTGCGCTTCTGTTCAGCCGCTGTCTGATGCTCCAACGTCTTCACATTGCCCTCAGTTGCTGGGCGGACTAGTCCGCGCGGAATCAGGAAGTTTGTTGCATAGCCTTCCGAGACTTCTTTAATTTCCCCTTTTTTACCTTGACCCTTAACATCCTTCAAGAAGATAACCTTCATTCGAATAACCCCTCTTCCTTATCTATTTGCTCCAGTACCTCCAGCAGTCTCTTCTCTGCTTCGGCCTGGGTGCCCTCTAACTGTGCCGCGGCGTTTGTTAAATGTCCGCCGCCGCCAAGCCGCTCCATCACGACCTGGACATTCATGCTCCCGAGTGAACGGGCGCTAATTCCGATAAGACCATCTGGGCGCTCGCTAATGACAAATGAGGCGAGCACATTGGTCATATTCAGCAGCGTATCGGCCACCTGAGCGATGAGCATCTGCGGAATCTTGCGATTCGGCTCCGTGACAGCCAGCGCAATATGACTGTAGATGATCCGGGCATGCTTGATAATGTCCGCCTTGGCGATATACTCCTGCAGGTCCTCCTTTAAGAGCCGCTGTACCGTGACTGTGTCAGCGCCCATTCGCCGCAGGAAGGCCGCCGCCTCAAATGTACGGGAGCCCGTATGAAGCGCAAAATGCTTCGTATCTACCGTAATCCCGGCCAGCAAGGCCGTTGCTTCCAGTGGGCTGAGCTCAACCTTCTCATGGATATACTGAAGCAGCTCCGTTACCAGCTCTGCGGCTGAGGAAGCGTACGGCTCCAAATATACCAATACAGCATCATTGATGAACTCTTCACCACGGCGGTGATGATCGACGACGACTACCCGTTTTGCTGCGCTCACGAGCCGTGGCTCCATCGTCAGCGATGGCTTATGCGTGTCAACCAGAATCAACAGTGTATTCGGCGTCATCATGCTGAGGGCTTGTTCAGGTGTAACGAAGCGCCTTAACAAGGCGTCCTCCTGCTCAATGCGATCCAAGAGGCGAGCAATGCCCGGATTTGGTCCGTCGAGCACAATATGGGCCTCGACATTGTACATATCGGCAGCCTTCAGCACGCCGATCGAGGAGCCAATCACGTCAAAGTCTGGGACGCGATGGCCCATAATAATGACGCGATCGCTCTCTTGCATCAGATCGCGCAGCGCGTGCGCGATGACGCGGGCACGAACGCGCGTCCGCTTCTCTACGGCGCCTGTCTTGCCGCCGTAGAAAGACATGCGTTGACCCGCCTTCACAGCGGCTTGGTCCCCGCCCCGGCCGAGAGCCATATCCAGACTGGACTGGGCTAGTTCGCCCAGTTCGCTCAGGCTCTCGGTGCCGAAGGCCAGGCCGATGCTCAGCGTCATCGGCACCTTGAGGTCCGCCGTCATCTCGCGGACCTCGTCCAGGATCACGAACCGGCTCTGTTCGAGCTGGCCCAGCGACTTCTGATTCATAATCATCAGATATCGTTCCGACGACAGCCTCCGCAGATAGAGGCGATAGTGCTTCGCCCAATCGGTGATCGCCGTCGCCACGCGGGCAATCAATGCCGTCCGCTGCTGATCGTCCATCCCCTGTGCAGCTTCATCCAGATTATCAAGCATCACGATCCCGAGTGCAACCTTCTCGTTCTCATAGCGCTCACGCAGCACAGCCAGCTCAGTCATATCATGAATATATATCATTCGTTCATCGGCATCGATCGTCAGCTCATAATATCGTTCATTGACGATGACTTCCACCAAGGACCTGCCGCTTCCATGATCCTTCTTATCATGAACAAGCTGTGGTAGTGGCGGCAGTAGCTCCGATAAGGAGACGCCAACAACACTCCCCCGACCGAACATACCGAGTACAAAGCGGTTATGCCATTCAACTGTGCGATCCTCGCCATAGAGAAGAAGGCCAAACGGCAAGCGACTCACCGCTTCGCCTTCTACTCGCTTGATCCGGTAAGTCAGATCCGTCACATACTTTACCAGTTCCTTACGGAAGCGACGCTCCGCCTGCAGCATAACATAGGCTAATCCACCAACTAGACATAGACTGACCAGACCGAGGATCCAGTTGTAATAGGAGACAAATATGACAAGCAGCAGCTCGAGCATAAATACCCATACTGTCTGATACCCATACCAACGTTTTTGCAGAAGTTTAGGCATTCCTTTTCACCCTATCGTTTTGATTTCGTAATCATGTCACGCAGTGGAAAGGCAATGTCTGCGATCCCGACAATCCATAACGGCAGAAACGGTATGAAGACCATCGCGATCACGAGCAATATAGGCATTACCGGATTCCACTTGCGTTGATAAGCTATGAAAAAGAAGAGGCTTGCAGCCTGAATCATAAATAAAAACTGTAATAACGGCGTCAGATTAACCAAAATGGTCCCGAGGAACCCTTCACTTATAGCCGCTCCACCAAGCATATTCAGGATTAGGCAAATCAGATAATACCAGATTAAAGAGCGCGGCAATCGCCAATTGCGGAAAGCCGGCATCTTCGGAACGATTAATCCCATGCTGCCCAATGTTGGACGAGAGATCGCCTGAGTTACCGCCGCCATGATAAGCGAACATACAATCAGTGTAAATGGAAGCATCCGTACAGTTAGAGAGGAGAATTGCTGAATCATCTCCGGGGACCATACCAAATTGCTGCCTAGACCAGTTCCTATTGTGCTGTCTGCAGCATTTCTGAAAGGGTCCATCATCGTGTTAATCATGTCTTCAATAGCCCATGACAAATGAAAATCAAATAATACCGTACTAATCAGCAGCACTAGCAGAAATTCCACCAAAATCGTGCCCGCTCCCATCATTACTGTTCGGAAAGCAGGTGCCCGCTTCTTATACAACTCTCCCATCACTATAGAAGGGATTATAAAATACAGGGCCTGCAACAGAATGATCGGTCCGCTCGATCCAAACACTATAGCTGCCAAAATCCATGCCGGTACGATATGAAGCAGGAACAACCGCCTCGATAAAGTCGAATATAGCAGGACGGTCGGAACCAAAATGAAAAATACCGTAATCACGGCAAGTGGAGTAGCTAATGAAAACAGGAGCAATAAATAAACAATGCTCCAAGCGACCGATGTCCAGCGCAGTTTCAAAATAAGTTCACCTCTTACGCATATGATCTTCAAGTGTAGAAATGTCCTGATACCAATCTTCGAGCTGATGTCCATCTTGTTTGTGCTTCTTTAACTTCTCCAAAATGGATTCATCTAAATCTCGATAAGAAATCCCCAGCCTGCGTCCCAATATGTAGCTACTGACGATTAAGCTGGCCAGGCTATCCGTTACCCGTGTCGTGCTGCCTTCCCACAATGCTTTGAATAAACGGGATACGTGATCGACTACTTCTGTTTTGAGCCACTCAATCACTTTGGCGCGTTTGGCCACATCCATTTCTTTATGCATGGAGACAGCTTTCCACCTTTCCAAAAGAACTTTGCTCTTCATTATAGCATATAGCAACCGTACCAAGACTTGCAAACCTAACAAGGCAGTTCAAAAAGTTCGCTTATGATAAGAAAACTACTTTTATTTTCTGACGATGGAATCGTCTCTAGTCACGAATTTCTCGCAATATTCTATGATCTGACTACGGCGGACAATACCGATAAATCTCCCCATATCGTCAACGACAGGGACAAAGTTCTGCACCTTGGCCAAATTAATCAAATCCTCCATGTCAGCGTCGATAGAGACCGGTTTATTATCCATCCGAAGCGGCACATCCGCTAGATAAAATTTTGAAGCGTTCTCAAAAGTCACCTTACCATCCGAATTTTTCATATACCAGAGAAGATCACCTTCTGTGACCGTCCCGACATACTCCCCATGATGCCCGATAATCGGCACCGCCGTATAACGGTGATGCTCCATACGTTCCAGCGTCTGTCTAAGCGTTGAATCTATCCTTACGGCAGCAACATCATTTTTCGGCAACAGAAAAAACGCGATATTCATTCGAGTGGAGTCCTCCTCTACCTTTTCATACTCCCCAGTTTAAGGGGGATTATAAGTGATAACAGTGCGTATTTATACATCTACTGAAAATGTCACTTGTGTTCTCTAGCGCAACAAATCGGCAGCCGGAAAACCGGACTGCCGAAATATGAACGTAAGATGGCTTTATATATAGATATGATAGCTAAAATGGACTCATTCTTTGGTTGTAGCCGTTGAATCCTGTTGATCCCGGGATTCCGGTGTAAGCAAGTCCTCTGGCTTTGTATCCGGATTGCTCCAGCTATCGATCATTTGCTTGGCGTACTCGAGGTCTTCTTTATCTACCGAATCATAGTACACTCCGTTCTTACGGAAACCTTCGCCCATGATGGTGAACCCTTTAATTGTAGGAGAATCACCTAGCAATACTTGCTTGGACAAATCAATAATGTAGCTTGGCATCATATCTGTCTTGAAGTTCTCACCCATCATATCCATCAATTCAGGAATTTTCGAGACTTGGTCCAGCTTCATCATCCGATTGACAATCGCATTCAAGAAAATCTGGTGTCTTCCTGTCCGATTGAAGTCGCTATCCTCGCGGTATCTTACGTAATTCAATGCCTCTTGTCCATTGTAGAGCGGCTTATTCGCTTTGATCGTAAATTTCTCATGGTCCTTCTGCTTATTGACGATATCCTTCGTAATCGGGAGTTCTACTCCCCCCAATGCATCAACAATATCACGCAAACCATGGAAATTAATCGCGGCGTAATAGTCTACAGGATGATCCAGCAGTCCTGTTACTGTATCCTTCGCCATCTTCGCTCCGCCAAAAGCATAAGCATGGTTAATCTTATCCTCTTTGCCTCTGCCTACGATCTCAGTATAAGTATCTCGAGGGATTGAGACAAGCAGCACCCGGGATTCCTCCGGACGTACTACGGCATAGATCATCGTATCGGAACGGGCCGGTTCATTGTCGCGCTGATCCACGCCCAGAAGAAGCATGCTGAACGGTTTGAATTTCTCTTCCACCGGAACTTGCTGAGGCTCCTGCTCTTCAACCGGAGCATAGGATTTCTCAAGCTTCTTCTCTACCTGACCCGACAGGAACAGATCGAAGGCCATAACCGACAGCTCTTTCCTGAAAATATATCCGCCAGTCCCAAGGAGCAGCAGAACAGCTACCACAATGAGCGCACGTTTACCTTTATTTTTACGCTTTTTGTCCTTGGATTTGGCTTTATTCTTCAAATGTTGTTTTCGTTCTAGCATCTTTGCCTCCAAAATTAAAGAAAATAAAATAGATGACTCATCTCAAACGACATACTCTTTTTACATTGTAAACGGATAATTAAACAAAAAAGCTACAAAAAAGACACGTTACTTTCAATGAGTGTTTAAAAAGTCAGACTTTCAGCACCGAGAAGGTTGGATGAAGCTAGGGCAAAAGGAGCGGAGCGTACGTTTTGGGTACGTGAGCACCTGAGATGTTTCCGTAAGAAACATACCTTCGTAAGCATCTGCTTAGGCCCGGCTGAATTCAAGATTCGATGTCGTATAAGCTACTCGCGCTACTTCGTGATCAAAGAGAGACTTTTTAAACAACCTATTAAAGTTGAATTAATATAACTCTATCGATTCGTAATATATCATATTTTGGAATTTGGATACAACTTAGCATGTTACATCGAACCTATCATTCTGCCTAATAATAGTAAAGGCCTCACTCTAATACTAGAGCAGGCCTTGTCTCTTTTCCATAAATTTATAGAGGAAGTTCAAAAAAGCATAAGCTTCGATGCTGAAAATCGTCCTATTTGACACTCACTTATAAGGTTGTTCAAAAAATTATTGAAGTGGATAATGACAAGCGACCTGTCTTCCAGGAAGCACTTCTGTTAATACTGGCTCTACTTGCGAGCATTTGCTCTGGGCAAACGGGCAACGAGTATGGAATCGACAGCCTGATGGCGGATTTGCCGGAGACGGAACATCCCCCTGTAGAACAATTCGTTCTCTTCGGTCTCTAACTCGAGGTTTTGGAATCGCTGATAGTAGAGCTGCGGTATATGGGTGGAGCGGCTCCGCAAATAAGCTCTCCGTCTCTCCTACCTCCACCAACTTACCGAGATACATCACCCCAACCCGATCTGAAATATGTCTAACCACGTTAAGACCGTGGGCGATAAACAGATAGGTCAAACCCAGTTCTTTCTGTAGTTTCATGAGCAGATTAATAACCTGGGATTGAACAGATACGTCCAGGGCAGACACAGCCTCATCAGCTACAATAAATTTAGGATTAAGGGCGATTGCCCGGGCAATACCGACCCGCTGTCTCTGACCGCCTGAGAATTCGTGAGGATAGCGGTTCCGCCGAGAAGCATCGAGACCTACGAGTTCCATCAGGCGAACGACCTCGGAGTCAACCTCATTAGAAGATAATTTACGGTGGATACGCAGAGGCTCACCGATAATATCCCGAACGAGAAAACGCGGGTTAAGGGATCCAAATGGGTCTTGAAAAATAATTTGCATTTCCTCGCGTAATTCTCTGAGTTCTCTTGATTTGAGCGCGAGTAGGTCCTGGCCTTCGAAGCGAAGTTCGCCACCCGTTGCATGCTGCAACTGCAGAATAACCCGGCCTAATGTAGATTTTCCGCAGCCGGATTCGCCTACGAGTCCAAAGGTCTCCCCTTGTTTGATCGTCAGAGATACATCATCCACTGCTTTTACATGGCCTACTGTTCGATTGAACACGCCTTTGCGAATCGGAAAGTATTTTTTAAGATGACTGATTTCAACTAGATTCTCAGCCGGAGTAGACTTTGCCGTATTACTCATACATGCCCCTCCTTTATCGGACGATCCTGTTTATTCACGTTCTTATCCTCGAACAGCCAGCATGCTGTACGATGATCGTCCGTGATCCAGAAGTCGCACGGTTCCTTGCTTCGGCATCTATCCTTAACATGAGGGCATCGTGGGTGAAAACGGCATCCATACGGAATTTGTCCCAGGCCTGGAATATTGCCTTGAATCGTGAACAGCTCCTTACCACGGTCTCCCTCTAAACCAGGAATCGATTGAAGTAGTCCAACGGTATAAGGGTGCGATGGATTCTCGAATATCTCCTGAACCGTCCCCTCTTCTACGATAACACCTGCATACATGACTGCAATCCGGTCTGCCATCTCGGCAGCTACACCCATATCATGGGTGATAAGAATAATCGACATTCCTATCTCATCTTTTAACTTCCGTAGGAGATCCAGAATTTGCGCCTGAACCGTCACATCGAGCGCGGTTGTCGGTTCATCCGCAATAAGCAGCTCCGGTCTGCACGCCAAAGCAATCGCAATAACGACACGCTGACTCATTCCTCCAGACAACTCATGAGGATACTGCTTAGCCCTTAGTGCCGGATCAGGTATGCCAACCAGTTTCAACAGCTCGACCGCTTCCTGCCAAGCCTCGCTGTCGCTTAGACCACGATGCAGTCTAAGACTCTCCGCAATTTGATCTCCTATCGTGAATACAGGATTTAACGCAGACATCGGATCTTGAAAGATCATGGCAATTTTATTACCACGAATCTGGCGTAGATTATTCTGATCCATTTTGGCCAGGTCTTGGCCCTGGAACTCAATTTTTCCTTCTAACACCATGCCTCCGGCATAATCGATCAACCGCATAATCGACAGTGCGGTCACACTCTTGCCGCTTCCCGATTCACCAACCAGACATAAAGTTTGCCCCTGTTTCAACTGCAGCGATACCTTATCGGTCGCTTTGACAATACCCTTCTCTGTTACAAAGCCGGTCGTTAAATCTCGGATTTGTAGTAATCTTCCCGCCATTTGTCCAGCCTCCTCCGGGATATCATAACTTTATTTCTAGGATCCATTGCATCGCGAATCCCGTCTCCGACAAAGTTAACTGCCAGTACTACAATTAGAATACATAAGCCAGGGTAAACCGCCTGCAGCGGATCTACCAGCATGAATTCCTGAGCATTACTGAGCATAACCCCCCAGCTTGTCAGAGGAGCCTGGATTCCTAATCCCAGGAACGATAACGCAGATTCACTCAAGATGGCGCTGCCTACCATCAATGTTGCGTTAACGATAATCGGAAAGCTTGCGTTGCGCAGCAGATGCCGAAAAATAATCCCCCAGTTGGAGACTCCAATCGCCTTGGCTGCTTCAACATATTGCATTTCACGCAGCTGCAGGAATACGCCGCGTACAAGCCGCGCTACGCCCATCCAGCCGGTTAAAGAAAGAATCAGGATCATATAAACAAACTTCGATCCGAATATAGCTAGCACCAGTATGTTAATAAATAAAGTCGGAAGCGAGTACATCACATCGATGATACGCATAAAGATCGTATCGATAATGCCGCCGAAGTATCCTGAAATGGCCCCCACTATAGATCCTATAACAACAGCAACTATGGCTACAGCAAAGCCAACTTGCAACGAAATTCGACTACTAAAAATAAGCCTGGAGAAAATATCTCTCCCCAACTCATCAGTCCCTAAAAGATGGTTCCCGGTCCCTGCACGTAAATTTGCATTCAATAAATCGATGAAAGTCGGATCATAAGGTGCAATAATACGTGCAAAAATGGCAACAAGAACAAAGAAAACAAGAACAACCAATCCAGACATAGCAAACTTGTTATGGGAGAACTTTCTCCAGAAAACAACCCAGGTGCTCTGGGGCCTGTCTGCAGACGCCGCTTTTGAAGAATTCGTATTCGGCTGTGGATTACTAAGGGAAGGCTCAAGATTAAGCTCTGTCATGCTGCTTTCCCTCCTTTACGTCCCAGTTGAACACGAGGATCGACAATCGCGTACAAAATATCGGCAATCAGATTCCCGAAAATGACCATGACAGCGGTTACTATTGTAATGGCCATTAATACCGAATACTCACGGGCTACAGCCATTTCAATGAATAATCGGCCCATACCTGGCCAGTTGAATACCCGCTCCGTTAACGCAGCGCCGCTAACAAGCATCGGCAAATCCAAGCCAAGGATCGTTATAATCGGAATAAGCGCATTGCGCAGAGCATGACGGAAAATAACCCTCCGCTCCGGGACGCCCTTCGCGCGAGCGGTACGGATGTAATCCTGGTCAAGTACTTCAAGCATGCTTGAGCGCGAATACTTTACATATTGAGCAAGGAAGCCCAAAGATAGGACAGTCACTGGCATCAATAAATGTAATATCAATTCACCGATATCCCCTTGTTTACTCATGGGCCACATATCGGATAAAGGCAGCCAATTCAGCTTAAGCGCAAATAATTCCTGTAATAATATCCCGAACCAGAAGCTCGGCATAGCAAAACCGACATAGGAAACAAACGATGCAGCCTGATCGGAAATTCCGTATGTCGACGTACTATTGTAAATACCCCAGGGGATCGCGATAATAAGTGACACAAGCCAGGCAGCTCCCATCAATATCAGCGTATTGCCCACTGTCGGCCACAGAATTTCCCCTACAGGTATATTATTTTTGAACGTATGGCCAAGGTCTCCTTGCAGCATGTCCCCTAACCAGCGAAAGTATTGAATATGAATAGGCTGGTCTAAGCCCAGGTTATGGGCTTGTACTTTTAGGGCTTCCGGAGACAGGCCCGGCGAGAGCATAATTTGCGTCGGACCGCCCGGGGCTGCGTGAATAAGACCAAAGGCAACCAAAGTAATTAGAAAAAATACTAGGACAGATTGAAGTAAACGGCGAACTAAATACTCTGTCATGTTTTTCCTCCTCAAGTTTTGGAGGTTACACACCTTCGCCACCCCCAAGTATGGAAATAAGGGAAGGAGATTGTTCTCCTCCCCTCCATACTGACGCTGATGACGTAACCTGTTCTATTTTAGTCGACCCACCATTTGATGATGTGGTAGAAGTATCCATAAGCTCTTGTTGGCTCTGGACCATCCTCCTCTGGGAAATGAGCACGCGGGCCGATCGCTTGAGGTATCCCGTATTGGTACATGAAGATGTATGGCAAATCAGTAGAAAGTTCTTTTGCAGCTTCGGCGTAAACCTCTTTACGTTCGTTTTGATCTACGGTTGAGTAACCGTCAATCCACAATTGATCAAGCTTTTCATTCTTATACCAGCCCATATTCTGACCGGCTTCTGGGAAATACTTCGAAGAGAAGATACTTTCTTGGTTAGGGTCCGGATCGCTAAGGGACCAGCCAAGCAAAACAGTTTCATATTTACCTGGAGTAAGATTTTGTTCATTCCAAGCAGCGAAATCAATCGCTTTCGGAGTTAACTCAATGCCAACTTCCTTCAGGTTTTGCTGAGCGATGGCCGCAATCTGTTCACGGCGGCTGTTGCCGGCATTATATTGCAGTTCGAACGAGAAACGATGTCCGTCTTTTTCTAAGATTCCATCTTTGCCAGCGACCCAGCCATCTTCAGCAAGCAGCTTCTTGGCAGCTTCTACATCATAAGCATAGTTCACTGCTTTGTCCCCTGGATCTGCCCAGGATCCTGGCAGGAACGGAGCATTCATCAGGATTCCTGTTCCCTTCAGTACGTTATCAACCATGCCTTGACGGTTCAATGCATGAGCGATGGCCTGTCTTGCCTTCTGGCTTTCAAATGGAATGAATTTATCCTTGAAGTTATCCGGCTTAAAGTTGAAGGAAATAAATTCGTAAGACGCTCCCGGTTTGTTGGTAATCGTAATACCCTTCTGATTAGCTACTGCGTCTAATTGAGTCAATGGAACTCCTTTTACGGTGTCTACATCGCCCTTCAGCAAAGCTTGAACTTCTGTATTTTGATCCGCATAAATCTTATATACGACTTGACCGATATGCGGCTTCACTTCGCCCCAATAGTTTGGATCGGCTTCGAATGTTAAGTATTGACCTTGCTTCCATTCTGTCCATTTCCAAGGTCCGTTGGTTACTGTTTGTGCTGGATCAGCACCAAATTTGTGCTTCTTCAAATCCTTCGGATCAACGTCCTTCAGAATATGTTCTGGAGCAATTGTTTTATTAAGTGAATATCCAAAAGGAGCATAAACTTCTTTCAATGTAATTTTAACCGTTTGATCATCAATCTTCTCCATGGAATCTACCTTATCGAATTGGCTGATCCCTGGTGATCCTGTTTCAGGTTTTATTATTGTATTGATCGTAAAAATAATATCATCAACGGTAACTGGCTGACCGTCGCTCCACTTTGGAGTACTTTTCAATTTAACGGTATAAGTTTTGCCGTCTTCCGATATTTCTGGAAGGCTCTCTGCTAGCGACCAAGGTTCAACCACGAGGTCACCAGCGCGATTAAGGTCATAAATTTTGGCAAAAGCAAATAATTCAGCATCCCCTGACGCAGTGTCATTTACGAAAATAGGATTAATACTTACGATATCCGATGTGCTGCTGAACGTAAATGTTCCGCCATCCTTAGGCGTGCCTGCATCACTAGTATTCTGTTCATCACCTTGCTTGTTATTATCCGTCTGCTGATTCGTATTCTGCGGCTTGTCATTCCCACCCGCGGAATCTGTCTTCGAGCCTCCGCATCCTGCCAGCAATGCACCTAGCAGCGAGAGTACCATGAACAAAGACATCCAATACCTTTTCTTAGTCATTCTTACATTCCTCCCCGTAATAGAATAATTTCTACACTACACCCATGATCAAATCAAACTGCTTCCGAATTATCTGTGTACCTGTTCAGCCCCCTCTGATAGAATCATTGCCCCTTTGATGGTTATACAATGAAGAAATATATTATAAAATAATATATCCAGTAAATAACATAGGCTAACTTGGTTTTATGTTTCCAGAAAAAAACGGCTGCATGATACTATTTTTAAAAATAAAGTAGTTAAATCATGAAACGATTAATCATTCAAAGTAAAAAATGCGGGTATAATCAAAGATGCTTGGAAAGGTAGAAATTCGTGGATGAGGTTAGTGCATAAATAAACCAAAGGTCAATTGAATATGCAGTAGATTCTTAGAAGGTAATGTAACTTTTTTTAATTTAGTTAATAATATAACCTAATTCCCCTAATATTCCAAGTACTTTATTATATTTTTTAACGTTTCATTTTTAAACCAACGGGAAATGTTAACTTAAGGTATAGTTTGATGTTCTGGAAATGATAGAAAAGCAACTGTGGGCAGGGATCTTCATATTTTTTGACGTTAAAAAGGAGCTAGGAAAGTCCTCTTTTCTACCTTCATTCATGTATGTTTCTTGTCGTTCTGTAAATAAACTTATGCCATTTCCTATTTAAGAAAAAACAGCCTTACTCCAGAAAATTCTGGAATAAGGCTGTTCGTCTTTCTCTTGAAAATCTCTACATTACTCCGTAGTGTACGGAAGCAATGCTACTTGACGGGAGCGTTTGATCGCAACTGTCAAGAGACGTTGGTATTTTGCACTAGTGCCGGTTACACGGCGTGGCAAAATCTTACCACGTTCGCTGATGAATTTCTTCAACAGCTCAGTATCTTTATAGTCAATGTGAGTAATCTTATTCACAGTGAAGTAGCACACTTTACGACGTTTGTTACGTCCGCCGCGGCGAGCCGGTCTTTTGTCGTCTCCGCCTTCTCTTTGCTTGAAGCTCATGCTTTTCAGTCCTTCCTTATTAGAATGGCAAATCGTCATCCGATATATCGATCGGTTTCCCGTCATCAGAGAATGGATCATCCTGTTGATTGCTGCGCGAATAATTGTTATTATTGCTGCGGCCTGCATTACCGCCTCCAATAGGATTATCCTCCCGCTGTCCGCCGCCGGATCCACCTTCACGGCTCGATTCCAAGAAACGGACATTATCAGCAATGACTTCGGTGACGTAGACACGTTTACCTTCGTTATTTTCATAATTCCGCACTTGAATGCGTCCTTCAACGGCAACCAGACGACCTTTGCGCAAATAATTCGCACAAGTCTCGGCAAGCTGTCTCCAGGTTACAACTGGAATGAAGTCCGCTTCGCGTTCGCCACCTTGCGATGTGAACGGTCTGTCAACAGCTACAGTGAACTGAGTAACAGCCACTCCGGATGGTGTATATCTTAGCTCCGGATCCCGGGTAAGACGTCCAATCAGAATAACACGGTTCAACAATCAAATCCCCTCCTTACGGGCAAATGTTTACTAAACTTAGTACATATTAGGCTACGTCTTTTGTAATGAGATAACGGATAACCTCGTCGGAAATCTTCAAAATCCGCTCAAGCTCGGCAACAACTTCAGGAGTTGCTGTGAAATTCACAAGAATGTAAATTCCATCACGAATTTTGTTAATCTCATACGCAAGCCGGCGTTTGCCCATGACGTCATGCTTAGTAATTTCACCGCCGTTTTGGATGATGCCTTGGAATTTTTCGACTAAAGCTTGAACAGCTTCTTGCTCAAGTTCAGGACGAAGAATGTACATCACTTCGTATTTGCGCATTTGTTTCACCTCCTCTTGGACTATGGCCCCCAAATTATTTCGCTTAGGAGCAAGGAACGAGCATAAACTCGAACTATATTAATATACCAAATCAGAACCGCCAACGCAAGCTCACACATTTTTAAGCCGAACCCTGCGCACAATATAAGTGCGTATTTATCAATAATTAAGGAGGCATTTACCATGGGTGAAAGAACAGAATACGAAGAAGGCGATAAGGCCCCGAATCCTGGAGTTTATATGGAGGTTGGCGAAGCGAGAAGCTTCCACACCCAAATTAAAGATCCGATGCGAATTACAATGGAAAAAGGGGATACCTTCCCAGAAACCAGCAACAAGAACCGTAAATGGAAAAAAGTCGAGAAAGCTCGCGTTCACTAATGTAGCAGCCTTTTCAACTTAAGCAAGGAGAATTTCGTAATTTTATATTTCTAAGCTGTATAAAAAGTAATTGGCTGAGCATAATACACTTCAGATGGCGATAGCGTAGAGAGGTGTGGTTCCGTTGAACCAATCAGCGAGTAACGACGCTTTAGGAGACTAATTTACATTAGCCAAGAGAGGTGTGGTTCCGTTGGGCCAGTCAGCGAGTAACACCGCTTTAGGAGTCTTATTCACTGTCGAGAGTAGAAACCAAGATAATAACGGGTTATTGAAGACCCCTCTTCGATAAGACGTGTCGCGAATGATCGCATATCGACGTTTCTGAGTTCGTTAGAAAAAGAATTCCATTAGGCTTCGCCGTCGACCAGAAAAGGACCCGTAAAAAGGGTCCTTTTCCCTTTTGTACGTTCACAACAGCCCATCTTATGTATTTAGCCTGTAATACCAAAAAACCTTCCACACATTTGTGTAGAAGGTCTTAAATTTCAAAGCTATGGCGGAGAGGGTGGGATTCGAACCCACGCACGCCTTGCGACGCCTAGTTGATTTCGAGTCAACCCCCTTGGGCCTCTTGGGTACCTCTCCTTACAGCAAGAATGATTGTATCATGATTTATGAACAATTGCAATAGTGTCCCCTCATGACTTCCAAGCATCTTTCATTCATTGTCTGTAGCTTCTGTCTCAGAGGCGGCGGAGCGCAGCACCTTCTTCATATTCTTCTCAAACTTGGTTCTTGGAATGAGCACGCTGTGCTTACATCCAACACATTTGATACGAATATCCATCCCCATCCGGATAATCTCCATCTCATTACTGCCACATGGATGATTCTTCTTCATTTGAACAATATCACCTAGCTGAAACTGTTTCCGCTCCATTTTGCCTTCCCCCTTTATTCTCTAAGTGAGATATTTACTCAAGTCTGACATAGCTCAACTGCCAAGTCTAGCGCTCTCTTCCTGCTCCAGCGCCTCCTTCGCATACATCTGCATCAGACGTTCCGCTTCCGATCTGGCCCCCGGCTGACATTCCACAGCGATCCGTATTACGTATTCACTGGCCGTTAAAGACTGGATTCCAAGTACATTCGGCACTTGTTCAATCTCATCATGCTTCTCTTTCAATTCACGCATGGCCTTCTTCAGCAATTCAACACTATCCTCAAGCTTCTTCGTATTACTGAAGGGCAGATCAATTACCGCCAGCGCAGTCCCGATAGAATAGTTCGTCACGTTGGCAATCATGCCATTAGGAATGATATGAACCTCTCCTGTCCAGCTCACCAATCTCGTCGACCTTAGCCCAATCATCTCAACCGTGCCTTTTAGCGTACCGGTCTGAATGACGTCACCTACCGCAAATTGATCCTCTAATATGATAAAAAATCCAGTTATTACATCTTTAACCAAACTCTGTGCACCGAAACCAATTGCCATCCCCAGCACTCCAGCCCCCGCAATCAATGGACCTAGTTGGAAGCCAAGCTCCCCAAGCACAATTAATACCATAATAAAGTTGCTAATGACCGAAGTCATATTTTTCAACAGCTCACCAACCGTCACAAATCTGCGCGGATTTACTTGCAGTCTTCCCTTCTCTTTCCTCTGCAGAGAACGATCAATAATCCGGAAAATAATTCTTACTAATATACGAGTTAATATGAAGATAAGAATAATCCGCACCGCAGCCCACATGAAGTTCTGCCACATATCCATATCGGTGAACCAGCTTATCATGCCATCCGTCCATTTCTTAGCTGCTTCCACCGCTTCTGCCGGATCATCAATTGTCGTCTCCCCACTTAATAAGCCTATCATTTATCCATATCCTCTCCTATAAGCTGATGTTGTCATATTCTCCTGTCTCACTGCGCATATAGATGCCACGAATCTCCACTTGTTCCCGGGTCACGACGTCCTTCACCACAGTCAAGAATTGTTGAGGAAATTGAATGGACAACGCACAACCCGCTGTAATCTCTTTCGGGGTTGGGCATAAGTCTATCTCCACCTCAGCATATTCAAGCAGCATTTCGGCACGCAGCGCCTGTTGGGTGGAATCGAAGGCCATTACCAGCCAATCTTCCAAATCTAGTCTCCCCTTTTTAAGATGTAGTTCAAAAAGTTCGCTTTTGATCACGAAGTAAATTAGAAAGCTACTCGGCGTCGAATCTTGAATTCAGCCGGTTCCTCCGGTGCTCACGTACCCACTACGTACGCTCCGCTCCTCAGACCCTAGCTTCATCCAACCTTCTCGGTGCTGAAAATCGCACTTTTTGAACCCCTTTTTAAGATGTAGTTCACGCTCTTTTTATGAACTATGACTTAAGTATGAGTATATAATTCCCTTGATTTCCATATACTATCTACTACCGCTATAAGAGTGGCACAGGTATACATTCATGTCTATGTAACCTATTTTAATACGCGTGAAAGGAAGATTCCATGTCTCAGATTCAACCACCGCTGCGCACCCAGGACATCCCTTACTTGAAGATCGCCCATACCGAACCTGGTATTAAATCCGTCATTATTCACCGCCTCTTGCTGCACTTCGCTAAAGTGTGCCCGGGCCAGGATATCGTCATCGTATGCATCGGTACAGATCGTTCTACTGGAGACTGTCTTGGACCTTTAGTCGGTACTTCATTGTCTAAGTGGAATAGCAAGCACTTTCACGTCTATGGCACCTTGGAGGAGCCTGTGCATGCGATGAATTTAAGAGATACCCTACAGCAAATTAACGAAAAATTCAACCAACCCTTTATTATCGGGATCGATGCTTGCCTTGGGCAGACCTCCAGCGTCGGCTCCATCCAAGTCGTACAGGGGCCGCTGCGTCCTGGAGCTGGGGTAAATAAAGAATTACCGCCGGTCGGCGATATCCATCTTACAGGAATCGTCAACGTCGGCGGTTTTATGGAGTATTTCGTATTGCAGAACACAAGGCTTAGCCTTGTTATGCGTTTATCTGAAATTATCGCCAGCAGCGTCTATGCTGCTATTAAAGAATGGAATCGCTCGTTCATTCCCCTGATCCAGCGAGAGCAATAGCTTCCAATTCCTCCGGGGAGAGCGCATGCGGCGACTCTCCCTTTGCCAGGGGCTTGGCATACACATAGGACCCATCACGATTGTACAGTCCAGTAATGACCACTCCATCCTTAGCATCATTAACGATCGCAATAGAGAAGCTTAGGTCATTTCCACGTTCACCAAATGCATTGTAACGTTTAATACCGATCTTCGACTTCTGCTTAGGAAGCAATTGGCTAATCGCCGATATCTCCGCACTCTGCTTCGTCTGAAGCTCTTCAATTTTGTCCTGCCCCAGCTTCAAATCGATGAGCAAGCTCTCCAAATCTTCAACTCCGGTGCCGCCCATCATCAATTCATATTTCTTGCGTATCTTTCTAAGCTTACTGCCTTGGATGAAGTTCCAAATCAACAGCCATAAGAACACTACCACCAAACCAACTACAATCCATACCATCTGATCTAAAAAGAGCTCATTCCATTCCCGCATGCTTTTTCCCCTCTATGCCTAATATCACTCGGTAATCCTCTTTATAGCTAACACTAAAGCGTCGACTTCATCAACCACAGTATTGTAACCTATGCTGGCGCGTACCGCGCCACCCTCCATCGTACCTGCCGTCATATGCCCTAACGGAGTACAATGATAGCCTGCCCTTACAGCAATTCCATAGTCCTTATCTAATAGAAAAGCGACCTCTGAAGCATCCCTATCTGCTAAAACAAAGGAAACGATTCCTGTCCGGTCTTTGCCAATCTCTGGTCCAAGCATTGTTAAACCAGGGATTTCCGATAATCCCATCATTAACCGCTGAGTCAATTCCCACTCGTGCCGATATATATTCTCCGGACCTTGTTCAAGAATATACTTAATGCCCTCTCCCAACCCAGCGATCCCTACCGTATTTGCGGTTCCTGCTTCATAACGGTCTGGGCGCACAGCAGGCTGTTCTAACTCTTCAGACTGGCTCCCCGTCCCTCCATGGAGTAGAGGAACCAAATCAATCTTGGGGCTAATATATAAGCCGCCCGTTCCCTGTGGGCCAAGCAGTCCTTTATGTCCCGGAAAGGCCAGCATATCCACATCTAGTTCCTCGACATCTATAGGATAATTTCCAGCCGTCTGAGCGACATCCAACAGCATGACCGCCCCATACTCATGAGCAAGCTGACTCATCTCACGCACAGGAGCTATACTTCCCAGCAGATTAGAGCTATGGGAGCAGACCACCAGAGCTGTATTAGAACGGAAGCTGCTTCTCAGTAGCTCCATTTCCATTTCACCCAGCGGGCTGACCGGGATATAATCTACTTCTATCCCTATTGTCCTGCGCAGGAATTCCAGCGGCCTTCTGACAGAGTTATGTTCCACCATCGTGGCAATAACATGATCCCCCGGCTTTAACCATCCCTTAATCGCCAGATTTAACGCTTCTGTTGTATTTGACGTAAAGACAATATCATTTGGATTGGAAATATGGAACAATTTTGCCAGCAAGGATCGGGTGCGGAACAATTTCCTCGCAGCCACAAGTGCCATCCCATGATTACCTCGCCCCGAGCTTCCAACCTGCCCCTCTATCATTTCCAGCATCACCTGGCCTACACCGGGAGCTTTAGGCCAGGATGTAGCAGCGTGGTCCAAATATATAGCAGGCTGATTGACCATCGTCTCCCCCCTCTGCCTTCATCTGACAAGGAAATATCACCACTTATACCAAGAGTGACATACCCATCCCTGCCCAAGGATAATCCTTCCATGGATAAATAGGATAAATATGCCACCTCATTTTATTGGCTCAATATATCCAGTAATCTTTGTAGGTCTTGTTTGCTATAATAGTTAATTTCGATCTTACCTTTATCTTTATTTTCTTTGATCTTAACTGTCGTTTTATACCTCTCACGCAATCCCTCTTCTACCTCTTCAATATACGGATCACGTTTCTTAACAGCAGTTTTTTTGCTTTCCAATTTCTTCTTGTCTAACTGCTGCACAGCATTTTCCAGATCACGGACGCTCCATTCATGGTCAATACACTGCTTCGCTAGTTGCATGATTACAGCAGAATCCTTCAAGCCAACTAATGCTCTAGCATGACCCATGGATAATGTTCCACGTGAAACATATTCCTTTACTTCATCCGGAAGAGATAGCAATCTCAAAAAATTCGCAATATGCGACCTTGATTTCCCAACTTTGAGAGATAATTCCTCCTGTGTTAATTGAAACTGGTCCATTAACCCTTGATAGGCGACCGCAACCTCCATCGCATTCAAATTTTCACGCTGCAGGTTCTCGATCAGAGCAATCTCCATTACCTGTTGATCGGAAAAGGATTTAACGACAGCCGGGATCGAAGTGTTCCCACAAAATTGGGACGCGCGAAAACGCCGTTCTCCTGCGATAATCTCATACCCTTTTAGTACACTACGAACAATAATTGGTTGAATAACACCATGTTGACGAATAGATTCAGCTAATTCCTTGATCGATTCCTCATCAAAAGTCTTCCGAGGCTGATACGGATTAGCACGAAGCTGATTCAAAGGAATCTCGATCACTTTCTCATCTTCATCTATGGAAAGCGACGGAATCAAAGCATCCAATCCTTTACCCAAACGCTTACTCATTAGAAACCACTTCCTTTGCCAACTCTAGGTATACTTCCGCCCCTTTGGATCTCGGATCATACGTGATAATCGACTGGCCATGCGAAGGTGCCTCACTTAGACGCACATTTCGAGGGATGACCGTCTTGTACACTTTTTGCTGAAAATACTTCTTAACTTCTTCGATCACTTGTATTCCCAGATTTGTTCTAGCGTCGAACATCGTCAGCAGAACACCCTCAATTTGTAGAGAGGTATTCAAGTGTTTCTGAACGAGACGCACCGTATTCAACAACTGGCTCAAGCCTTCCAGCGCATAATATTCACACTGAATTGGGATCAGGACGGAATCCGCTGCTGTTAGAGAATTTAGAGTCAAAATACCCAGCGATGGCGGGCAGTCAATCAGAATATAATCATAGGAACGCTTCACCTGCTCCAATGACTTCTTAAGACGTACTTCACGAGACACCGTAGATACAAGCTCAATCTCGGCACCCGCCAACTGGATCGTGGCCGGAATAATATCCAGGCCCTCAATTTCAGTTTGCGTGATCGCATCCTTCGGATTGACATCATTAATCAGCACATCATAAATACAATTAGCTACATCGGCCTTATTAATGCCAACACCACTAGTCGTATTCCCCTGAGGGTCGATATCAATAAGCAGTACCTTCTTACCGATCGTGGCAAGACCCGCTCCCAAATTTACGGACGTCGTTGTTTTTCCAACTCCGCCTTTTTGATTGGCTATGGCAATGATTTTAGACAATCCATTTCACCTCAATATATAAGAAGAATCTTCTTGTAGATTTTCTAAGATTGTAACTACTAAGCTGCAGCTACAAAAAGACCAAACATTGGTAGTTCTGCTAAGCCACAAACTTGAAATGAAGCAAATCAATATTTCAGAAAATGATCGAAAAAGAAGCTGACCCCCAACCCTGTCCGGTTATGGTCAGCGAACATAGAACTTATCTCTTTGGAATCTGAATCACAATTTCATAATGGTCGTCGTGATCCTTCTCTTCCGTCTTGATCTGCAATCCTGAACCCGATACCATATCAATCGATTGTCGTATCGTATTTAAGGCCAATCTGACATCCTTGGTGAAAGAGATCCGCTTAGACTTCTTCTTGTTCTTATTCACTTCTTTGTAGTAAGCAATTCTAGCTTCCGTCTGCTTAACGTTCAATTCCTTATCGATAATTTCCTTTAACACCTTAAGCTGTAGCTCTTCTGTATCCAGTGACAATAAAGCTCTGGCATGACGCTCCGTAATTTTACGCTCCATTAAGGCATTTTTGGCATCTTCAGGAAGATTGAGCAGCCTGATCTTATTAGCAATTGTAGATTGGCTCTTGCCTAATCTCTGAGCGAGACTCTCTTGTGTCAATTGATGTAAATCAATTAGATTCTGATAGGCTATCGCTTCCTCGAGCGCTGTCAGTCCTTCACGCTGCAGATTCTCTATCAAGGCAATCGACGCTGCCTGAGAGTCATTGAAATCTCGTAAAATAGCAGGAATGCTCTCCATTCCCAACTTCTTCACAGCCCGCCAGCGCCGTTCGCCCGCTATAATCTCATACTTATTATTGCGATAACGAACAACGATCGGCTGAATAATGCCATGCGTCTTAATCGTCTGACATAGCTCATCGATCTTCTCGTCATCAAATATTGTCCGGGGCTGATAAGGACTTCCAACGATATCCCCTACCGGAATTTGCTTGACTTCATCACTACTGCTGCGTTCGGCTAAACCAAACAATTTGGAAAATTGTTCTTTCATTCTGTAGATTACCACCTAATTTCATAGTGACATAAGGTCATACCTTACTTGAACATACACTAATAGAGACTACAAAAGTTCATTATTAAACACGATGAAGTTTAAGGGCATCTCCCAAACATAACCAAAAATCGCTATGCTGGTCCCTATGTAAAAAACTCTACTTTGTAACGATATATCTATTCTACCACTTTTTTCACTATAATCCTATTCTCTTATTAAATGTATTTTAAATTTGCTAGATGGTAAACTTCCACAATTAAAAAGTCCCCCTTAACATATGTTTCACGTGGAACATTTTGTTAAGAGGGATACAAATATTTCTAAATAATTGGAGTTTTTAGGGGTGTCCCCGCTTTACGCGGATACTTCTTGGGTGTCGAAGCTGTCTTATTGATAAGAATAATGTGTCGCTCCGAATTCTCCATTGGGAGTTCGAAATGATGAGTTGCCGAGAGCTTGCCTTTAAGCTCATTCAAACTACGAGCAGCCTCCTTCAACTCTTCTTGCGGATCCAGACCCTTCATCGCTGCGAAGATACCACCCGTTTTAACAAAAGGTAGACAGAATTCATTTAGTACAGCCATACGTGCAACTGCTCTTGCTGATACGAGATCGTAGGTGTCTCTAAATTGCTCTTTCCGAGCTATATCCTCAGCACGTCCATGTATCAACTGCACATCCTGCAGGCCGAGCTGATCTACAACGTTTTGCAAAAATTGAATTCGCTTATTCAAAGAGTCAATAATGGTTAGCTTCAAATGAGGATAACAAATTTTAAGCGGTATTCCCGGAAAACCAGCTCCAGACCCAATATCTGCCATTGTTAATATCTGATTCATATCCATATAGAACGACAATGTGATTGAATCATAGAAATGCTTCACATACACCTGTTCCCGCTCCGTGATCCCGGTTAAGTTCATTTTCTCATTCCAGGTTACCAGTTCCTGATAGTATATCTCGAATTGATGTAATTGCTCCGCAGACAGCTCAAGCTGATGCTCTTTTAATAACTCTTGAAAAATATCCTGTACCTTATCCAATCGGAGGTCCTCCTGCAGCAGTAACGCGATTAAAGTGCTCCAAATACACCAATAAAATGGAAATATCCGCTGGCGTTACACCCGAAATTCTTGAAGCCTGGCCGATTGAGATTGGGCGAATCTTAGCAAGCTTCTGCCGCGCCTCTATAGCCAAGCCTTGAATATCTTCATAGTTAATATTCTCAGGAAGTTTCTTCCGTTCCATCTTCTGCAGACGCTCTACATGCAGCAATTGTTTCTCAATATAACCAGCATATTTAATTTGAATTTCCACCTGTTCCTTCATTTCATCATCCAACTGTACCTCAGATGGAGAGAAGGAATCGATATGAGCGTACGCCACTTCCGGACGCCGCAAAATCGTTAACAAATTGCTTCCGTCCTGAATTGGAGCTGATCCGATAGAAGTGAGCAACTCATTGATCTCCGAAGGCTTAACCTTCGTCTCCTTGAGTCTTGCTATCTCATCCTCTACCTTCTGCTTCTTATCAAGGAATTGCTCATAACGCTGTTCGCTAATAAGCCCAATTTCATGACCCAATGGTGTAAGGCGAAGATCTGCATTATCATGACGAAGCAATAGCCGATATTCGGCTCGGGAAGTAAGCAAGCGGTAAGGCTCATTCGTTCCCTTCGTCACTAGATCGTCGATCAGCACACCCATATATCCTTGGGAGCGATCAAGAATGACTGGCTCTTTGCCTTGTACCTTGCGAGCTGCATTAATTCCTGCCATAATCCCTTGTCCAGCTGCTTCCTCATAACCAGAGGTACCATTGATTTGTCCAGCTGTGAACAAACCGGAAATTCGCTTGGTCTCCAGGGATGGCCAGAGCTGAGTCGGTACAATTGCATCATATTCAATCGCATAGCCATTACGCATCATTTCAGCATTTTGTAGGCCTGGAACAGAACGAAGCATTTGTACTTGAACATCCTCAGGCATACTGGTCGAGAAGCCTTGTACATAATACTCCGAAGTATTCTTGCCCTCGGGTTCCAGGAAGATCTGATGCTTCGGCTTATCGCTGAAACGAACAATCTTATCCTCAATCGATGGGCAATAACGTGGGCCCGTCCCTTCGATCACCCCAGAGAACATTGGTGCACGATGAAGATTAGCATTAATGATGTCATGGGTTTCGATCGACGTATAAGTCAACCAACACGGAAGCTGTTCATTATCCGAACTCTTTGTCTCATAGGAAAAGAACTTCGGATTCTCATCCCCAGGTTGGATCTCCATCTGCGAGAAGTCAATCGTATCCTTATGAACCCGTGGTGGGGTACCTGTCTTAAAACGAACCAATTCAAATCCTAGTTCCTTCAGATTATGAGACAGTTGCACGGATGGCTGCTGATTATTTGGACCGCTCTCATACATCAATTCACCCATAATAATCT
This sequence comes from Paenibacillus motobuensis, assembly GCF_039521865.1. NCBI lineage: Bacteria > Bacillati > Bacillota > Bacilli > Caryophanales > Paenibacillaceae > Paenibacillus > Paenibacillus motobuensis. The sequence goes on along the minus strand of NZ_BAAACX010000015.1, from coordinate 21,094 downwards.
TGCCGCGCAGATAAGTCCCTGTCGTAAGTACTACTGCCTTGGCACGATACTCTGTCCCGGTCTTCGTAATGACACCGACACATTGCCCGTCCTCAACAATTAATTCCTCAACCATTCCCTGGCGAAGTGTCAGATTCTTCTCCTTCTCCAGCGTCTCCTTCATCGTATGCTGATAAGAGAACTTATCCGCTTGAGCACGAAGTGCATGTACGGCAGGCCCTTTACCTGTATTCAACATCCGCATTTGGATGAAAGTCTTATCGATATTACGCCCCATCTCTCCGCCAAGCGCGTCAATCTCACGAACAACATGGCCTTTGGCCGGACCGCCAATCGAAGGATTACAAGGCATAAATGCCACCATGTCCAGATTAATTGTAATCATTAACGTCTTACTTCCCATACGAGCAGCCGCCAATGCCGACTCACAGCCAGCATGTCCTGCACCGACGACAATTACATCAAATTCGCCGCCAAAATGACCCATATCTCAACCCCCTTGCATCTTTTTGAACCTACACTATAAGGAAATCGAATGAAGAGACGTGCTCTACATTCGTTCAAATTTAAAACGTTTATTCATACTTTTCATCATACCATGAACAATCGTGTATAATACACGAACGCCGTTATTTTCCAAGACAAAATTGCGAGAAAATTTGATCGATCAGCGCATCCGGTGCCGAATCGCCGACCACCTCACCAAGCTGTTCCCAAGCCAAGCGAACATCAATCTGCATAATGTCGATCGGAATACCTGCATCTGCCGCCTCGTACGCATCCTTCAAAGATTGCTTAGCCCGCTTTAACAGCGCAATATGACGGACATTGCTAACATAAGTCAAATCTCCAGATTCCAGCTCACCGCCGAAGAACAGCTTCGAGATTGCCTCTTCCAGATGATCAAGACCCTCTTCTGTCTTCGCCGACAACTCCACAATTACATCATCTGCGAAATAACGGCTTACTTCGCTCCGATCCAATTGCTGCGGCAAATCGATTTTGTTCAATATGACGATTACCGGCCGATCAGATAATTGCTTCAATAGAGTGATCTCATCCTCATGCAGCTCCTCAGCATGGTTCAACACCAGCAGGATCAGATCTGCCTCATTAACGGCTGCCTTGGAACGCTCCACACCGATCTTCTCCACGACATCAATCGTCTCACGAATTCCCGCCGTATCCAACAATTTAAGAGGAATATTATTGATCGTCACGAACTCCTCGATCACATCCCGCGTCGTACCCGGAATATCCGTAACAATCGCCTTATTCTCCCTGGCTAATGCATTAAGCAGCGAAGACTTCCCGACATTGGGTCTGCCGACAATCGCCGTCGTGATCCCTTCCCGCAAAATCTTGCCCTGGCTCGCCGTCCTCAGTAGATCATCAATTCCCTGCATCGTTAGCGTACATTTCTGCTTAATGAACGCCGTCGTCATCGACTCCACATCATGCTCCGGATAATCGATATTGACCTCAATATGTGCCAGCGTCTCCACCAGCGTATGCCTAAGCTCCCCGATCTTGCGCGACAAAGCCCCTTCAACCTGCTTCAGAGCTAAAGAGAACGCCCGATCCGACTTCGAGCGGATCAGGTCGATTACCGCCTCCGCCTGAGACAAATCGATCCGCCCGTTCAAGAACGCCCGCTTCGTGAATTCCCCCGGCTCTGCCAGGCGAATATCCCGCTGCTCCAGCAACAGATCCATCACCCGCTTCACGGAGATAATCCCCCCGTGCGTGCTAATCTCTACCACATCTTCCGTCGTAAAAGATCGTGGCGCTCTGAACAGCGACACCAGCACCTCTTCCAGCTTCTCATCCGTCTTCGGATCTATAATAAATCCATAATGGACCGTATGACTATCCGCATCCGTTAACTTCGTCTTCGAGCGAAATACATTTTCCACACTCGCGATCGCCTCCGGTCCACTCACCCGGATTACCGCAATCCCGCTCTCTCCTACCGCCGTAGAGATCGCTGCAATCGTATCACTTAACATTTATTCTCTCACCCCTGCTTCATCAAATATCTATCCTAAACAGCAAATTTTAACTGTTATCTTCAATTATTAAATGTACCACATCCGTCAACAACTTACTCGTCCTCATCCCACCCAAACCCTCCCTTACCGTAAGGGAGGGCCCCAAGGGCTTGCGCCCTCTGGACACCCGCAACTGGACTAACGTGGGAGAGGGAGAAGCGCACCAAGAAGACTATGGATCGTGGAACGCTTTTCCCCCTTCGGGTACGTCTTACTATTGGAGCACCCGGGTCACCTACACAGTTGAAAAAAACGACGTTCCCCCTAAGGAAACGTCGCTTGCGTCTCATTCATCATTTGCTTTGCTTCAGTGTAATAACAACCCGCCGGTTCGGCTCCTCGCCTTTGCTGAACGTCTTAACCTCCGGATGATCCTGAAGTTTGGAATGAATCACTTTACGCTCCTGCGGCGGCATCGGTTCAAGAGCTACTTCCTTACGGGTGCGAACAACCCGACCCGCCAGTCTGACGGCCAGATCCTCCAGCGTCTTCTTACGTCTCTCGCGGAAGTTCTCCGCATCAAGAATAATACGAATATAACTATCAGAATAGCGGTTGGCAATAATATTTGCCAAGTATTGAAGCGCGTCAAGCGTCTGCCCCCGGCGCCCAATAATCATGCCCAGATCGTTGCCTGAGATATTGAGCACAGTGGCATCCTTCTTCTGGGCGATCTCCACATCGACTTGAAGTCCCATATTCTCGCCAACGTCTTTTATAAATGACGCCGCCTCTTGATAAGGATCCTGATCGGTATTAGAACTTAGATCCTTCTGGGATTCCAGACTGCGATCCTCCGAACGATCTCCCTTTGGCGGAACTGCTGGGGTCTTGGTCAGGAGAGTAAGCTCAACCTTTGCCTCCTTCACCCCAATCAGTCCCAGGAATCCTTTTGATGGCTGCTCTAACACATTAACGGCGACTTGATCCTCGGTGGTGCCGAGCACAGCCAATCCTTGTCTTACAGCTTCTTCAACGGTTTTCCCTGACGTCACAATTTTATTCATTTCGACTTTTTGGCCTCCTTGGCACCTCTGCCGGGATGACCGGCTTTGAGATTCGAACCGCCCTTTTTCTTCCCTGATGACGTGTTGCTACTGGTTGCTACAGCAGGTACAGGTTCTTTCTTTCTATAAATGAAATAATTTTGTCCTATCGTATACAAGTTAGAGAATATCCAGTACAGCGGCAATGCAGCCGGGAAGTTGAAAGCCATAATAAAGATGAGCACCGGATAGACCCACATCATAAATTTCATTGGGTTAGGACCGGAAGTGTTCATCGTATTCATATTCGACATCATCTTCGTCTGAACGAATGTAGTAATCGCCGCTACTAACGGCAAAATATACGTCTTGTCCGGCTCACCAAGCTGCAACCACAAGAAGGAGTGGTCACGGATCGCCGAGTTATAATAAATCGAATTATAGAGCGCGATAAAGACCGGCATCTGAATCAGAAGTGGGAAACATCCCGCCATCGGATTAACCTTATGCTCCTGGAACAGCTTCATCGTCTCCTGCTGCTGCTTCTCAGGATTATCTTTGTAATCCTCTTTGATCTTCGCCAGCTGAGGCTGAATAGCCTGCATCGCTTTTGAACTCTTAACTTGCTTCAATGTAAGTGGAAGAATTAACGTACGAACAATAATCACCATGATCAATACGGCGATTCCGTATGCCCCATTGAACCACTTCGCAAACGTATCCAAAGCTAATGAAAAATAATAGACGACATTCGCAGTCCAGAAAGAACCGCTATTCTTCATATCTTCGGTAGTGGTAGCCAAATGAGCATTTTGCGTTCCGCAACCGGCCAACAATACGACGAGCCCGATTGCAAGAATAAGGAGGACTAATCTCCTCTTGTTATTGGCAATTCGCGACACTTCAAAACCCCTCTCTTAACCTATCCGTCATCGTAAATCATAACATATTTATAGGGACAAAGAAACAATCATGCTTGGCGTCCGGAAGGCTTGAGTAGCGAGGCTTTACGAAGGACGTGAAGAACGCTTTTCTCCAGTTCCTTATATTCCATTCCGACAGCACCATTGCGCACAATGAGAATGATATCGACATGATCCTGGATCTCGCTCTCATGCAAGCGAACGATCTCCTTCAGCATTCTGCGCATACGGTTTCGTACCACAGCATTACCTATCTTCTTGCTTGCCGATATACCCAGTCTGAAACGCTCAACATCCGGTTTTCTCGACCAATAAACAACGAGTTGACGGTTAGCAAAAGACTTTCCATGCCGGTATACCCGGCCAAAATCCGCCCGATTTCTTAATCTCAACTTTTTATGCACGAGCAATCTCCTCAACTCTAGACCTGCTAACTGCTATTGTAATTATAAACCATCCATTTATGCAGTAAACCTGATTTTATGCAAAATCGAGTTCCTTCATATTATAGTCAATAATTAGTCAACCAATTTGACACATAAACCAGCAAGTTCATTGCTATATCATTTGGCGTACAAAAAAAGACCACCGCAGTGGTCTTCACGCACGCATTACGCACTCAATACTTTTCTTCCTTTTTGGCGACGAGCAGCGAGAACCTTACGGCCATTCTTCGTGCTCATTCTTTTACGGAAACCGTGAACCTTTTTACGTTTGCTCACATTCGGTTTGAAAGTCGGTCTCATCTATTGCACCCCCTCTACAGGAATCCGTCACTGTCAAATTCACCATTTTCATAATCCACAGAAAATGCCTTTTTACATTTAATCATAAGCACTATAAAAAGTCAACTGAGCCCGGCATATCTTTATCCAGTCAAATTTATACACAACTCGCGTAAACAAGCAAAAAATAATGATTCATTTTAGTTTTCCACAGGCTAGGTTACTATTTTACTTGAGAATAAAGGTTATACACATGTGGAAAAGTAATTTTGACACTCTCAATTTCTTCATATTTACAGTATTTATGAATCGGGGTATGATCTCTAATGTAAGGATGTATACAAGTATACTGAGAGGATGTAATTTATGAAACTAGGCATGGTAGGACTCGGAAAAATGGGCCATAATCTGGTCATGAATTTGCTGCACCATAATCACGAGGTTGCGGCCTACGATATGAATCCGGAGGCAGTAAGCCGTGTTGCTGAGCATGGAGCTATTCCTGCAACAAGCTTGGAACAACTCGTAGCCGCACTCGAGCCACCGCGGATTATCTGGATTATGGTGCCGGCCGGAGCTGCTCTTCAGTCCGTCATCTCTACTCTAACTCCACTTTTGAATGCAAATGATATCGTTATTGACGGAGGCAACTCCCATTATAAAAATTCGGTAGAGCTGGCTGACCAGCTAGCGAAATCCGGCATCCACTTCTTCGACGTGGGAACCTCCGGCGGCATCGAAGGCGCTGAACAAGGCGGCTGCTTCATGATTGGCGGCGATGAAGCTGTATTTCGCACCATTGAGCCGATTTTCCAAGATATCGCTGTGAAGAACGGTTATATGTATACTGGCAACCCTGGAAGTGGGCATTTTCTAAAAATGGTCCATAACGGAATTGAATACGGAATGATGCAGGCGATTGCCGAAGGATTTGAAGTGCTGGACAAGAGCCAATATGACTACAAATATGAAGATGTAGCCAAGGTATGGTCGAATGGATCGGTGATCCGCAGCTGGCTGATGGAACTGATACAGAATGCCTTCTCCAAAGATCCGAAGCTGGAGGGTATCCGCGGAGTTATGCAATCCTCGGGCGAAGGTAAATGGACAGTCGAGACTGCACTGGAATTGCAGGCAAGTGCCCCAGTGATCGCAATGTCTCTGTTCATGCGCTATCGTTCTCTTGAAGATGACACCTTCCACGGCAAAGTCGTTGCTGCTCTGCGCAATGAATTTGGCGGCCATGCCGTAGAATCAAGCAAATAAAATATAGGTATCCTAAATATTTCATGCTATGATCTTATAAACGTATTTAGTGATAGGAGTATAGAATGATGAAGTTTCCCTCAAGTTGGTTAAAGGGCAGTTCACTTGGCGAATCTATCGCCAGTGAGCTGCGCCTACATATTATAAGCGGAGACATTAAACCGGGTACGGTACTATCCGAGAATCGGATTGCCGCAGATTATGGCGCCAGCCGCTCACCGGTGCGCGAGGCCTTGAAAACGCTGTCTAGTGAAGGATTAATCACCCTGCAAAGAATGGGCGCGGTCGTGAACGGACTTCAAGTACAAGACTATGAAGAGTTGTATGACGTCAGATACTTAATTGAGAGCTTTGCCTGGAAACGGCTGGCCAGCAGCAATTCAGCGGAACTAATAACTCAACTGCGGCAGATTATTGACAAAATGGATTTGGCCGGCAAGTATCATGATGTTGTAGAGTTTGCCTATCAGGACCTAACCTTCCATGAGACGATCATTAAGGCAGCGAATCATACCCGGATCTGGCATCTATGGATGAGCATTCGGCAGATTGTGATGACCGTCATGCTGATCACGACAAATCAAATTCTGTCCCAGGATGATTACAGGATCAATTACGTCGTCAATAAGCATCGCAAATTGTTAGCCGGGCTGGAATCCAGAGATCCACATATCATCGCCCGCAATGTTGAAGAATACTTCGAAGATTCCGTTCAAACCTTGCATACAAGTATTCCAGAATAATATATCTCCTGCAGGAGAAAGAAGGTGCGTTGTTAAGTGAACAAAACATCATTTATGATCGGTGTTGATATCGGAACGACAAGTACAAAAGCAGTTCTTTACGAAGAAAATGGCACTGTTGTAGCGAGCGCAAATATTGGATATCCATTATATACTCCTTCCGCAGATATTGCTGAACAAGATCCGGAAGAGATTTTCACCGCTGTACTACAGGCAGTTCAGCAAGTAATCCAGCAGAGTAAGACGGAGACAAGCCGAATCCTGTTCGTCTCCTTCAGTACGGCCATGCATAGCGTAATCCCTGTAGATGAAGCGGGAGCACCATTGATGCGCTGCCTGACATGGGCCGATAACCGCAGTGTGAAATGGGCGGATAAACTGAAGCAGGAACTGGGCGGACATGAAATTTATCTTCGTACCGGAACACCGATTCACCCGATGTCTCCACTGACGAAAATATTATGGCTGCGCCATGAGCGGCCGGATATTTTCAATAGAACTCGTAAATTTATTTCTATTAAGGAATATATATTCTTCAAGTTGTTTGGAAAATATATTGTCGATCATTCCATCGCATCAGCAACCGGACTGATGAACCTGGAGAATCTGGACTGGGATGCCGAGGCGCTGCAGATCGCTGGCATTACTCCAGAGCATCTGTCTTCTCTTGTATCAACGACGTTTATTTTGCACGGGCTAGCCCCTGAATATGCCAACAGAATGGGTCTGCTCGCCTCTACCCCTTTTGTGATCGGCGCAAGCGACGGGGTTCTATCAAATCTGGGTGTCGGCGCCATCGATCCTGGAGTCGTCGCAGTCACCATCGGCACGAGCGGAGCCATCCGCACTGTAGTGGATAAGCCTAGGACCGATCCGAAGGGACGGATTTTCTGCTATGCGCTAACCGAGAAGCATTGGGTGATCGGCGGAGCGGTCAATAACGGCGGCGTTATCTTCCGCTGGGTGCGCGATGAGATCGCCGCATCCGAGGTCGAGACCGCCAAGCGGCTCGGAATCAGTTCCTATGAAGTGTTAACGAAGATTGCAGAACGGGTTCCCCCTGGCTCAAACGGTCTCCTCTTCCATCCATACCTATCGGGAGAGCGAGCCCCGCTATGGAATCCGAATGCACGCGGTTCTTTCTTCGGTCTGACCCTCCATCATCAGAAGGAGCATATGATTCGCGCCGTTTTGGAAGGAGTCATCTACAATCTGTATACCGTTCTACTTGCTATGGAAGAACAAATTGGGAGGCCGCTTCAAATTCAAGCCACTGGCGGATTTGCCCGCTCCCCATTATGGCGGCAAATGCTGGCCGATATTTTCGACCAGACCGTCGTGATTCCGGAGAGCTTCGAGAGCTCTTGCCTGGGGGCAGTCGTACTTGGCTTATATGCGCTAGGAAGAATCGATTCCTTCAACCATGTCTCCAGCATGATCGGAGAAACCTATGAACATACGCCAAACCGCGACAATTCAGCGATCTATAAGGAGCTCCTTCCTATCTATATCCGTATCTCGCGAAAATTAGAGGAAGATTATCAAGCCATTGCCGATTTTCAGCGTAACCATTTAACGGGTAATATATAGTCTGATCATACGAACAGGACCTGACGAATGTCAGGTCCTGTTTTTTATTTTATTTCTATGAAAAGGGCTCGTTTATCCTACCAACAATCCTCGTATCTATCCAATCGAAAAAGTTATTCACAACCTCTTGAAGGACAAATTTCGATCGGCTTGGAATAACCTGTGCACACTTTTTTTCGTTAATTCACAGTTCCTGTCGATTTTTAAACAGATTATAAACAATATATAGTGTTGTTGACGGAATTTATACACAAGTTATTGAATTTGTGGATAAATACGCGCATTCCATTGAAATATAAGGCTTCTTTTGCTATGATTATATTGCTTTCACTGTGAATATCTATTAAACATTATAAAATTATCAACAGCCTGTGGATAATATTGTGAACAATTCAAAGTTATCCACTTTTATAATGATTACATTTTTCTGAGTACTGGGGATAAAACTCCCCTTTATTTATGTTTTTTCGACTTTTTTTGCATGGCTCATGCCACAATTGGATGATTTAAAAGGAGTGACAGTCTGTGGATAGCCATACTTCTGAAATATGGCAAAATATTTTATCCATCATTAATACCAAGCTCAGCAAGCCCAGCTTCGATACTTGGTTCAAAGCGACCAAAGTTGTATCCATCGACGATCATTCCATCGTCATCTCAGCTCCCACCACGTTCGCAGTGGAGTGGCTGGAGAGCCGATATACAAAATTGGTAGCTACCACGGTTTATGAATATCTCAGCAAACAGGTGGACGTAACCTTCGTCATCGAAGAATCAGCCCCACCCGAGCAACCCCCAGTCTATAAGGAGCCCCAGGCCCCCGTCCAAACCGAAGACAGCATATCCCACATGCTCAATCCCAAGTACACCTTTGATACATTCGTTATTGGATCCGGGAACCGGTTTGCCCATGCAGCTTCACTTGCTGTTGCTGAAGCGCCGGCCAGAGCTTACAACCCTCTGTTCTTATATGGGGGCGTGGGACTAGGCAAGACGCATCTAATGCATGCAATCGGACATTATATTCTGGAACATAGCCCCAGCAGCAAGGTCGTATACATTTCCTCCGAGAAATTTACGAATGAATTCATTAATGCGATCCGGGATAATCGAGCGGAGAGCTTCCGTAACAAATATCGAAATATCGATATCCTTCTCATTGACGACATTCAATTTATTGCCGGGAAAGAGTCTACGCAGGAGGAGTTCTTCCATACTTTCAATGCCCTGCATGAAGAGCGTAAGCAGATTATTATCTCTAGTGACCGACCGCCTAAGGAGATTCCGACTTTAGAAGAACGGCTCCGGTCAAGGTTCGAATGGGGACTTATCACTGATATTCAGCCTCCGGATCTGGAGACCCGTATTGCCATTCTGCGCAAGAAGGCCAAAGCGGAGAATCTCGACATTCCGAACGAAGCGATGATGTATATCGCCAACCAGATCGATACGAACATTCGGGAGCTCGAGGGAGCGCTGATCCGTGTCGTTGCGTACTCGTCCTTGATTAATCAGGACATTACAACTCATCTAGCCGCCGAAGCTTTGAAGGATATTATCCCTTCCAGCCGTCCGAAGATGATTACGATTCAGGATATTCAGCAGCGGGTCGGTGAATACTTCAATCTCAAGATGGAGGATTTCAAGGCGCGTAAGCGGACCAAAGCCATTGCCTTTCCTCGCCAGATCGCGATGTATCTATCTAGGGAACTAACCGACTTCTCATTGCCCAAGATCGGGGATGCCTTCGGAGGTCGAGATCATACAACAGTAATACATGCCCATGAGAAAATTTCGCAGCAGATTAAGAATGATCAGGAATTGAATAAAGTTATCAACAACATCACGGAGAAAATTAAAAATTCATCCTGAATAAGCTATAAGCCTATGCACATGATATGCACATGTGGATAGGCTTCATTTCATATGATTATGCTTGTTATCCACATATTCAGGGTCCCTACTACTACTATTACTATAAATAATAATATTCATCATAGATAATAGCGGCCCTGCCGCTGCCAATTGTCCAACCCTGCTTTTCTTCCAGAACAAGCTGTTTCAGTTACTAATATGCTGCTATGAGAGGTTTTATGACTGCCCTCTTTTTTGGGGGTTAGAGAAGTAGAAGAATAAGATACTTTGTTTAGGAGTTGAATTTATGAAAATCCGCGTTTTAAAACATGAATTGAATGAGTCTATCCAGCATGTATCCAAAGCGATCTCCAGCCGTACAACGATCCCGATTCTGACAGGGATCAAGATCGAAGTTAATTATCAGGGAATGACGCTGACTGCCAGCGACACCGATATTTCTATTCAAGCCTATATTCCAGTTGAAGATAACGAGAAGCAAATCGTACAAGTTGAACGGCCGGGCAGCGTTGTATTACCGGCTAAATTTTTCGTGGAAATTATTAAGAAGCTGCCTTCCTCCGAAATTGAGATGGAGCTTCTCGACGGATTCCAGACCAGAATCACCTCCGGCTCTACCGATATTCAGATGGTAGGTATGGATCCAGAGGAATATCCTGTATTACCGAGCATTGAAGAGAATCAAGTCATCTCGATTCAGGGCGATCTGCTCAAGAATATGATCAAGCAGACGACATTCTCGATCTCTACCAACGAGACATCACCGATTCTGACAGGTATTCTATGGGATATTAACGGGAATGACTTCAAACTGGTGGCTACAGACCGTCACCGCTTGGCAAGCCGTACTGCACAGATCGACAACGCGGATGAAGTTCGCGTCAGCAATATCGTTATTTCTGGTAAGACGCTGAATGAACTCAGCAAGATCGTACCTGACCAAAATACAATTGTGGATATCGTTGTTGCCGACAATCAGGTATTATTTAAAATTGACCGAGTTCTGTTCTATACTCGTATTCTGGACGGAACCTATCCGGATACTTCCAGAATCATCCCGACGAACTATAAGTCGGAATTGGTTATCGATACGAAGAAATTAAGCGAGTCCATCGACCGGGCTTATTTGCTGTCGCGTGAAGAAAAGTCGAATATCGTCCGTCTACAAACCTTTGAGAATAGTACGATAGAGATTTCCTCCAGTTCCACCGAACTCGGGAAGGTCGTTGAACAATTGGATGTAATTCAATACACCGGAGATCCACTGAGGATTTCTTTTAACTCAAAATATATGCTGGATGTGCTTAAGGTGGTGGAGAGCGAGCAGCTCCATATCGGCTTCACCGGAGCGATGAGTCCGATGATCGTTAAACCGGTGGATGACAGCCAGAGTCTCTATCTGATCCTGCCTTACCGCACAACCAACTAGAGTTCGCCTTTGATCACGAAGTAAAGCAAGAAGTGAACTCGGCATCGAATCTTGAATTCACCCGGGCCTAAGCAGATGCTTACGAAGTCATGTTTCCTACGAAACATCTTAGGTGCTCACGTACAAACTACGTACGCTCCGCTCCTCATGCCCTAGCTTCATCCAACTGAAGCGTTTTGAAAAAACGCACATCGGAAGCATAAGCTTTGGTGCTGAAAAGCGAATAAGAGAACTAACGGGGATTGCATCCCTCAAGAAAGGAATGGATCAGAGATGAAGAAGATTAGCATCTCGGATGAGTATATTAAGCTGGATCAATTTCTGAAGCTGGCCGACTGTGTTAGTACAGGTGGCATGGCCAAGGCCCTGCTGCAGGAAGAAGCTGTAGCCGTGAATAATGAGCCCGAGCAGCGCCGCGGCCGTAAGTTATACCCTGGGGATATTGTAGAAGTGCGGGATTGCGGCACTTTTCAAGTGGCCAGCAAGTAGCTCCCTGAACCTGAAGCGACAGGTGGAAATGAGGGCATGAACGATCGTGTTTGTTAATAAATTAAGCTTGCAGCATTATCGGAACTATGACGCGCTAAATCTTGATTCTTTTGGAGATGTGAATCTCATTCTTGGACGCAATGCCCAGGGCAAGACGAATTTGCTCGAGGCATTGCTTGTCCTTGCTTTGACCAAATCCCACCGTACGAGTAAAGATCGGGAGCTGATCTCCTTCGGACAAGATCATGCTGCTGTCTCGGCTGAGGTTGAGAAGAAGTATGGAACCGTTCAAGTGGAGCTGCGCTTCTCTAACCAAGGCAAGAAGGCCAAGCTCAACGGACTTGAGCAGCGCAAGTTAAGCGAGTTCGTTGGCGCCCTCAATGCCGTTATGTTCGCACCAGAGGATCTGGAGATTGTAAAGGGAACCCCTGGTGTTCGCCGGCGCTTCCTCGACATGGAGATTGGACAAGTCCAGCCAAGCTATTTATTCCATTTGCAGCAATATCAGAAGGTGCTGGTACAGCGCAACAATCTGCTGAAGCAGGCTTGGGGCAAGGAAGCCCAGCATGCGGTCATGCTGGAGATCTGGAATGAGCAATTAGTGGAGCATGGTGTTAAAATTATCAAGAAGAGGAAACAATTTATAAAGAAACTGCAAAAATGGGCGGAACAGATTCACGATGGTATAACTGGGGGGAGCGAGAAGCTGGAATTATCCTATCTTCCTTCCTTCGGAGAAGCCGATACAGAAGATGAAGCTGTCTTATTGGAGCAATTTATGATAAAGTTATCACAAATGAAGGATCAGGAAATCCGCCGCGGCATGACCTTAGCGGGTCCTCATCGCGATGATATAACTTTTTATATTAATGGCAATGAAGCACAGACCTATGGTTCACAGGGACAACAGCGGACCACGGCACTATCACTTAAATTAGCGGAGATTGAGCTTATTAACGAGGAGATCGGAGAATACCCGATCCTGCTCCTGGATGATGTATTGTCCGAGCTTGATCCATACCGTCAAACCCAATTGATCGAGACGTTTCAAAGTAAAGTGCAGACGTTCATCACGGCTACGGGAATTGAGAGCATTAACGAGAGCCGGCTTCAGAACGCCAGCATTTTTCATGTTCAAGAGGGACAAGTTCAGAGATAAGGTGGGAAGGTAAGCGATGTACATTCATTTGGGGGGAGAGAAGATCATTCTCTCATCGGAATTGGTAGCGATCTTTGATATATCGATTGAGAAATCATCCAAAATATCGAAACAGTTCGTAAGTAACGCGATTCAGGAGAAGAATGTGGTACGGATCGGAGAAGAAGAGGCCAAATCCATCGTTGTCGCCAAAAATACTGTGTACTACTCGCCAATTTCCTCTTCAACACTGAAGAAGAAGACCAATCTGAACTATTTGGTGTGATCTTGAATTGAATCTATAGAAGTAGGTGAAGGCATGTCTATGAACGAACAATCGTATGATGAGAGTCAGATACAGGTATTGGAAGGTCTGGAGGCTGTCCGCAAACGTCCGGGGATGTATATTGGTTCGACCAGTGCCCGGGGCTTGCATCATTTGGTCTGGGAAGTCGTTGATAACAGTATTGACGAGGCATTGGCCGGCTACGCCAATAAGATTGACGTAATCGTTCATGAAGATAACAGCGTAACGGTTATCGATAACGGGCGTGGCATTCCAGTTGGTGAACACCCGAAATTGAAAAAATCGACCCTTGAGGTCGTTATGACCGTTCTCCATGCCGGAGGCAAGTTCGGCGGCGGCGGGTATAAAGTATCCGGTGGTTTGCACGGGGTTGGTGTATCTGTTGTGAATGCCCTGTCCGAGAAAGTGGTAGTTGAAGTTAGACGGGACGGTCATGTCTATCAACAGGAATATCGCCGTGGTGTTCCTCAGTATGACGTCCGGGTGGTCGGTAATTCAGATAATGAAGAGACGGGAAATAAGACGACCTTCCATCCCGATCCGGAAATCTTTACGGAGACGACTGTTTTTGACTACAACACTCTATTGACACGTATTCGTGAGCTTGCTTTTCTGAATAAAGGCATCAATATTTCATTGACGGATAATCGTACCGGAGTCTCGGATACTTTTCATTATGAAGGTGGAATTAACGAATACGTTAAATATTTGAATCATAACAAAGAAGTACTGCATGAACAGCCAATTTACGTTGAAGGCAAGCGTGATATGATTCAGGTTGAAGTAGCTTTACAATATAACGACAGCTATACGGAGAATATTTTCTCCTTCGCCAATAACATTAACACGCATGAGGGCGGTACACATGAGTCCGGATTCAAGAGTGCGTTGACGAGAATTATTAACGATTATGCCCGTAAGAATAGCATGATCAAGGATAATGACTCCAACCTGAGCGGGGATGATGTCCGTGAGGGGTTAACGGCGATTATCTCCGTGAAAATTCCTGAACCACAATTTGAAGGGCAGACAAAGACGAAGCTCGGCAATAGTGAAGTACGTGGAATTGTGGAGTCCTTGTTCGCAGAGAAGTTGCAGGAATTCATGGAGGAGAATCCAGCGGTATCGCGCCGGATTCTGGAGAAGGCTCTGCAAGCTTCACGGGCGCGAGAAGCAGCTCGTAAGGCGCGGGAATTGACACGTCGTAAGAGTGCGCTCGAGGTTAGTGCCTTGCCAGGTAAGCTCGCCGACTGCTCCTCTAAGGATGCATCGCTTAGCGAACTGTATATCGTCGAAGGTGACTCCGCAGGCGGATCGGCTAAGCAAGGACGTGATCGTCATTTCCAAGCGATTCTGCCGCTGCGCGGGAAGATTCTGAACGTGGAGAAGGCGCGTCTTGATCGCATTCTCGGCAATGCAGAGATTCGTGCAATCATTACTGCACTGGGTACCGGGATCGGCGAGGAGTTCGATATTTCCAAAGCCCGTTACCACAAAGTTATTATTATGACCGATGCCGACGTCGACGGAGCGCATATTCGTACATTGCTGTTGACCTTCTTCTTCCGTTACATGCGGAAAATTATCGAGGCAGGATATGTATACATTGCTCAGCCGCCTTTGTTCAAGGTAGAACGCAACAAGGTTGTCCGCTATGCCGGTTCTGAAGCAGAGCGCGATGCGATTATTGCCGAGTTCGGCGAGAATGCCAAATACAATGTACAGCGTTATAAAGGTCTCGGCGAGATGAACGCTGAACAGCTGTGGGAGACAACCATGGATCCCGAGAGCCGTACGATGCAGCAGGTATCGATCTCCGATGCGATGGAAGCTGACAAAATATTCGATGTGCTCATGGGCGATAGTGTTGAGCCGCGGCGCGACTTCATCCATGAACATGCTAAATACGTGAGGAACTTGGATATTTAAAGTTTGAGCAATAAGAAGGCCGAGAAGAGGCATCCCCTCAACTCGGCCTTCTTCTATACCCGGTGGAGAAGTAGACTACTTCTTAGATTTCAGACGTCCATAGTGAACGGCATACCGGCGGATTTTCTTATAAATCTCTTTGTCAGTAAGATGCTTGAAGGGGAAGAGTGCCGGGAGTGTATTCACTTCCAGAATCCAGATGCGGTGTTGTTCATCGATAGCCAGATCAAGGCCTATTTCCTTCAAATTGGGGAATCTCCGGGCGAGCTGGGCGGCAACGCGCACTCCTAGCACCTTCATCTCCTTGTACACGCTAGTAAATTGTCTTGGTGTAAGGTGAGGGGCGAACAAACTCTCGATCGTCATAATCGTGCCACCGCCGCGGTAATTGGTGATGATCTTCTGCGGGGCTGCCAAGCGTCCGATAAATCCGGTTGTCTCCCAAGTTTTAAGTGGTGTCTTTTGAACAAGGGCACGAATATCAAATTTGGAGCGCCTAAATGTGAGCATTCGAATGCCAGTTTGAATCAGATATAATCTTTTGCCGATATGAGAGGAGATGGAGGCATGTAGCTCCTCTAATGACGAGAACAGCTCCGTTTGAATGCCGTGCCTGAGCTTATATTGATGACCTGCACCAGCATCAAGTTCATTATGCCATAGTTCGGCACTCATGACTCCGATCCCATAAGTCCCGCAGTCTGGTTTGATAAATACGACGCCGTAAGTATTCAACATTTCTCCAAGATGCTCGGCAGAATATTTTCTTGTATCTGGAATGTAAGGACGAATGAGTTCGTTCTGCCGTAAAATGACGGTCTTCTCCCATTTACTTGCTATACGTTGTATCGCCAAGTACTTATCCTTCCTTTCTGTACCCCGGATGCTGCCCTAAGGTATGAAAAACATAGGACAGGAGAGATAAACAATGATATAATTAAAAGATGCGGGGATTTTATAAGTTTTTTGATGAATCGAATAAATTGCCTATATTTTCAGTGTATGAAGAGACGTAACAATGGGAATGGACACATCCCCATTTTTATTGTTGTCTATGGGAGTTTAGGATGAGAAATCGTTACGTTTAAGTGAGCCGTTTTTGTGAAACGATGTTAATGACTGGCTTTTTCATAATCATCCTGTACGTAGGCACATGGATAAATTTTTAGGAGGTCCAGCATGGCGGAGGAAAAATTTTCGCAAATTGTAGATAGGGACATTAATGTGGAAATGCGCGAATCCTTTATGGATTATGCGATGAGCATCATTGTCAGCCGTGCTTTGCCCGATGTTAGGGATGGTTTAAAGCCTGTCCATCGGCGCATTTTGTATGCGATGTCCGAGCTCGGTATGTATCCAGACAAGCCGTTTAAGAAATCAGCAAGAATCGTCGGCGAAGTTATCGGTAAGTACCACCCTCATGGCGATTCAGCAGTATATGAGACCATGGTACGTATGGCGCAGGATTTCTCGATGCGTTATATGCTCGTTGAGGGGCATGGTAACTTTGGCTCCATCGACGGTGACTTTGCAGCAGCGATGCGTTATACAGAAGCACGTCTGTCCAAGATAGCTATGGAAATGCTGCGCGATATTAACAAAGAGACCATCGACTTCATGCCGAACTATGATGGTGAGGAGCATGAACCTGTCGTTCTGCCTGCGCGTTACCCGAATCTGCTCGTTAATGGTGTGTCGGGGATTGCTGTCGGGATGGCAACCAACATTCCACCACATAATTTGGGCGAAGTTATCGATGGGGTTCAGGCCATGATCGAGAACCCTGATATCGATTCCCTGGAATTGATGGAATATATCAAAGGGCCCGATTTCCCAACAGCAGGCTTCATCGTTGGCCGTTCCGGCATTCGTCAGGCGTATACGACGGGCCGCGGCTCAATCACAATGCGTGCCAAGACCACCATTGAAGAGAATAACAATAAAGCGCGCATTATCGTCGATGAATTGCCTTATCAGGTCAATAAGGCTCGGCTTGTTGAGAAGATTGCTGAGCTGGTACGTGAGAAGAGAATCGATGGCATTACCGATTTGCGCG
The DNA here is from genome assembly GCF_039521865.1 of Paenibacillus motobuensis. Taxonomy (NCBI): domain Bacteria; kingdom Bacillati; phylum Bacillota; class Bacilli; order Caryophanales; family Paenibacillaceae; genus Paenibacillus; species Paenibacillus motobuensis. The sequence goes on along the minus strand of NZ_BAAACX010000015.1, from coordinate 3,587 downwards.
ATGAATCAGACCGTAATGGGATGCGCGTCGTTATCGAATTGCGTCGGGATGTCAATCCGAATGTTGTATTGAACAACTTATATAAACATACTTCCTTGCAAAGCACGTTTGGTATTAATATGCTTGCTATCGTTAACAACGAGCCTAAGATACTGACGCTGCGGGAAGTCCTACATCATTATTTACAACACCAGGTTGATGTTATTCGCCGGCGCACCGAATTTGAGCTGAAAAAAGCGGAAGCCCGTGCTCATATTTTGGAAGGCCTACGGATTGCCCTGGATCATCTGGATGAAGTTATCGCCCTAATCCGCAGCTCGCAGACTGCCGAGATTGCCCGTAACGGCTTGATCGAACGCTTCGGTTTGAGCGAGGAGCAGGCACAGGCTATTCTGGATATGCGTCTCCAACGCCTGACTGGCCTGGAACGCGAGAAGATCGAGGCAGAATATCAAGAGCTTCTGCAGAAGATTGCCGAATACCGTGAGATTCTAGCTAGTGAAGCGCTTGTACTGCAAATTATTAGCGATGAATTGCAAGAGATCCGCGAACGTTATTCCGATGATCGCCGCACCGCGATTATAGTTGGTGAAGAGAGCATCCTGGATGAAGACTTGATTCCGCAAGAGGAGGTCGTTATTACGATCACTCATACGGGTTACATCAAGCGTCTTCCAGTTACGACTTATCGCAGCCAGAAGCGGGGGGGACGGGGTGTCGTCGGGATGGATACGAAGGATAATGACTTCGTTGAGCATCTCTTTGTGACGAATACGCATCATTATTTGATGTTCTTCACCGACCGCGGTAAGGCCTACCGACTGAAAGCCTATGAGATTCCAGAGCTTGGTCGGACCGCACGCGGGACGCCTATCATTAATCTGATTCAGATTGAACAAGGCGAGACGGTCAATGCCGTAATTCCGGTAGAGAACTTCGATGAGGATAAATATTTATTCTTCGCGACTTGTCAGGGTATCGTGAAGAAAACTCCGCTTGAAGATTACGTGAATATACGTAAGGGCGGTCTGATTGCCGTTAATCTTCGCGAAGATGATACCTTGATTGACGTAAGACTTACAGATGGCGAGCAAGAACTCATTATGGGTACAGCTAAAGGAATGTCGATCCGCTTCCCTGAAAGTGATGTGCGTTCGATGGGACGTGCAGCAACTGGCGTGAAGGGGATTACACTCGATGAGGATGATCAATTGATCGGTATGGACGTTATCGTTCCGGATCAAGATATTCTGATCGTTACGACAAAAGGATACGGCAAACGTACTCCAGTGTCTGACTATCGTATCCAGAGCCGTGGCGGCAAGGGGATTAAGACGATCAATATTACGGACAAGAATGGTCCTGTAGTGGGTCTGAAGGTCGTTAAGGATGACGAAGACTTGATGATTATTACTAGTAGCGGAACCTTGATCAGAATGAGCATGGAGGGCATTTCCACCATGGGGCGTTATGCACAAGGGGTGAAGCTGATTAATATTCGTGATGAGGATTCCGTAGCTACGGTCTGCCGTTCCGATAAGAGCGATGACAGTGAGGATACGGATGAATTGGGCGAGATGAATGGCGATAGCAGCGAGTCTATTTCAGAAGATATCAATACTGAGAATATGGGCGAAGCGCCAGAGACAGACGAAGAATAATCATATATTTCTAGGGGACTTCCAACCGCGGAAGTCCTCTTTTATTACTTTTAAGCGTTAAAAGAAGGATTGTTGGTCTAGTCAACTCGTAATATAATGACTATAACCTATAGAAGTAGTTCAAAAAGTCTACTTTTGATAAGAAAACCGATCGAAGACATTCAAGGATGAGCGACCGCGATTCAAAGGTAGGTTGATAACGAATAAATTCTATATCTAACACGAAGTAACACTGAGAGTATATTCGACATCGAATCTTGAATTTAGCCGGGCCTAAGTAGGAGCTTGCGAAGTCATGTTTCCTGAGGAAACATTTCAGGTTCTCACGTACCCACTACAAGCAAATGCTTCCGAGGTCGTTTTCTACGAAAACGTGTAGCTCCGCTCCTTAGTCCCTAGCTTCATCCAACTAAAGCGTTTTGAAAAACGCACATCGGAAGCATAAGCTTCGATGCTGAAAAACGGCTTTTTGAACATATAGTTATAGTACTTTTTCACTATACATATCAATTTGAAGATTCGTCCAAGGAGAGATTGAGAAATGGTGAGTATTCCTCTAGCAGATGTTAGACCGGGTTTAAAAATAGCAAATCATGTGTATACGCCGCTTGGTGGGCTGTTACTGCAAAAAGGCAAGGTTCTATTGCCGCGGGACTTGGATATCTTGCGCGCTTTTCTGGTTGCTCATGTAGAAGTGGACGAACCGCCAGTGATGGGACAAGGGGAGTCTGCCAATTCTTCCGCAGCCGATAAATCAAAGCCTGCAGCCGTTTCTATACCTGAATTGGAATCGAGTCCTATTGGAGCTTTATATAAGGAATATGATCGGATGCTGCTACTGACGAAGAATGCTTTTCAATCTGTACTCGCTTCCGAACTGCCTATTTATGAGCTGCGTAACCAGTTGGAGGCTCTGATCAAACAATTAAAGCATTATAATATTCTGACATTTATGCCACGCAACCATAAAGAGTATGATTACTTATATCATAATGCCATACTATCTGCTCTGACCTCCTATCAATTGGCCGGGTGGCATGGACTCCCGCAGAAGGACTGGATGCAGGTTGCGTTTGCTGGTCTACTGCATGATATCGGGAATACGAGGATAGATCCGCAGATTCTGTTCAAGACTGAACCATTAACTGAGGCTGAGCGTGACGAGATGCGTATGCATACGACCTATGGCTATCAGCAGCTGCGCAAGACTTCGGCAATCAATGAAGGGGTACGGTTAACGGCCCTGCAGCATCATGAGAAAATGGATGGTAGCGGTTATCCGTTTCATTTAGCCGGCGAGAAGATTCATATTTATGCCAGAATCATCGCTGTCGCAGATATTTTTCATGCGATGACACTGAATCGGGCATATCGCCCGGCGGTATCACCTTATTTGGTATTGGAACAGATCAAGTCGGAATCCTTCGGTAAGCTGGATCCTAGTATTGTGCAGACTTTCGTAGATAAGGTCACTCAATTTCACAACGGGACTCGAATCAGATTAAGCAATAATCAGATAGGAGAGATCGTATTTTCCGATCGTAATCATCCTACCCGGCCTATGGTATCCGTGCAGGGCATGATTATTAATCTGGTTCAGGAGACTAACTTGTATATTGAGGAAGTCCTCACATAGACTTGCGTTATAGAATTCCAGGCTCTAGCTTTATCCAACTGGCTGCGTATCGGAAGCATAAGCTTCGGTGAAGAAACCGATCTTCTTTGGACGTACTTGGAGAGAAGGCTTAAAATAGGGTTGCAATTAGATTGAATATAGGGTATATTTATAAACGCTGTTGCTAACAACGAAAGTTGCTTCAAAAAAAGATTTCAAAAAGTCTTGCATTGAAGAACAGCATATGATATATTATAAGAGTTGCTGCTGAGAACGCAGCGACGCTGAAAACGAAGTTGATCTTTGAAAAC
>NZ_BAAACX010000014.1:0-89492 GCF_039521865.1 Paenibacillus motobuensis | reverse complement strand
GCTGGAAGCCGCCGCTGCCAAGCTCTCCCCGTACCCCGCCTTCGGCTCAAGGGTACGGGAGCTGCGCAACCGCGCGGCAGGGCTCGCGCACGGCCGCTTCACGGTGGCGCTGTTCGGAGCCTTCAGCGCCGGCAAATCGTCGTTCGCCAACGCCTTGCTCGGCGCCTCCGTCCTCCCCGTATCGCCGCATCCGACGACTGCGGCGATCAATCGCATCCTCGCACCTGAGGATGGGATGGAGCATGGAACAGGCAAGATCATGTTCAAGACGCAGGAGGCGATGCAGCAAGATCTCGCTGATTCCTTTGAGGCGTTGCAGCTGGGAACGTGGAAAGAGCGGACCTGGATTGCAGAGGTCGACAAGCTGCGGGCGATTGATGTTCCTGCTACAGGGCGTGCCCATTACAGCTTCCTGAAAGCGGCCGCAGCAGGCTGGGGAGACAGCTTCTCCAGGCTGGGTACCTCTGAGATCGCGGATCTTGCCCAGTTCGCTTCCTATGTGTCGGTAGAGAGCAAAGCCTGCTTCGTGGAGCGGATGGATCTCTATTATTCCTGCCCGCTGACCGAGCAGGGGATCGTTATTGTGGATACGCCTGGTGCAGATTCCATTCATGCCCGTCATACGGGCGTAACCTTTCAATATATGAAGAACTGTGATGCATTGATCTATGTAACGTATTACAATCATGCATTCTCGCGGGCTGACCGGCAGTTCCTGACCCATTTGGGCCGGGTCAAAGGCAGCTTCGCGCTCGATAAAATGTACTTTATCGTCAATGCTGCCGATTTGGCAGCGACGTCCTCTGAACTTGCATCGGTGGTAGAGCACGTCGAGGACGGCTTGCGCAGTGCCGGTGTAGAGTCGCCGCAGATTTATCCGGTTTCCAGCTTGCAGGCGTTAACCGCCAAGGGCTTGGGAGATAACGAACAATTGGCCAGCTCGGGATTCGTGGAATTTGAGAGCGCATTCTTTCATTTTCTAGGAAGTGATCTGGCGGGTCTGGCTGTTCAGAGCGCCGAGCGTGAGTTGAAGCAAATGATCCGCCAGGCTGATCAATGGGCTGCCACCTTGGCACAGGGCCAGGAGGCAAGACAACAGCAGCAGAACCATTTACGGGAGGATAAGCAGATCTTCCAGCAGCAGACGACTGAACTTGCAGCAGAAGATAAATCCTCCGAGGTTCGCCAGGAGGTGTCTGAGCTGCTCTATCACGTGCGGCAAAGATTGCGCCTTCTCGCCGGAGATTTGTTCACGGAGTACTTTCATCCGGTACTGCTGCAGGACGATGGCGGCGATATGAAGCGTAAATTTGCGGCGTCGATGCATGAATGGCTATCTTCGCTGACGATTGAGCTGCAGCGTGAGCTTCAAGTGACCTGCTTACGGGCGGAGAACCGCTGCATCGCCTGGCTGAATGAGGCAGGTGAGCGCTGGATCCAGCAATTACAGCAGCGATTGACGCTAAGTCCTGCATTGAGCAGCGGAGAATTGTCTGCATGGAGCATGCCCGAGGTGCTCGAGGCGGAGTTCGAACTTCAGTTAAATACGGCCGAATACTGGCCTTATTTTAAAAATCCGAAATCCTTCTTTGAGGGTGGAGGAAGAAAACGGCTGCGTGAAGCGGTCGAGGAACCTTTGTCAGGCGTGTTAAAGGAGGCTGTAGACAGAATCGAGGCAAGATTAAGCGATTATTACTGTCTGGAAATGGTTCAAAGGTTTGCTGAATTAACGGCAAGATTTAACTTGCAATGGGAGGAATGGGAGCAAGGACTGGCTAGTCTGTCTGAGGGAGAAGGCGAAGGGGCGGAGACCTGGCTGCAGATTACAGCCGAGCTGCGTGTCTTGGCTGAAGACCTCAAGCAGTAATAGCCGATGTAAGAGAAGACAACTGTCGGAAGCCACGAACGAAATGTAGAGAAAGAATAACAGAAGACAAAGAGAGAACAGAGAGTTCATAAAGAGAACTTTTTGAACAACAGCTAGATCAAAAAAATTTCAAATGGGCTAAAGACTTAGGCGGATTTTTAACCATCTTTTACAAGAAGTCCTAAGTTGCTGGAGGTAATGACATGGAGGTACTGAAGCAACTCTCGATTTATTATCGTGAGCGGCGTTACTATTTAATATTATCTATACTATGTCTGGCGGCTACAACAGGGCTGGGCCTAGTATATCCGCTTCTGCTAAGGAAGCTGATTGACGATGTCATCAGGCAGCAACAATATAATCTGGTTGTGGGCATCGCCCTGACCGCTTTATCTGTAGTAGTTATCAAAGCATTCATGCAGTTTCTGCACGGCTTCTTCGGCGGTCGATTAGGCAACTATCTGGCCTATCGGCTGCGCAATGCCTGTTATGAGAAGCTGCAATTTCTATCCTTTCGTTACTATGACCGCGCGAAGACAGGCGATCTGATGTCCCGGCTTACCGGCGATCTGGAAGCGATTCGGAACTTTGTCGGCTTCGGTTTTGCTCAATTGCTGAACTTGGTGCTGATGGTAACCTTTGGGATGGCCGTGATGATGTCGATCCATTGGCAGCTTACGCTCATCACGCTGATCACGATTCCGTTCCTGGCAGGAGTAGCTTTGAAATTCGAATCGAAGATTCACCCAGCGTTCCAGGAGATGCGTCAGGCGCTAAGCTCGCTGACCACAGCGGTGCAAGAGAACATTACCGGGGTGCGTACTGTTAAAGCGTTCGCACGCGAGCCGCATGAAGTTGAGAAATTCTCGCATCGGAATGAGCGCTATAAGAACAATCAGATCTTTGCAGCAACACTGTGGAGTAAATTCTTCCCGGTGATGGAACTGCTCGCTTCGATCAGTGTAGCTGTTCTGTTGGCCGTTGGCGGAACCCTGGTTATTAAAGGCCAGTTGACCCTCGGCGATCTGGTCGCGTTCTTCAGTCTGATCTGGTTCATTATCGGCCCGATGTGGGGACTGGGGTTCCATATTAACAACTATACACAGTCCAAAGCATCCGGTGAACGGGTGCTTGAGATTCTGAACCATAAGATTGATGTAAAAGATATCGAGAACGCAACCGATCTATCAGCAGCTGATGTAAAGGGCGAGGTGATCTTCGAGAACGTTACCTTCGCTTACGGCAATAAACTGCCGGCTGTCAAAGATATTAGCTTCGAGGCCTCACCAGGCAAAGTGATCGGTTTCCTAGGTGGAACGGGATCTGGTAAATCGACGATTATACAGCTGTTGATGCGTGCCTATGATGTGAGTGAAGGAAGCATTAAGCTGGATGGGCAGGATATCCGTACCGTTAGTGTACAGAGTCTGCGCCGTCAAATCTCCACGGTATTCCAGGAGACCTTCCTCTTCTCATCCAGTATTCGTAATAATATCTGCTACGGGATGAACGAGGTGTCCATGGAAGAAGTGATTCGTGTATCTCAGTTGGCCAAGGCTCATGAATTTATTATGGAATTGCCGGACGGCTATGATACGGTTGTCGGGGAGAGAGGAATGGGGCTGTCGGGCGGTCAGAAGCAGCGGATTGCCATTGCACGGGCACTGCTGAAGAACCCGAAGATCCTTATTCTGGACGATGCAACCAGTGCGGTCGATATGGAGACCGAGCAGGAGATCCAGGCCGGATTCCAGGAGGTTATGCGCGGGCGTACGACCTTTATTATCGCTCACCGTATTTCCTCGCTCAGACATGCCGATGAGATCCTTGTATTAGATGAAGGCCGTGTTGCTCAGCGAGGAACGCATGATGAGCTGACTCAAGTACCAGGACCTTATCAGGATGTATATCGTATTCAATATGCCGATCATTTGGCCAAACAAGAAGCGCGTGCGAAGAGGGGGGAGGCATAACCCATGAATACAGAGGCACAGACTTGGCAACAGAAGCCACCGCAGAAGGGCAAGGTCAAGACGAAGATTGAGGATCGCTTTGTATATCAAGACGATGAGATTATTGATAAAGCCTTTGATTGGCAGCAGTTCCGTCGCCTATTTGGCTATATGAAGCCTTACGCTCGGAAAATGCTTCCGCCGGTCATTCTGATGACTATTCTTGGAACAATCACGAAGCTGACGGTACCGTTCTTAACGAGTCTGGCGATCGATAAAGCGATTGCTCCCGAAAATGGCTCAACCAGCTTAACGCTATTATATATTTTGTCCGCTCTAGTGGTTGTTCTGTACATCATCCAATGGGCATCCGGGGTCTACCGGATTAAGTACACGAATGTGATTGGACAGAGGGTCATTTATGACCTGCGTTCCGACCTGTTCCGTCACATCCAGAAGCTGTCGTTCAATTTCTATGACAAACGACCTGCAGGTTCTGTACTGGTCCGTGTTACAAATGACGTTAACTCCTTGCAGGATCTGTTCACCAACGGGGTCGTCAACCTGATGATCGACTGCGTTCAATTAGCGGGGATCGTTGTCATTCTGCTGTTGATCAACTGGAAGCTTGGCCTGGCTGTGATGATTACCGTACCGATCATGTTCCTCATCTCGACCCGGCTGCGGCGCAAGATTCGGATCGCTTGGCAGGAAGTACGGATGAAGAACTCGCGTATCAATTCCCACTTGAATGAGTCGATTCAAGGGATTAGAGTAACACAGGCTTATACGCAAGAGCATGAGAATATTCATTACTTTGACGTAATGAATGCCGATAGCAAGAAATCATGGGATAAGGCTTCGGCCATGAACCAGATGTTTGGCCCGCTCATTGATATTACCGGTGGGGTTGGTACATTCATTTTGTTCATCCTCGGTGTCTATTTGATTCAGCATGGCCAACTGACCATTGGTCTGCTCGTTGCGTTCAGTAACTATGTGGGCAACTTCTGGGAGCCGATTAACCGTATGGGGCAGATGTATAATCAGCTGCTCGTTGCGATGGCGTCCTCGGAACGGATCTTTGAATTTATGGATGAGGAGCCTAACATCGCTGACAAACCTGGAGCGGTGGAGCTTCCTACCATTCAAGGCGACGTTCGATTCAAGCATGTCGTGTTCGAATATGAGAAAGGGCGTCAGGCACTCAAAGGAATTGATCTGGACGCGGAACCAGGCCAATCGATCGCATTGGTCGGTCACACTGGTTCAGGTAAGAGTACGATCATTAATCTGCTCAGCCGGTTCTATGATATCAATCAAGGCCAGATTCTGATCGATGGCCATGATATCCGTGATGTAAAGGTGGAGAGCCTGCGCAAACAGATTGGAATCGTACTTCAGGATACGTTCATCTTCTCCGGTACGATCCGCGATAATATTCGCTTCGGCCGACTGGATGCTACGGACGAGGAAATTGAAGCGGCAGCTAAGGCGGTTGACGCTCATGACTTCATTATGAAGCTGCCTAAGGGCTATAACACGGAGGTTGAAGAACGAGGCAATGCATTATCGATGGGACAACGTCAGCTACTGTCCTTCGCCAGGGCTCTGCTGGCTGATCCTCGTATCCTGATCCTCGATGAAGCCACGGCGAGCATCGATACCGAGACGGAAGTGAAAATTCAGAATGCACTGAAGGTGCTGCTGAAAGGTAGAACTTCCTTCATGGTCGCGCACCGACTGTCGACGATCCGCAGCGCGGATAAGATTATCGTACTTGATCATGGTGAGATTAAAGAGATGGGCAACCACGAACAATTAATGGAACACAAGGGAATTTATTGTGGTTTGGTTGAAGCACAATTCCGTTATATGTAGAAATTTGTCGAACTTATTCGAAAAAGAGGTCTAGAATGTCGATCTGACTATTGCATTATGGGTTGGAAAACCTGAAAATAGAATCAGTAATATACTTTCATATTTTCAGGGGGGATTCTTAGGCTCATGTGGGGTGCTCCAGTGTCTAAATATGCCAAGAGCATGATGCTCCTTGGCGGAGGAGAATTAGGCAAAGAAGTAGTCATTGAGGCGCAGCGTCTAGGCATTCGCACGATTGTCGTTGACAGGTATGATCATGCACCGGCCATGGGTGTTGCTCAAGAATCCTATGTGCTTGATATGTTGGATGGAGAAGCACTTAGATCATTGATCGTTCAAGTTGCTCCGGATCTGATTGTCCCGGAGATTGAAGCGATTGCAACACCCGTGCTGGTGGAACTCGAGGAGCAAGGATATAAGGTCATCCCTACTGCCAAAGCAGCTCTATTGACGATGGATCGTGAAGGAATTCGCAGATTGGCGTCCGAGGAGCTTGGATTACCAACGGCGAAATATTTGTTCGCTGACAGTCTGGAGCAGCTGCAAACAGCTGTTGCCGAGATTGGTGTTCCTTGCGTAATCAAACCGTTAATGAGCTCATCCGGCAAAGGACAGAGCGTCTGTCGTAAGGTAGAGGATGTCGAGAATTGCTGGAATACGGCCCTTGAAGGTGCCCGGGCTAAAAAGATGCGAGTCATCGTAGAAGCATATGTACCTTTTACGAGCGAGATTACGATGTTAACCGTCCGCTCGGTATCTGGAACGATATTTTGTCCGCCTATCGGGCATATTCAGAAGGATGGGGATTATGTCGAATCTTGGCAACCTCATTTCCTGAACGAAGAACAGCTCAAGGAAGCGCAACAAATTGCACAAAAAATTACAGATGCGCTTGGCGGATATGGACTATTTGGTGTAGAATTATTTGTGACGAATGATGGCATAATTTTTAGCGAAGTGTCGCCAAGACCACATGATACCGGAATGGTGACGATGGTTACGCAGGATTTGTCAGAATTCGCGCTCCACGTAAGAGCAATTCTAGGTCTTCCGATTCCTTCGGTTCAACTTCTGACGCCGGGCGCTTCAGCAACTTTAAAGGCTGATCGCGAAGGCGAAGAATTCCAGATCGCAGGAATGGAAGAAGCATTAGCATTACCGAGAACCCAGGTTCGAATGTTCGGTAAACCGCTCAGCAAGCCGGGAAGACGGATGGCTGTAGCCCTGAGTGCAGCAGAGAATGTTGAAACGGCCCGCAGCCGCGCCAAACAAGCGGCAAGTACATTAAAGGTGGTATGGTCAAATTGAGTAGTCAGGTGAGTGCTCCTGCGTTAGTTATTCGGAAAGGTTGCTGTGATGATGTCCATCATTTGCTTCCTTTGATGCGACAGCTTCGTTATCCAACAACGTTCAGCGTGCTAAAAGAGCGTCTTCGCATGTTGGAGGACAATCAACAGCATCATAGCTTGGTAGCCGAGGTGGATGGAGTGGTACGCGGTACCATCTTCCTGAAGCAGTATCAGACGCATGATATGAACCGACCTATTACCCAGATCATCGCTATGATTGTAGATGAGGATCATCGAAGCAATGGCATCGGTAAACGGCTTATGTCTGAAGCAGAATCCTGGAGCAAAGTTCGCGGGAGTTCGCAATTGTTCTTATGTGTAGCAGGCGAGAATAGCTTGTCTGCCAAATCATTCTACGAGCGTATGGGCTTCACTTGTACCGGGCATCGTAGACTTAGCAAAACTTTAGCATAGAAATTCCATGTTTTTATGAAATGTAAACCCGGCTCCCAATTATGAGAGCCGGGTTATTTGTCATTCTTATATTATGAAGAATGCTGTCAGTTCGCCACGTAAAGATGCGATGGCTCCATGGCTGACTCATCCAGGTACTCATAGAAGCTCTTCCTGTAAGAGACGAGGGAGCCGCGAAAAATCAGCTTCAGCATGGAGCATGTAGACAGATCATCCGGCGTTGTAAGCGCGGCGGATTTATTGCATAGCTGCAGTCCCGCTCTTTCGAAGACAGCACTGACGAATTGTGAGCAGAAATAGGAATTCTCCCCGCCAAACTCCATATTCAGGACGACGCCCAGAATACCAAGAAAATTGTAGCTGTACAGTTCACTGTTCTCCTCGAACTGGCGAACGAAATTTCTCATTTTAGAATAAGTAGCCTCACTAACCGTGCAAGTATACACCGCACATGTCGCTCGCTCAAATATCCCTGAATGTATATCTTCCTTAACAAATCCGCCAATGAGTGGAATCAGAGGATGCTTCCTCCCGAAACTGTACATTTCTCTTAATTCCGGATCAAAAGCTATGGAAGCGTGATTATAAGGGGCTTTCGTATATATACCGATCATTTTCGTTACAATTGTTTTTGGATTGCTTAGTAAGATGTAGATTTGCTTCATGTTATTCATCATTTTCAACCGCCATTTTCTATTTAATTAGTTAGCTATTTACAAATGATGTATCCATTTGATATTACCATGGTAATCGTTTCCCGGGAATAGCGGAATGGTCCGGAGACGGAATAAAAACTAGACTAAGGTCGTAATCCGCTCCGAAATCCACTAATTTACTTTTATGGATGAGTGCGATAAAATCGATGGCAATCAGGTACTACCTCTATAATAAGAGAAGGCGGGAGATTACATGTATAAGTTAATCTTGGCTGATGATGAAGCAGATGTAAGAGAGGGATTAATGGAACTCATCGATTGGGAGAGTATCGGGTACAAGGTTGTTGATACGGCTGAAAATGGCAGAGAGGCCGCGGAAATGATAGATAAGCATATGCCTGACGTTGTTGTTACCGATATCCAGATGCCTTTTATGGATGGATTGCAATTAACAGAGTGGATTCGTCAGGTTCATCCTACCATTAAAGTTATTATTCTGACAGGCTATGAGCAATTTGACTATGCTAAGCAGGCCATCCGATTGGATGTCACCGAGTATGTGCTGAAGCCGTTCTCTTCGGAGGAGCTAGCGGGAATACTTCGTAAGGTCAAAGAGGAAATTGATGAAGAATTGGAGATGCGGAAGAACATCCAGACACTAACGGAGTACTATCATCGAAATTTGCCTGTATTACAGCGGCTATTCCTATCTTCTCTAGTATCCAGGCCGCTCTCTGAGCAAGAGATTACAGACAAATGTCGGAGCTATGCACTGCAGTTGGAAGGGGAAATGTACGTCATTTCGATAATCCGGCTTGACCCTGCGTTTCGCTTGGATCGAGCAGGTGCCATGGATGAACAGCCTGCGGTGGGATCGGCCTTACCGCACGATACCGATGACCAGCAGTTAGAGTTATTTGCGGTACTGAACATCGTCGACGAGATCATCCGTGAGCATCCCTACGATCAGGCGTTCATTTATCATGATGATGTTGTGCTGTTAAGTGTATATGACGATCCAAATCCTGATAGAGTCATAGAAATAACGTTGAATCTATTAGAAGAAATGAGATTCAGCTTTGAAAGATATCTTAAATTCCGTACAACGATAGGCGTTGGGACTGCCTGCGCGTCCTTGTCCAATTGTTACTACTCTTATAGAGAAGCCATGCATGCGCTAGATTATCGTCTTGTCCTGGGTGGGAATAAGATTATATACATCGGCGATGTGGAAGCTCCCGTAGAGAAAGTATTCGAATTCGATGAACTGAAGGAACAGGAATTGATACGCTGTCTGAAGGTCGGAAGTGATGAGGAGCTGGGGCTGCTGCTAGAGCAGTTGTTCAGCAATCTTATGGATTGCCGCAAATCTCTTCAAGATTTTCAACTGCGTCTACTAGTCATACTAACTGCGGTGATCAAGGCGGCAAATGATATACATATTGATTTTGAGAGATTATTTGAAGAAGGCGGGGGATTTATCAGTCAGGTCTTCCGATTTACGCAAGCGGATGAAGCTCGGGCATGGTTCATCGATGTATGTATGAAGCTGAAGAGGATGATATTGAGTCAAAGGCAGACAAGCTACAACTTGCTCGTGGATCAAGCCAAGGCATATATTATGGACCATTACTCCGATCCGGACATTTCCATCAATAAAGTCTGTTCCTGTTTACATATTAGCTCAGGGTATTTTAGCAATATTTTCAAGCGAGAGACGAAGCTTACCTTCGTGAATTACTTGCAGAATGTGCGCATGGAAGCGGCCAAAAACCTGCTGGCCTCGACGGACAAAAAATCATTTGAGATCGCCGAACTGGTCGGATTCTCGGACCCGAATTATTTCAGCTTCTGTTTTCGCAAGAAATACGGCTTATCTCCCAAAGAATACCGAAATGGGGCTAAGATCGTATGAAGTCTTGGCAGCGTGCAATGACACGCTTTTTGCGAGGCTTTCACTTACATAACATTCAAGTCCTGCTCTCGGCTTCTTCCATTATTGTGACAGTGCTCGTTGTTGTGCTAGCTAGTCTAATGCTGTTCAATCGCTTCTCTAACGTTGCTGAGGAGAACACCTACCTGAATCTGAAGCAGATCGTGGAGCAGGTAAATTCAAATCTGGAACTATATGTAAGTGGAATGCAGGACATATTTGAAGTGACTCAGAACAAAATCGATCAAGCTTCTGATGTATCTTCGAATCAGCATCTGGGAGAACAGATGGAGACGATATTGAGTACACGGGAGGATCTCGTCTCTATTGCGCTGTTTACGACAGACGGAGAATTGGTGAACAGTGTCCCGGCGCAGCCGATGCGCCAAAATACGAGACTGACGAAGCAGACGTGGTTCGAATCAGCACTTCTCGCTCCGGGGACGCTGCAGTTCACACCTCCGCATATTCAGAACCTGTTCAAGAACGATTACCGCTGGGTAGTCTCGATGAGTAAAATAATCGATTACAGGGATGAATCGGGAGTAAAGCATGGGGTTCTAGCTATCGATTTCAATTTCCGGACGATCGATCAATTGAGCCAGCGTGTCAGTCTGGGGAAGAACGGTTACGTCTATATCATCGATGGAATCGGCAATATCGTCTATCATCCTCAGCAGCAGCTCATCTATGCCGGTTTGAAATATGAGAATTTGGAACCGGTGCTGAATTACAAGTACGGCAGTTATGTGGATGAACAAAATGGGGAGCAGCGAATCATTACCATTCAGACGGTAAAAACGGCAGGCTGGAAAATCATTGGTGTCGCTTATGCAGATGAGTTCCTGGGCACGAAGAAGGAACTAGCGGACTTTCTATACCATTTCTTACTTGTATCAACCTTGATTATCCTGATCATTAACATCTACGTCTCGGCGACCATATCCAAACCTATTCGTCGTCTAGAGCAGTCCGTCAAGCGGGTGGAGAAAGGTGATTTCACACCACAAATTTCGGTAAGCGGAGTCTATGAGGTCGAGCAGTTGTCTAAACGCTTCAATCTGATGCTGCGCCGGATTCGCGAGTTAATGGATCAGATTATCCAGGAGCAGGAAGCGAAGCGCAAGAGCGAATTCGACGTGTTGCAATCGCAGATTAACCCCCATTTTCTGTACAATACGCTGAATTCGATTACAAGAATGGCTGAAATGGGACGCAATCAAGAAGTCGTAACGACAATCACTTCACTGTCCCGCTTCTTTCGGCTAAGCTTAAGCAGGGGCAAACCGATCATTACAGTCAAGGATGAACTGGAACATATAAGACATTATTTGATTATTCAATCGATACGATTTAAGAATAAGTTTCATTATGTGATCGAAGCCGATGAAGAAGTTATGGATTGTCTAACCTTGAAGCTGATCCTGCAGCCTCTCGTCGAGAATGCGATTCATCACGGAATTGAGAACTCAGTTGAGGACGGGATGATCGAGATCAAGGCGCAATTGCAAGATGAGAAGCTTCAATTCATCATTCGCGATAATGGCATCGGAATGACACAAGAACGTCTCGCCAAGCTGTTAAGCGGTGATATCCGCAGCGAGAGCGGTTCCGGGGTGGGCGTGTTCAATGTACAGGAACGAATTCAGCTCTACTATGGACACCCTTATGGATTGCATTACGAGAGTGAGCCTGAGGAAG
The DNA here is from genome assembly GCF_039521865.1 of Paenibacillus motobuensis. Lineage (NCBI taxonomy): Bacteria > Bacillati > Bacillota > Bacilli > Caryophanales > Paenibacillaceae > Paenibacillus > Paenibacillus motobuensis. Next base: position 77,739 of record NZ_BAAACX010000014.1, on the reverse strand, counting down.
GGACGACGGTAACGGTGACACTTCCGGTACAGCGTACTTCAGATCAGGCTGAGGGGGAAGGAAATGATATCAGGAAATAGCTTACTGAAGGGGCTCGCGTTATCTCTTACCCTGATGATGCTTGCAGCCTGTTCGCCTAGTGGGAGTATTCCGGGAGGCGATAAGCCGTTAACGATCGATATGATCGTAAAAATGGATCGGGGAGATTATTGGAATACGATTCGTATGGGTGCTGAAGTGGCAGCGAAGGAGTACAATGTGGAGTTGAATTTTCTGGCCCCCCATCAGGAAAACGATTACAAGCAGCAAATTGAGCTGATGCAGGAGTCCATTGTTAGAAGGCCGGATGCGATTGTGTTGGCCGCCAGTGATTATGAGGCGCTAGGACAAGTGACGGATCAGACGTCCTATTATAATATTCCTGTCATTTCTATGGATTCGGAGGTTGCTTCGACGAAAGTAAAAACGTATGTAGGAACGAACAATTATGAAGCTGGACAAGCAGCGGCAAAACGCCTCAGCGAGTTAACTGGGGGACGAGGGGAAATCGGTATTATTAATTTTGTGAAGGGCGCGCGCAGCACCGATGAACGGGAAGAAGGCTTCCTCGACTATATGGCCCGGTTCCCTGAGATTCAAGTCATGGATATTGTCTACAGCGGCTCGGATGAGACCTTGGCGTATGATCTCACCTGTAAAATGCTTCAGCTCCATCCGAGACTGAACGGGATCGTCTCGCTTAGTGCCGAGTCCTCGATTGGTGCCGGATTAGCCGTTGAGGATATGGGGTATAGCGGTATCGTTAATATGATCGCCTTCGATAATCCGTCCGAAATGCTGGAGCTGCTGCAGGATGGAACGATCCAGGCGATGGTTGTGCAAAATCCATTCAATAACGGCTACATGGCGGTATATGCTGCAGTACAGGCAGCACGTGGTGCCAAGCTTAGCGATAAAATTCCGACGGATGTGAAATTGATTGACCTTGATAACATGCTCTGGCCGGAAAATCAGAAGCTGATGTTTCCTTTTGTAAAGTAAGAGATTGTCTAAAAAAATCATTAGAATTTTGATATAAAAGCGCAGTTTTCTTAATTCGAAAGTACCGCCCTATCCAGCATAATGTAAACGTATTCATAAATAGGAGGTTCAAAAGGAGGTCAATAAGCATGAAAAAAATGATGTCCGTATTGCTCGGATTCGCTCTGCTCGGTACAGTTATGGCCGGCTGCAACAGCGGCCCCGGCGGGGGGAGCGGCAGCGGAGATACGCCGAAGGTCGGCGTAGCTATCTACAAGTTCGACGACACCTTTATGACAGGGGTGCGAAATGCGATTGAGAAGAATGCCAAAGGCATCGCTCAAGTTGATATTGTCGATAGCCAGAACTCACAGCCGACGCAGAATGATAAGATCGATTTGTTCCTGACGAAGAAGACCAAAGCACTGATTGTGAATCCAGTGGATCGTACAGCGGCAGGTGTGATTATCGATAAGGCTAAAGGCAAGGATGTTCCGGTTGTGTTCTTGAATCGCGAGCCTCTTCCGGAGGATATGAAGAAATGGGATAAGGTTTATTATGTGGGCGCAAGAGCCGAGGAATCGGGAACATTGTCCGGGCAAATCATCGCAGATTATTGGAAGTCTCATCCTGAGGCTGATAAGAATGGCGATGGCGTATTGCAATACGTCATGTTAAAAGGCGAGCCGGGACATCAGGATGCTGAGCTTCGTACGCAATACTCTATTCAGGCTTTGGAAGATGCAGGAATCAAGGTAGAGAAATTACAAGAAGATACGGCGATGTGGGATCGGGTCAAAGGTCAGGAGAAGATGGCGGCCTTCCTGGCGGCCAAAGGTGACAGTATCGAGGCGGTATTCGCCAACAATGACGATATGGCGCTAGGGGCGATTGAAGCCTTGAAGGCAGCGGGATATTTCAATGGCGATAAGTATATGCCGGTCGTCGGCGTAGATGCGACAGCTCCTGCGATTCAGGCCTTGGAGCAAGGCACATTGCTTGGTACGGTGCTGAATGATGCGGAGAACCAAGGTAAAGCATCGATTAAGATCGCTTCGCTATTGGCTCAAGGCAAAGAAATCAATCTGGATAGCGTAGGCTATGAAATTACAGACAATCAGTATGTCTGGATTCCTTATCAAAAAGTGACAAAAGAAAACGCAGCAAATTTCAAATAAGCGGCTTGATTGGCAGTCGTCTGTCTCGCGTCTTGGAAGGTTCGTTGCCGAAAGGTGCGAACCTTTCATATTTAGCAAGCAGAATGCCCGAAGAACCTAGCTGCGCCTCTATGTGGAACAGTAAAATAGGAGGCTGACATAATGACAAATCAGCAGTATCTACTTGAATTGAAAGGGATATCCAAGGAATTTCCCGGTGTCAAAGCGCTCGATAACGTTAGCTTACAGGTCAGGCCGGGAACGGTTCATGCGCTGATGGGTGAGAACGGAGCAGGAAAGTCGACGTTAATGAAATGCCTGTTCGGCATCTACAAGCCTGATGAAGGTGAAATTTATTTGGACGGGCAGAAGGTAGAGATTAATCATTCACGTGATGCGCTCGAAATGGGCATCTCGATGATCCATCAGGAACTTCATCCTGTACCTTTCCGCAGTGTGATGGAGAATATTTGGCTTGGACGTTTCCCATCCAAGGGATTCTGGCCGATGCGGTTCATTGACCATACGAAAATGTACAGCGATACCGAAGAATTGTTCGAGCAACTGGATATCCACATTAAACCGGATACGATCGTAGGGAAGCTGTCTGTCTCACAAATTCAATCCATTGAAATAGCTAAGGCCGTCTCCTTCCATTCCAGGATTATCGTCATGGACGAACCTACATCATCTTTAACGAGCATTGAGGTTGAGCATTTATTTAAGATCATTCAGGAGTTAAAGAGCAGGGGCGTATCGATTATATATATATCGCACAAGATGGAGGAAATTTTGAGAATTTCCGATGAAGTCACCATTATGCGTGATGGCAAAAAAATAGGTACCTGGCCTGCGGCAGAGCTGACGACCGACTTGATTATATCCAAAATGGTAGGCCGTGACCTGACACAGCGTTTTCCGCAGCGGCATAATGTTCCGAACGGGGTTGTACTTAAGGTGGAAGGGCTAACCTCTATTCACCCCAAATCGTTCAATAATGTCTCCTTTGAGCTGCGGAAAGGAGAAATTCTCGGAATTGGCGGATTAGTAGGAGCGCAGCGGACGGAACTCATCGAGGCGTTATTTGGTTTGCGCGAGATTCAGTCTGGATCGATCTCGATCAATGACAAGCTTGTACGGATCAAGAGCCCGGCTGCTGCCAAGCGATATGGGATGGCGCTGTTGACCGAGGAGAGACGCACGACAGGCATCATTCCGGTATTGTCGGTGCATGAGAATGCGGCGATTGCCAATATGCGTAAATATATTCGGCCCTATGGGCTGCTGAATGAACGGAAGAAACGCGATGAGGTCAATCAGGTGGTGGAGAAATTGCGCACCAAGACGCCATCTCCAAAGACGCTGATTATGAATCTGTCCGGAGGCAATCAACAGAAAGTGCTGCTTGCCAGATGGCTGTTAACTAGCCCGGAAATTTTGTTGCTTGATGAACCAACGCGAGGAATCGATGTCGGTGCCAAGTACGAAATTTATACGATCATTGCCGATCTAGCGAAGCAGGGCAAGAGCATCATTATGATCTCATCAGAAATGCCGGAGCTTCTTGGCATGTCTGACCGCATCATGGTGATGTCGGAAGGGAAGATCACGGGCATTTTGAATGGTCAGGAAGCCTCGGAAGAGGAAATTATGCGTCTAGCCGCTCAGCATTAGAGTCCGAGAAGGAGAGAATAGGAATGAATATCAAGAAAACTCAGAGCTTTATAACGGAGAACGCAATATATATTGTACTGGTTGTACTTGTGATCGCAATTGCAGTCTATGACCCCAATTTTATCGGATTTAATACACTCCGCGATATTTTGATTCAATCATCGACCCGTGTCATTATTGCGTTAGGTGTAGCATTCATTCTGATTACGGGCGGGACTGATTTGTCGGCGGGACGGATGGTCGGCTTGACTGCGGTCATATCAGCCTCGATGCTGCAGGACCCGGATTATGCACGTCGCTTCTTCCCTGATCTTCCGCAGCTCTCGCTGTTCATCCCGATCTTGATTGCGATATTTGTAGGTGTTATTTTTGGCTTGATTAATGGAGTCATCGTCTCCAAGTTTAAGGTTCCGCCTTTTATTGCTACTCTGGGTACGATGGTAGCTATATACGGGATTAACTCCTTGTATTTCGATACGGAGCCGAACAATTCACAGCCGATTGGCGGACTTCGCGACGACTTTACGACGCTTGGATCAGGCAGTTTTGGTAAAGGAGACTTATCCTTGCCCTACATCGTTATTTTTGCCGTTGCTATCTGCTTTATTGTGTGGGTTATGTTCAATAAGACTCGGTTGGGTAAAAACATGTACGCGATCGGCGGAAATATGCAAGCTGCAAAGGTGTCCGGGATTAATGTCATGCTGACGCTAATCATTATTTATTCGATCGCTGGGGCTCTGTATGGTACTGCTGGCGTGCTGGAAGCCGCTAGAACCGGCGGGGCAACGAACAACTACGGGAATATGTACGAGCTTGATGCGATCGCTGCCTGTGTCGTTGGCGGCGTATCGACGACAGGCGGAATCGGTACTGTTCCTGGCGTCATGGCCGGGGTATTGATCTTTACGGTCATCAATTACGGTTTGACTTTTATCGGGGTAGGCCCTTACTGGCAGCAAATTATTAAAGGCGCCATCATCGTCACCGCAGTTGCATTTGATATGCGGAAATATGCGGCTAAGCGCTAATGTTGTTGTATTTGTGCTATCTATAAGTCTAATCGGAGAGGAATTGTGAATCCCCTGTGCTGTTGGCAACAACAAGCAGGGGATTTTCATGATTTGCTATACATGGAAGCTCAGCATATATTTCCATCAAATTCCCATGCAAGGAAAGGACAAGCATGGTAAAATTAGAGAGACTATTTTCCAGATTGATTATCGTGCTGAGGAGGGGATGTATCATTGAGGAAAACGAAGATGAAGACCGCAAAAATGGGATTGATATTCTCCGTATTAGCAGTGTCACTGGCAGCTACTCCTGCTGGTCATGGAACGGCAAGCGCTGCTGCTGCAAGTAAAAGTATGGCGGCAGTATATGCGCAGGTTCAAGCGGAACGAGCTGCACAGGTTGTAGCGCTAGTTAATAAAGAACGGACTTCGGCAGGGTTGAAGCCTTTGATTGTGCACACGAATTTATCAAAGATGGCCAAGGACAAAGCAGTCGATATGTTTAGGAGCGGTTATTTTGACCATACTTCGCCGAAATATGGTTCTCCATTCGATATGATGGATGCGTATCACATTACTTATCTCTACGCAGGCGAGAATATTGCCAAAGGGCAGCGTTCGGCTGAAGAAGTCGTGAAGGATTGGATGAACAGTCCCGGTCATCGCGCCAACATTTTGAATCCCAAATATACGCTGATCGGTGTAGGTTATTATAACGGATTTTGGGTACAGGAGTTTATTGGCAAATAGGTGTAGGCTTGCACTTATGAAGACAGTTAAATATAAAATAGGGGCCGTGGCGGACGTCACGGTTCTTTATTATGCTATTTCTGCTTGGAATCTGCATACATATCTTAGGAGGATAACTTAAGGCAGGGAGGAGCCGACGAATGTCATTTTTTAAGCGAGAACAGAATTTGACGAATTCAGATTACCACATCACGAGTAGTGAGGCAGTAGATCTGAAGCAGCTTGCCAATAAGCGTACGGATTGGGATTATTCGAGCGAAAATGTAGAGGCAGGGGATGAAGTTCTTTTACAGCTTCAGGCGCAATTGGATGATACGGAGAGAGAGCTGGCTGAGAGGATCGCTTTGGAGAGGAAGTTCAAACAGCTCTTTGTAGAGCAACAGGCATTCGTCAATAGACGTATTCGGCAAGCTCATATGGCTGCCATAGCACATCAGGAGGATTATGCCCGGCGTGCGCTTTCTGAGAAGAGGTTGGCCGAGGCAAAAATGAAGGAATATTTGGCGAGCTACGAGCTGTATAAAGCGGAGGTCGAGCAGCTTCAGGGCCAATTCGCCCATTTGCTGGGGCAGCTTGAGGCTGTGGAGCAGGAGCGGGGAAATCTGGCGAATCGGAAAGAGCATGATGACGGATCGGTGTCTATGCCGGATATTCAAGATTCTTTCAGCGGGACATCTGCTAAATAGACTTTATCATAGGGAAAGCAGTCCAATCTATTTATTGGAAAATTGAATAGGATGGTGTGTACTCTAAATGTAAGGAGGTATGTACACATGGGTGAAGTCCTTGGTGGTGGATTATTTACATCAACTGCAGCGATTTTAGTTCTGTTCATTTTGCTTGTTATCATTACTAGAGCCTTTGTTTTTTAATTGATTACTCTAACTATCAGCTTAAACCTTCCAATAGTTGGTGATATGTAAATATGTTATCTGCCCATACCGCCGTGCAATCCGAAAGTATCAGTATAAAAGAAGCCCACTGACCTAACGGAACTGCTCCCAAAAAGTTGGACACATGTTATACTAGTCCAGTTGGAAGGGGAGCGGTTCTTTTTATGATTAGATATAGTGATGAAACCAGGTTGAAAGCGGCTTTGGGTGTACTTGAAAATGGAATGTCAGATAACCAAGCAGCTCGCAAGTATGGGATGAATCATGTTACGGTAATCAGACTTATCGATGAGAGATTAAGCAGACCACTATTCCAGTAGATTGGAAGTGGATTAGAATAGATGATATTATGAGTGCTATTAGAGTGTGTCGGCGATCAGAAAGAAAATCACATTCTCGGCAACCATGTAGATCATAGATGGTCAATTCTTATTTCAATTGTTTAATATATAGGATAAACTCAATAAAAATGAACAGATACGATATCCTACGGCTATACCTACGATATAAGTTGGTTAGATTAATTAAAGGATGGGATCAGGGATTCGGGCACATACAGGAGGAAGACGACCATGAACAAATCGTCGCGAATATGGCTAGTCACTGGCCTGCTCTCGGCGGTATCAACACTGCTGCTTATTGTTGGATTCATATATGCCGTCTATGATATGACGGTTCCGGCAAGCGAGGCAAGTAAGGCCAAGCCCGACAGCGGCGTACAAATGTCTGTCACGGCGGCGCCATTTGATATCACTGCTATTGGCGATTCGCTCGCCAAGGGTACCGGGGACGATACAGGCAATGGATTTGCGCGTAGAACGGTGCAGTTATTAACGAAGCAGGACAAGTCCTCTAAATTAGTTAACAATCTCGGAATCAACGGGCTGACGACGAAGGCACTACTTCCGACGCTTGATGAACCAGGAGTCCAATACGGCCTCAAACAGGCCGGAATCATTATTCTGTCGATCGGCGGGAATGATTTGTTTGCTGGAGCTCAGAGCTATCAGAGCAGCGGGGAACTTCCGACCGAGGCGGAGATGAATGCTGCGGTGAAGACATCGGGAGAAAATTTCAAGAAGATCGTTAGCAAGCTGAAGCAGATTAATCCCGATGCGCAATTGGTGTACGTTGGCTTATACAATCCCTTTGCTGATTTGAAGGACGTGAAGGAAGCTGGAGATCAAGCGGTAGCGAATTGGAATTTGAATGTATTGGATACAATGAATCAGTATCCAGGCACGATCGTTATTCCAACCTATGATTTATTTACGAGCAACTTGGACCGCTATTTATCGGGTGACCATTTCCATCCGAATGGCGACGGTTACCAGAGGATCGCAGAGCGGATTGTACAGAGCATCGCGCTGAACTAGGCTAAGGAAGTTCAAAAAGTCTATAGCTTCATCAACCTTCTCGGTGCTGAAAACTGGACTTTTTGAACACTCACGTTAAGGAGGCGAAAATGCGATGCATCATCGAACGAAGACAAATGATGAGATTATTTTGTCGGTGGAGCATTTGAAGAAGCGGATCGGCAAGCGCTGGATCGTGCAGGATGTATCTTTCGAGGTGAAAGCCGGAGAGATATTCGGATTCCTTGGGCCGAACGGAGCTGGCAAGACGACAACGATTCGCATGCTGGTTGATCTGATCCGCCCGACAGAAGGACAAGTAGCTATCTGTGGATTCGATGTGCAGAAGGATCCGGAGCGGGCGCTTAGCCTGGTTGGGTCGATCGTGGAGAATCCGGAGGTATATACGTATCTGACCGGCTGGGAGAACCTGGAGCAATTCGCCCGGATGATGCCGGGAATCGATGCGGCGAGAATTCAGGAGGTTGCTGATCTGGTTGGACTCGACCAGCGGATTCATGATAAAGTGCGGACGTATTCGCTCGGAATGCGACAGCGCCTTGGAATTGCCCAGGCTCTGCTCGGCAGACCTAAGCTGCTCATTCTGGATGAACCGACGAATGGTCTTGATCCGAAGGGGATCAAAGAGATGCGCAGCTTCATTCGCCTTCTGGCGAAGGAAGGGCTGGCCGTGTTCGTCTCAAGTCATCTGCTTAGTGAAATTCAAGTACTCTGTGATCGTGTGGCGATTATAAGCCGGGGGCGGGTCCTTGCAGTCGGTGCGGTCAATGAGCTGCTTGACTCAAGTACAGGGTATGTTGTCTGGGAACTGGAGCCATCTTCAACAGGTGAGGCAATGCTGGCTGATCTTGGAATCAGCATCGTTAAGAATGTGGATGAGGTGCTGGATGATGCGATCATTGCCGGCTTTGGCGGCGAGGCGATAGTAACCCAGATGCAGGTGGATCAAATTGCGGATATTGTGCCTCGGCTCGTAAGTTCCGGGCTTCAGGTCCGTTCCGTTCAGAAGGTAATTCCAACGCTGGAACAATTGTTCCTTGAGATGACGGATGGTGAGGGTGTTGAATAATCTGCTTCTGTTAGTTAAGAATGAGACGATCAAAATGATCAAGAAGAAGCGATTTTACGTCGTTCTGCTGGTGCTGCTCGTTCTTGTCCCGATGTTCACCTATGCCCAGATGCGGGAAGCTTCTGCAAAGCGTGAGAAATTCGGTGCAGACTGGCGCAGGGAAGTCCAGCAGGCCATTACGGATAATCAAAATTCACTCGGCAGCGACCGCGTGCCTGAGGAGTGGAAGAAATACCGCAAAATATATATCGAGCAGATGAAATATTATCTTGAGCATGATGTGAATCCGATCCAGGCTGGTGGAGTATCGTTTACCCGCGAATTTCTGAATAATGCCTCTACATTGTTCATTCCACTCCTGATCATGGGTGTAGGATCGGACATTGTATCCTCTGAACGAACAGCGGGTACAATCAAGATGCTGCTTACAAGGCCGGTACGAAGGTGGAAAATCCTGCTCAGCAAGTTAATTACGCTGATCATGTTTGTCTCGTTGATTATCCTATCTACGCTGCTCGTCTGTTACTTGATATCGGGGATGTTTTTTGGTTATGGCGGATTTCAGCTTCCGGTATTTAGCGGCTTTCAGTTGCATGGTAGTGAAGTGGATATGTCCAATGTTCATGCCGTACCACAGTGGAAATATATCTGTATGCAGGCTGGGCTGATCTGGTTCGTCGGAATTGTAGTAGCGATGCTGGCTTTCATGGTATCGGTGCTCGTTCGCAGCACCGCCGCAAGCATTGTCATTATGATGGCCGCGCTGATCGCCGGCAATATTCTCGGCAATATGGCATCAGCCTGGACGAGCGCCAAATACTTGTTCATGGTCAATCTCGGTCTTACGAACTATTTATCGGGAACACCGGCTCCGATCGAGGGCATGACACTAGGATTTTCACTCGCTGTTCTGGCGGTTTGGGCGGCTTGTTCAACAATCGTCTCATTCCTTGTCTTTACGAAACAGGATATCTTGAATTAAAATGGACAAGGATAACAAAACATTTGTTTGCATTTGTAGTATATTAGAGGTTGTTCAAAAAGTCTGCTTTTGATCACGTAGTCAATCAGGAAGCAGATTCGGCATCGAATCTTGAATTCAGCCGGGCCTAAGTGAATGCTTACGAAGTCATGTTTCCTACGGAAACATCTCAGATGCTCACGTACCAACTACGTACGCAGCGCTTCTTTCGTCCCTGGCTTCATTCAACTCAAGCGTTTTGAAAAAACGCACATCGTAAGCATAAGCTTCGGTGCTGAAAACCGGCCTTTTTGAACACGTATATTAACGACTACATAACGAAAGTAAAAGGGGGAGCATGAATGGCGGAACAAATCGATTTGTTCGAAGAAGCTTCCGGTATCAGTTCCGGAAGTGAATCTTCGGGATACGACGCGGACGACATTCAAGTGCTCGAAGGGCTTGTCGCAGTACGGAAACGGCCAGGGATGTATATTGGCAGTACGAGCTCGTCGGGACTTCATCATCTGGTCTGGGAAATTGTGGATAATGCTGTCGACGAGCATTTGGCCAAATTTTGTTCCAAGATCGATATTACATTGAATAAGGATGGTTCTGTAACCATAGTAGATAATGGCCGCGGCATTCCGACCGGGATGCATAAGATCGGTGTTCCTACACCGCAGGTCGTCTATACGATTCTGCACGCCGGTGGCAAGTTCGGCGGTTCCGGTTATAAGAAATCCGGGGGGCTGCACGGGGTTGGCGCTTCAGTAACCAACGCTTTATCCGAGTGGCTTGAGGTGGAGATCTACCGTGAGGGCAAAATTCACCGCATGCGATTCGAGTACTGGGTGGATAAAAAAGGGGTCGAGCATGTCGGCGAACCAGTAACAGGTCTTGAAATTATCGGCAATACGAACAAGACCGGCACGAAGGTAACGTTCAAGCCGGATATTCGCGTGTTCCCGAATGGAATTGGTCTTAATTATGATACGCTCGCGGATCGTTTGCAGGAGATCGCTTTTCTGAATTCGGGTCTGAAGGTGACTTTGAAGGATGAGCGTTCCGACCGCTCCGACGAGTTTTTTTACGAGGGCGGCGCGAGCCAATTTGTCGAATTCTTGAATGACGGCAAGGACGTCCTCCATGACGTGGTTCATTTCTATGCGGAACGGGATGAGATCGAGGTAGAAGTAGCGCTGCAATATAATGTGGGCTATACGGAGACCTTGGTGTCTTTTGTAAACTCGATTCCTACGCGGGGCGGCGGTACACATGAGACTGGCTTCAAGACGGCGTACACGCGTGTTATGAATGAGTATGCTAGGAAGAATTCAATCCTGAAAGAGAAGGATAAAAATCTGGAGGGGAATGATCTTCGCGAAGGGATGATGGCTGTCATTAGCGTGAAGATGTCCGAAGTGGAGTTCGTCGGCCAGACGAAGGACCAACTCGGCAGCGCTTCCGCACGGAGTGCCGTGGAGTCTGTCGTATCCGAGAAGATGGCTCTGTTCCTGGAGGAGAACCCGCAGGTCGCTCAAGTTCTGATCAAGAAGGCGGTGCAGGCCTCCAAGGCGCGGGAAGCGGCGCGCAAGGCACGTGATGAGATGCGAAGCGGCAAGAAGCGCAGCGAGAGCACGAATCTCGGTGGCAAGCTGTCTCCAGCACAGTCGAAGGACTATGCGCGCAATGAATTGTTCATTGTCGAAGGGGATTCCGCTGGCGGTTCGGCGAAGCAGGGCAGGGATTCCAAGTTCCAGGCGATTCTGCCATTGAAGGGTAAACCGATGAACCCGGAGAAGGCCAAGCTTGCCGATATTCTGAAGAACGATGAGTATCGGGCCATTATTGCGGCGATCGGTGCGGGCATCGGCACGGAATTCGCTGTCGAGGACAGCAATTATGCGAAAATCATTATCATGACGGATGCCGATACGGACGGAGCACATATTCAGGTTCTACTGCTTACGTTCTTCTATCGTTATATGAAGCCGCTGATCGATGCCGGACGGGTCTATATTGCCCAGCCTCCGCTGTACAAGATCACGAGGCGTTCAGGCAAGCTAGAGACGGTGCGCTATGCATGGAGCGATGAGCAACTGCAGAATTACTTGAAGGAATTCGGTAAAAACTTCGAACTGCAGCGTTATAAAGGGCTTGGGGAGATGAATCCGGATCAATTGTGGGAGACGACGATGAATCCGGAGAGTCGTACAATGCTGCAAGTGAAGATTGAAGATGCCGCGAAGGCGGAACGGCGCGTATCCACCTTGATGGGAGATAAGGTTGACCCACGCAAGCGTTGGATCGTAGAGAACGTCGATTTTACGGAGTATGAGGAATAGAGGGTGACTTGATTTGAGTATGTTGGAGAATTTCTTACCGGCTTATTTGGAAGAGGTCGTAGGGGATCGCTTCGGTCGGTATTCCAAATATATAATTCAGGACCGTGCCATTCCTGACGTGCGCGATGGGCTCAAGCCGGTTCAGCGGCGGATACTGTATGCGATGTATGATTCGGGAAATACGCCTGACAAGCCTTACCGCAAGTCAGCCAAGACGGTCGGCGATGTGATGGGTAATTATCATCCGCACGGTGACTCTTCGATCTACGAGGGCATGGTGCGGATGGCTCAGCCTTGGAAGATGGGACATGTGCTGGTTGACGGGCATGGCAACTGGGGTTCCCAGGATGATGACCCGGCAGCAGCGATGCGTTATACGGAAGCGCGGCTGTCGCCGATCGCCATGGAACTGCTGCGCGATATTGAGAAGCGGACGGTTCCGTTCAAAGATAACTTTGATAACTCGACATTAGAGCCTGTGGTGCTGCCGTCCCGTTATCCTAATTTGCTCGTGAACGGAGTTAGCGGGATTTCGGCCGGGTTTGCGACGGAGATTCCGCCGCATAATCTGCGTGAGGTTATCGATGCATGTATTGCTGTCATGGAACGGCCAGAGCTTGAACTGGAGGAGATCGCCTCCTATGTGAAAGGACCGGATTTCCCGACCGGCGGAATCATCATGGGCGAGGACGGCATCCGCGATGCCTATCGCACCGGGAAAGGACGCATCTATTTGCGTTCCAAGACGGAAATCGAGAACATGCGCGGCGGGAAGCAGCAGATTATCGTTACGGAGATCCCGTATCAGGTTGTGAAGTCCCGTCTTGTAACGGCCATGGAAAATATCCGGCTGGAGAAAAAGGTAGACGGGATTGCTGAAGTTCGTGACGAGAGCGGACGCAATGGATTGCGAATCGTCATTGAGCTGAAGAAAGATGCCGATGCCCAGGGGATTCTGGCTTATCTGTTGAAGAAGACGGACCTGCAGGTCACTTATAACTTCAATATGGTGGCGATTGTCAACAAAGCACCACGGCAACTCGGCTTGAAAGCAATTCTTGAGGCTTATATCGCCCACCAGCGTGAAGTTGTTACATTCCGGACCCAGTATGAACTGGAGAAGCTGGAAGATCGCGCCCATGTGCTCGAAGGTCTGGTCAAGGCGCTGAATATTCTGGACGAAGTCATTGCGGCCATCAAGGCCTCGAAGAACCGTCAAGATGCGCAGAACAATCTGCAATGGATGTTCGGCTTCACAGAACGTCAAGCGGATTCCATTCTTACTTTGCAATTATATCGTTTGACAAATTTGGAAATAACGTCGTTGCAAAAAGAGCTCGACGACATCATTAAGAAAATCGCCGTATTACGTGGAATTCTGGAGAGCGATAAGAAGCTCGTGACTCTGATCAAGAAAGAGCTGCTGGAAATCCGCGAGAAATACGGGATTGACCGTCGTTCTGAAATTCAGAGCGAGGTAGAGGAGCTTAAGGTCAATCTTGAGGTGATGGTCGCGCAGGAAGACGTGCTGGTAACTCTGTCCAACGAGGGCTACATTAAGCGGACCAGCATGCTCTCATTCACTCGTTCCGGCGGTGAGCGCAATGGTTCCGGGGTGAAGGAAGGCGACTATATCAAGCATGTGCTTGATGTGGACACGCTGCAAAATATTCTTATCTTCACACAGCGCGGACAATACTTCCTGCTGCCGGTGCATCAGATTCCTGAGTTCAAGTGGAAGGACAACGGGACAGCGATTGTCAATGTCATTCCACTAGCCAAAGAGGATTCAATCATCGGTGTCATTCCACTCAAATCCTTCGATGAAGCGAGCGTTAGTCTTGTCTTCGTAACAAAACGTGGACAAGTGAAGCGTACGGATTTGAAGGAATACGAGACGAAGCGGTCGACGGCAGTTGCCGCTTGCAAGGTGGCAGATGGGGACGAAATTATTACTGTTCAGGTTAGCCGCGGCAATCAGGATATCGTTCTGTTAACGAAGCAAGGAATGGCGATACGCTTTGCAGAGAATGAAGTGAATGCGATGGGCCGCGTATCCGCTGGTGTGAAGGGAATCGGGTTGAAGGAGGACGACGAGGTCGTCAGTGCGCTATGGGTTCAAGGCGATGAAGGCGAACTGCTTGTCATCTCTGATCTGGGCTATGCGAAGCGCAGCCTGCTGCTCGATTATCCGCTCCAGAGCCGCGGAGGCAAAGGCGTTCAGACGTTTGAATTCAAGGAAGGCAAGCGTGTGAAGCCGAATGGAACCCGGATTGTAGGCGGCTTCCACTGTAAGGAACCGATCACGATCATAGCCATGACCCGGGAAGGGCAGATCTATAGCTTCAGTTCCGAATCGGCGCCGCTTGCAGACCGCAAGTCGATTGGCAAGATCATGGCCCATGTGGAGAAGCAGGATGAAATTGTTGACCTGCTGGAGTATTAAATGGGTCTAAGAACATAACCGGTTGAATCTATTGAATAAATAAACATAAAGAACCTTCAAATCCGTCAAGCGCGGACATGAAGGTTCTTTGTGTTATATGCACCTATATGTTTGTACCGGGATTATTAATTTCTGTAGACGTGAAATAATCTAGTACCATGCACCCGGCTCCTTGGGCCACAATATTGTAGGCTGTAGAGGATTGAACAATCTCTACACGACATTTGGGATAAATAGCCGCTCGTTCATGTGCTGTTCTTGAAGCTTCTTCGTAGAAGAGTGGTTTAGGTACAAGCGTTCCTCCGCAAATGACGATATCGGGACGCAGCATGAAGATCAGATTAGCCAGACCTATGCCAAAATAATAAGCGGCTTCCTTCACAACCTCCAGACAAAGCGGATCCTCCCTATCCATTGCCTCCAAAATGTGGTGGAAGTCTACCTCGTTCACATCATCTATATTTTCTCGAAGAATAGATTCTTTGCCCCGTTTGAGCCGGTGAATGACTTCGTGATGAATGGCCGGCAGGCTGCTGTATGTCTGCAGACACCCGTAGGCTCCGCAGGAACAACGCCGTCCATGTATATCGATGATCATGTGGCCTAGAGCATCATCCATCTCATTGATTTGATGGACAAGCTTGCCTTTGATGATCATGCTGCTGCGAATTCCCATGTCACTAGAGACAAAAACCAAGCTATCAGTTTCCTTCCAATATTTCAATCGGTATTCTGCCAATGCCGCCAAGTTTGTTCCATTATCCAGGAACACAAGCGTATCATTCTTCTTCTCTAAGTATTCGACGATGTTGAAATCGTTCCAACCGTCCGCAGGAAATTGATGCGAATCAACGATGACTCCTCGCTCAAGATCTACTGGATCAAGGACACCAACACCAATTCCCAGCATTTTCTCCGATAGGATATCGTGCTTAATCAGCAGTTCTTCAATACACCGGGACACATAATCCAATGTATATTGCGCCGTGCACCTCGAATCCATTTTCAACTTCTCTGTCCCAAGAATGGTCAAATCTAAGTCGAGAAGCAATACGGTAGTATATAAATTGGTGATCTCTACTCCAATTAGATAGAAGGCGTCAGGTTGGATTACATACATTAACGGCTTCCGTCCGCCACTGGATTCCCCTAAACCGCTATCATGAATCAATCCTGCCTGGACAAGTTCATCCAACAGACGAGCACAGGTTGTAGGTTTATATCCCGTCATTTCGGAAAGTGTTTTTACTCCTATAGGACCCCATTGACGAATTAAGCGATATAGAACCTTTAGGTTTTTCGTCTTTTGAGACGTTATACCGACAAATTGCCTTAACATAATCCTCCGAACTCCATTCTTAATCATTAAATTATGAGTAGTTTACTCTATTTTTCAAAAAAGAAGAAGTGTGTGCAAGGCAAGTTTTAGCTCGGTTTGATAAAAATACGGCTTATATCGTGTATATCATGAGTGGGACGGTGATTTATCAGTAACTTTTTATCAGAATGAGATTTAGTCTATTTACTTTATCTGCAGAGTCATTTAAACTTTCAGTGATGAAATATTCTAGGCTCGTATGACGGGTCATTTGCTTTACGTGTTTCCAGGATTACAATTCGTTCAACATTTCTAAGGAGGAAGGATTTATGCATAACACGCAACATATTCTCGAAGCGAAAAATTTCATTATGAGCAAGATTAATCATCGTCCTACTATTGGGTTGATTCTAGGCTCTGGCTTGGGAACATTGGCTGACGATATCGAAAACGCTGTAACCATTCCTTATACTGAAATTCCTCATTTTGCAAAATCTTCAGCCGTCGGCCATGCCAACGAGTTGGTGATTGGACAGTTGAAAGGGAAGACAGTAGCTGCTATGAAGGGGCGTTTTCATTATTACGAGGGCTTTACTTTGGATGAAGTCACTTTTCCAGTGCGTGTCATGAAGGCGCTAGGCGTTGAGAATCTGATTATCACTAATGCTTGCGGTGCGGTGAATACTAGCTTTAACCCAGGGGATTTAATGTTGATTACGGATCATATCAACCTGGTCGGCACGAATCCGTTAATCGGGCCTAACAACGATGAATTGGGCACACGCTTCCCAGATTTGTCTCAAACCTACAATCCTGGTTTACGTCATCTTGCTGGGGCAGTTGCTAATGAACTTGACATGACAATACAACAGGGTGTCTATGCATGGTGGAGCGGACCTACGTACGAGACTCCAGCCGAAATCCGCATGATTCGTACGATGGGAGCCGATGCAGTTGGAATGTCGACAGTTCCAGAGGCGATTGTAGCCGTTCACGGAAATATGAAGGTGCTCGGAATATCCTGCTTGACGAATATGGCTTGCGGCATTTTGGATCAACCTCTGAATCATGAAGAAGTAATTGAAGTGGCGGGTAAGGTTCGAGTGAACTTTATTGCATTAATTAAAGGCATTTTAGAAAAAATGGAATAGTAAGCAAAGGATAGGGATCTCCTGTCTTGAGCATGCCTATGCAGAATACATTGTACCGGAGGTCAGCAAGAGAATGAAAAGGGTATACCTCGCTAGTCCATTTTTTAATGATAAAGAGATCGCAGTTCTTGAACAGGTAGAGAAGATTTTGGCCGACAAAGGCATGAACGTATTCTCGCCATTTCGAAAAAATAATGAAAATGCCGAGTTTGGTTCACGGCAATGGTCGATCGAAACCTTTATGACGGATATTAAATATATTAAATGGTCTGAAATTGTGGTAGGCATTTATCACGGTAACTATTCGGACACGGGAACAGCCTGGGAATTTGGCTACGCCTATGCGACGGATAAACCCGTGATTCTAATTCATGTTGGCGAGAACAGCAACCTGATGGTTCATGAAGGAGCCCATGCTAATATCACATTGGAAGAGCTTGTAGATTATGACTTTGATAAGCTGCCCAGCTCTTTCTACTCAGGCGAGATGTTGTAATGGCAAGGTGATAAGCTTTAAATAATAACTAGGGAGTGTCATCAATGACACTCCCTAAAAATTTGCCCTACAGATGTTACGGTTCAATTAAGTAGTTACTAAAAGGAAATTAAGTGGTCGACAAAAGCACTGATAATCGAACTTTCCAAAGACTCCTTGCCGTAGACAAGACCTACCTTTTTTCGCGGGGCGGGATCGGCAAGAGGAATAATGGCTACCTTGTCGCTAACAACGGTCTTGCCATAGGATTTGGGCAGAATCGTACCGCCTACATTTTGCTCGGCCATATGTAATTGGGATTCCAGAGTGGAGAGCTCCATTACAGGATTTAGTTGGATCTCCAGCTCGGCACAGGCGGAGTCGATCATCTGCCGGACCAGGAATTTCTGTGGAAACAGTACAAGTGGGAGATTGGCCAACTGCTGAATCTTTATATTGGAGCAGGTAGCATATTCATGGCTGCTGGAAATAGCCAGCACCAATTCTTCATCATAAAGCGGACGATAGGCTAGTTGTTCATCAAATAAGGGCAGAAATACGACGCCGACATCCAGCTGATTGTGCAGCAATCCATCTCTTGTCTCCTCGGTCGCCAGCTCTGTGACGGTCAGCTCGATTCCGGGATAGAGGCGATGGAAAGCGACCAAGGCATCCGTTAATAAATGGTTTCCGGAGCAGCCAATTCGCAGCTTGCCCCTCTGCAGCCCGGATAATTCATTAATTTCTTGTCGGGCCAGCTTGATCTCATTAATGACCCGGTGGGCGTGCCCGAGCAGAATTTGCCCGGCCTGGGTCAGTATCGTCTTCTTACCAGAACGGTAAAATAATGGGGCTCCAAGCTCATGTTCCAGCAGCCGAATCTGGTGGCTTAATGTCGGCTGGGAAATGCCTAATTTTTCAGCAGCTCTCGTAAAATGAAGCTCCTCGCTAACAGCCAGAAAATACTCTAATAACCGGTGTTCCATTCGTAGGCTCCCCTTTATCGATAGATAATTTCTATGATTATAATCGATACCATATTATTGATCAATAGAGATTAAATCGATATAGTTATTAACAATAACTATCGTACCTAAGAAAGGGAGCGCTTGATATGGAACTGCTACAAGTGATTCGGACTAGTCAGCCGAAGAGTAAGCCAAATGAAGGGGAACTGGGCTTCGGCAAATATTTTAGTGATCATATGTTCGTTGCAGATTATACGTCAGAGCGAGGCTGGCATGATGCTAGAATTATTCCTTATGGGCCTATAAGCCTGGAACCGTCAGCAATGGTGCTTCACTATGGGCAGGAAGTGTTCGAAGGCATGAAGGCATACCGGGGAATGAACGGAGAGATCAACCTGTTCAGACCGGAGAAGAATATCCAGCGCATGAATATGTCCTGTGACAGATTAGGAATTCCTCAGGTTGATCCGGAATGGATGCTTGAGGCGATCTGCAAGCTGGTTGAGATCGATGGTGACTGGATTCCGCAGCGGGTGGAAAATTCGCTCTATATCCGTCCGTTCATTATTGCGACCGAGCCATGCCTTGGAGTACGCGCAGCGAAGGAATATCAATTGCTAATTATTACTTCACCGGTTGGAGCTTATTATTCCAGCGGGCTGGCGCCAGTATCGATCTATGTAGAGGATCAATATGTCAGAGCGGTTCGCGGCGGAACGGGTGCAGCCAAGACTTCGATCAACTATGCTTCCAGCATCAAAGCGCAAGAAGAGGCCAAGAGTCAGGGCTACTCTCAGGTATTGTGGCTAGACGGCATTGAGCAGCGTTATATCGAAGAGGTTGGAAGTATGAATGTATTCTTCAAGGTAGCCGGTGAGGTTATTACACCGGAGCTGAATGGAAGTATTCTGCCAGGGATCACGCGGGATTCGGTCATTGCGATGCTGAAGCATTGGGGAATTCCTGTGACGGAACGCAAAGTTACCGTCGAGGAGCTGTTCGAGGCGCATCAGCAAGGGAAATTGGAGGAAGCCTTCGGCACCGGAACCGCTGCGGTCATCTCCCCGATCGGCGCGATGAAGTGGGGGGAGCAGAGCATTCAGATCAATGAGGGCCATATCGGAGCAGTTTCCGGTAGACTGTATGATTCGATTACAGGAATACAGCAAGGCAAGATCGACGATCCTCTTCACTGGAGATATTTGATCGGGTGAAGGAATGCGTGAATTTATTCGATCATAGAATAAATAGATTGGAGCAGGCTGCCTAAGGGGCGGCTACTGATAAGACAGCATAAAACAAAACTGAATTAGGGTAGCTGCCATACAGGGTGCAAAAACGGACTATCAACAAATATGATAGTCCGTTTTACTCTTGTTGTCCGCTTTTTATAGCATGAGCAATTTTACGCTTATGTTGTTTAATCAATGCGTCAGCTTCCCTATCGTTTAGCTTTAATATATGTTTAGCTCCTTTGTCAAACTCCAGCGTGTAAATATTTTACAGAATGGCACTAATTGGTGAACCTTGCGGTAAGCCATATGACATATTATTTTTACCCAAATTATCACGATATGCTATTGCAACATTATCTATTAAGGTATATGCTTTTCTGTCTTTCAGCAGATATTTTCATGTGATTCCCTCCGTTTCTTTTCTTTTTCGCTCCAAACGTGACAGAAAAGACGGAGGGGTCGGCGGGCTAAATATGGCGCTATAGAAATATTAAAAATTAAACTCTTGTTCCCAATCAAAGTTTTCGGATTCCTCTAAACTTTTAGGCCAATGACAACACCATTCCGGCACGCCGGGTGTTTCCACTCTATCAAGGCTTGGTGTGTAAGGCTTTATATCAAGTACAGGTGAGTTGTCGTTAGCGTCAATATAAGCAATCTGAATAACGCCGCTTTCGTAATCAATATTGATGATTTGTACTGCTGTTAAAGCAAGTGGATTAGGACGAACAGGCGACCTTGTAGCAAAAATACCCATTATCTCAGGAGCCTTTTTGTATGGCTGTTGTGTTTCAAAAACGTTCCTTGTTTCCTCATTGTCAAAGTCGCTAAACCACCAAATGACATTGAGATGGCTAAAACCATTCAACGCTTGCAGAGCAGGAATGTATTTTGGCTCAAGTTTGATAAACATTCCGTTCTCCCTTACGTTGACCTTGCCAATAGACTTAACCATAAAATTTTGCATATCTCATTTCCTCCATCTGATTTTTATTTGCCTGCAAATTCAGTTTAGTCCCTCACATCATGTGAGAGTAAATATGAAAAAAGCGTCCTGCAAATATTTTTTGCAAGACGCTTTTGCTATATTTTTTCCAGCGGGATTTGTATTTCAGTTAAGTATTTATCGGGGTTTTCTTCATTCCACGGCCCCCTATGAACGATTTGCCTACTCTGCCCGGTCATTTTATACTGATTATGTTCCTGCAACCAATTTGCAAAGGCGAGAAAGGCCCCCGCAATATTTTCAAAAGACCCATATACCATAGTACACGCCATAGTTGGTATGGGCTCAGTATTACGATATACGAACCCGCTTGTATTTTCGCCCATCCGGGATACAGGTGCACATATTTCCATATCAACATCTTTTTCTCTATAATCCATATCGTGATATATGGTAAAAGTATCATTTGAAATAGGAATACTATGTTTAACTGCAAAGGCCGACATTTCTTTCCATAACTGCCCCTCTGCATAATAATCGGGAACAATTCGCCTTAAAGAAAATACTTGATAACTGGGAATAGATTTGATTGAAACATTGTAGTTAATAGCTATTTTTTCACGCCGAATATCATCTTTCGCTAACTCGATTTTAGATAGTTTATCTTGTTCCACTTTAATCGCGTTTTCGATTTCCAAACGCTTATTCTCAAGTTGTTTTGTAATAAATTCATCATCCCACCGATTAAGGGCAACCGCGATTTCAGAAACATTAAAACCTAAATCGCGCAAGAAGATTATTTTATTCAAAGCAGGAATTTGCTCTGTGGAATATAGTCTGTAATTTGTAAATTTATCAGTTTCTGCTGGCTTTAATAAGCCTGTTTCATCATAATATCTCAACATACGGATTGATACTTGCGTGAGCTTGGAAAATTCGCCTATCTTGAACATTCGCATCACCCCTATTTCCGACATTATATCCTGTATATTTCTGAACTACAATCAGCCTTTATACATTTACCCGCTTGTTGGCTGTCTATCTCACTTTTTGGTATTAGGAGGTCGTAGCATCCAAGCCGTCGTAAAAAAATATGGCGGCTTTTTTGGTCCATCTCGGTCTGGACGGCAATGATCTTAGGTTACCCGGAAGGGGCGTTGTGATTAGAAATAATTGGATAGAGACAAACCACTTTCTCTCCCATGGCAGGATTTTGAAAATGAATGTCGAAAAATTAATTACACCCGATTGTGATCATTCCACATCTGTTACGTCTGTCTGTTACTTTGTTAGTCAAGCGATCATCAACTTCACAAATGCATGATATATTCCGATAATGAGCGGGATATCCATATATTTTTAATGAGTAGAGTTATTGACTGGAGTTCAACCTAGGGAGGGATCGGATTGCATACAGAGGAATTTGTCAAATTACTTGGAAGGATCATGAAAGATTTTCAGACCCATATGGAAGACCATCTTGCACCTTCCTTAACAACATCGCAATTGAGCGTTCTGGAAGTCATGATTCAGCAGGAGAATCACAGCTTAAAGCCTTCGGATCTTATTCCGTTTCTCTCCACTACACCTGCTGCCGTAACGATGCTGCTGGATCGGATGGAACGGGGTGAACTGATTCGTCGGGAGCGCGATGAGGCCGATCGCCGGATCGTATGGGTATCCATTACGGAGAAGGGAAAAGAAGAACTCGAGCGTGGAGTCTCTATTCGGGATACATACATCAACAGCATTCTTGATCGAATCTCAACGCATAATCAGCAATTGCTAGTTTATTTGCTTGGGAAAATTTCAGGAGCGAAATCTTGAACAGAACAAGGGGGGGAATCGTAGAGTAATGGATTAAATATAGGACAATTCACACCAGAGACAGGTCGCTAGAGGTAGCGATTTGTCTTTTTTGCTGAATAAAGGATGAAATTAAAGTGCCGGGAATATATTTAACAACATAATGGAGGTGTCCTTATGGGATATGTTGAGGATTTGAGAAAGCAGGTAGGGAATCAACCTTTGATCTTAGTGAGGCCGAGCGCTGCAATTATAAATGAATTTGGGCAGATTTTATTAGTGAAGTATCGTGACGATTCCTGGGGGATCCCGGGGGGACTGATGGAGCTTGGAGAGTCGACTGAAGAGTGTATTAGAAGAGAAACGAAAGAAGAGATAGGTCTTGATCTGGGGAAGCTTCAATTATTCGACGTATTCTCAGGGAAGCAGCTATATACGAAACTGAGAAATGGGCATGAATACTATAATGTCATCATCGGCTACATTTGTACTGAATTTGAAGGGGAAATCGTCCCGGATGGTGTTGAAGTCATTGAAGCGAGATTTTACAGCTTGTCGGAAGTGCCTGCCAGTACACAACCGTATATTCGGGAGAAATTATATGAATTAGGTCCAAAATTAGAGCAAATTTTACGAGCGGCTAAATAAAAGCTAATATGTCCATTCCATCTTGAACCCATCAACCTGTAGGGTGGTGCTGAATAGTGATATTCTCAATATTGCAACTCATCGGCGGAGTTATTCTGGCCATCGGCTGGATTCCTCAGATTCTGCAGATTATGAAGACGAAGTCCGTCAGGGATTTAAGTCTGAAATCCTATTTGTTCATGTTACTGGGAATAGGACTCATGGAGATTTATGCCATTGATTTAGTCGCTAACGGCTCCGGGATTGCCTTTTTAATGACGAACAGTCTATCTTTATTAGTGGTGCTATTTGTAATTATGCTCGTTCTTCGTTATAGAAATAATTGATCCATTTGAAAAGAGGTGTTCCGTGCCGCGACAAATTACTCTGGCTGATGGAAGAACTGTTGAAGTAGATTGCCTTAGCTGTGCATTAACAAGTGGATTAATTGTGCCGACGGGTGGGGTGATCTATGAATCTGATCATTTCCATGTTCATCAGGATGTTGCATATCCCATTAAGGGACTAGTCATTTTAGCAGCAAAACGACATTTTTATGGTATGGACGAGCTTACAGATGAAGAACAATCGGAATATATCTCGTTAATCCACAGAATTAGAAGAGCTCAAAGAACCAGGCTTGGAATAGAGAAGGTTTACTATTTCTATAATGAAGATACGACACATCATTTTCATTTATGGATGGTTCCGAGATACGAGTGGATGAAGAAGTTTGGGAATTCAGTAGAATCGTTGAGACCAGTCCTTGTGCATGCTAGAAACTATATGAATGATGCTGAGAATATGAATGAGGTGCTAGGAGGTATCGATCAATTAAGAGAGGGATTGCAGGGGATATAGATGCAGATTAAAATAAAAGAAATGCAGAATTCAAAGGAGATACTTCGTAAATGACAGAAAAGCAGCTTCCCTACAAATTTAGTTTCTCGATTACTTACAAAGAATACCAGTCATTAACCTTGGCTCATTCGAAGAATCAATTGATTTTCCTTAGTGTGTTCATATTTCTGGTGTTTACAGCAACTACATGGATCAAAAGTTCCGATTTTAACGTGATGCTGATGAAGGTGCCAATAGGCATTGTGGTTAGCCTTGCCCTGACTTTGTTCATGTGGCTGCTTACGCTTTATAAGGCAAGACGGGTGTTCGAATCTAGTGGAATGTTGAAGAATGAACAGACCCTCACCCTATGCGAGGACGGAATACAGATGACGATAGATTCGAATGATTCGTTGATTCGATGGAATGATGTCGCTAAGGTAACCGAGTCGAAGCATTTGATTATTGTCTATCTGGCTAAAAATCAAGGTGTACTCATTTCTAAAAACGCCGTGGACATTGCTAGACTTAAGACAATTCTTCGTTCATTTCTGGAAGGTAGTAAATTACGGATCAAATAATTAAGATGTCTCAAAAAAGCATCACCCAGCCTCGGGTAGAGTGCACCCCTTAGAATAGACATTGGAAAAACCCCTTGGTTAATCCGATGAAATCTAAGGGGTGCATTTTTCATGGCGAATAAAGGTCAGAAGTTTCAGCATTATCCAGAATCCGTAAAACGTGAAGCCATTCGGCTGCATTTGGAGGAGAAGTGGACATATCGAGAGATCACAGAACACTTGGGGATTCATGATAAAGATCGAGTAAAAAAATGGATGAGAAAGTATCGTGAGGAAGGCGAGCGTGTATTCGAGGATCGCAGAGGAAATCCATTTCGGGAATCCACCGAGGAATATCGATATATTAGACGTTTGGAGATGGAGAATGCCGTTTTAAAAAAGTGGTTAGCCATCTTGAATCAGGAGGTGTACAAGAAAAACGGCAGGTCGTCGAAGCTTTAAGGGAACAATTTACGGTCAAGCAGTTGTGTGAGTATTTACAGCTTTCACGGAGCGGATATTATCAATATTTAAAGAGACAAAGTGAGGACCCTGATAAAGAACTGAAGGAGCGTATCCAGGCGATTTATGTGAAGCGACAAATGAAGTACGGTTATCGACGTATCCAGGGAGAGCTTGAGCGTGAAGGTTGGAAGGTCAATCATAAAAAAATTTTACGTTTGATGCAAGTGATGGGAATTAGATCGATTATACGCCGTAAGCGTAAGTCGAAACCTCAGGGAGATGGCTTAGTTCCTCGGATAGCAGAAAATCTCCTGCAGCGTAATTTCACAGCAGAAGTACCTGACCGAAAATGGGTGACCGACATCACGCAATATGCTGTTGGAGATACATCGCTGTACCTCTCTGCCATTAAGGACTTGTGCACGAAGGAAATCGTTGCTTACCAAATGAGCTTCCGCAACGATACGAAGCTTGTTTTAGAAACCTTTAAACAAGCATTTATAAAGAAAGAAGACATGACTGGCTTGATCGTTCACAGCGATCAAGGATGCCAGTACACGTCTCATGCGTACCATGACATGCTGCCACAGGTTGGCGCCCAAATCAGCATGTCTCGCCGCGGCAATTGTTTTGACAATGCCGCTATGGAGAGCTTCTTCTCACATCTTAAAACGGAAGCGCTCTATCCTTATGATATACGAAACATAGATGAAGCACAAAGAAGAATCGTAGAGTTCATTCGTTTTTATAACGAAGAACGAATTCAATTAAAATTAAAGAAACTGACGCCGGTGGAGTACCGACGCCAGTTCACAGCCTAGGGCTTTTTTCAATGTCCACAAAATTGGGGCTTGACCTCGGGATACTTCTCCACGAGAACTGGGAGATTTTTCTTGCAACAAGGTTAATGTTTTACTGTGAAAATGTTCCGGATTCGGGAGGGGAGCTGCTCTGGCTGAATTTCCTGCCAGAAAGTGACCCCGCGCAGCGGTGTGACGTACAGTTCAAGCAAAGCTCCCTCATGCAGTCGCTTGCTAGCACTGAAAGTTAACTCCTTTTTCTTGCCTTGTTTGTTATACACATCGAGAGAATAGTTATATCGTTCATTATTATCAGATTCTATTTCTGAATTGTTGATTATCGTATAGTAAATGGTCTTACCAGCGGGGTTGTCTGGAGTCAGCCGATCAGGATTCATGAAGTATACGGCAGCACCAATAATGATTACTATCATGAATAGGCTGACTAATGTAACGCCTCTTTTCATCATATCTATCCCCTTCCTCTATTATTATGCAGCCACATCCGAGTTCTTCAGCCACCGGATGGCAATAGCGGATGTCAATAAGATGAACAAGCTATTCATCAGGAAGAATTGTAGGGTATCTGCAGCGGTTAAGCTCTCCTGACTTAATACGCCCATCCCGATGGTCAACAGCGAATAAGGAAAATACAAGCCAATTTTCATAACATACATCCCCAATCCGATAAAGACAGCGCACACGCTAATACCGATAGGCACCGCGAAACTGCGGATACGCATCGAGAGCAGGAGCTGAATAGCACCGATCATGGTTGCAGCGACCCAGCCGCGGGTGATCCAGCCCAAGGTCTCCGGTGGGAAATGCTGCCCCAATCCAAGTAGAATACCGGCAGTGCCGTATAAAGCAAGAAATAGCAGCTGCACCGTGAGAATAAGAATGCTGATGATGACTAGCTTGGAGATAAATATATGCGCAGCAGAGCTTGGGGCGCTCATGACCATGTTCCAATTTTTATTCAAGTGCTCCAGCCTGCACACATAAGCGCAGCAGATAGCTATTAATACAGGCAGGAAGAACTCGCCGTAGAACAGGCTTACCTGCGTCCAAAGGCTATACCATTCATTCTGCAGAGCGCTCTGGTTCAAATAAAAGTTGGCGCAGCCGATCAACACTGCTAGGACAGGCAGCGCGACAAGGATCAGCCACATGCGAGAATGACGTAGCTTGAGCTGCTCAGCTCGAATACATCTGATTAACATAATGGTCCTCCTATAATTGGTTTGTTCAACGGTATAAGGCTACTTCTAAACCTCTTGCCTTGATACTTGCAAACGGCCAATGATGTATATAACGATACCCATGATTACTAGAATGCCTGGCAGTATAAATCCAATCGGTCGTGTTACGAACCGCATGATTGAATTCGCATAGTCGTAGGTTACTGGACATAGCTCAGTGTAGTAGGACCAGACGAATAGATGTCTGACCATGGCCGGGAACAACTGCGCCGCCATACCGATGAACCCGCCGATCATTCCGAGACAAAGGCTAAAGGCTTGATTCTTGATAGACAGGGACAGCCACTGTTGCAGCGCGATAACCACCTGATTGGTCAAAATAGCTCCGCCCAAAAATGGCATAAGTAGAGGAAGCAGTGCGGACCCTTGAAATTGATGCATCTTACCAAAGCCAACAATCGCCGCAGACTCAAGCAAGATAGCGAAAAGCATCAGGACTGAGGCGCATAAATACTTGGCGGCATAGATTCTTCCGCGAGTTACGGAGACGGAGAGCAGCAGCTTCCAGGTGCTGCCCTTATGCTCCATATCACAGATGAGGGATACGACTACCGCGGACAAGATCGGAAGGAATAACCCGTTCATGGAAGCAGTTGTCATAATCAGCCCTTCCCATCCTGCAAGATCCGGATTACGCGAGAGGGAAATGCTTGTGGAAAGGAAGATCCAGGCTAACTCTACACTAAGGAACAGGGCAATCATGAGAAACAGGCGTCTTCTGCGCAGCTTGTAAAATTCCAGACTCAGCATACTCATTAGAGGCTGCTCTCCTTTCCCGTCATTTCCAGGAACAGCTGCTCCAGACTTTTTCTGTGTTCCTCAATGCGAATGACATTTACTCCAGCATGCACAAGGGTCTTGTTAATTTTGGCGATCTCACGATCCCCGATACTCCTCAGCGTCAGGTATTCACCTGAGGGCAGCGGCGACAGCCCTTGATTAAACAGGATCCGCTCTGCATCTGCATTATTTTCCGTCTTCAGGGCGATGCAGGTTTCGCTCTTACTTCGAAGCTGATCCATGCTCCCTTGAAATACCAGCTTGCCTTGGCTGATAATGCCCACCGAGGTAGCGATCTGCTCGATCTCCGACAAGAGATGACTGGAGATCACCACAGTTATGCCGTACCGCTGAGGCAGGGATTGAATCAGCTCCCGTATTTCCCCGATCCCTGCCGGATCAAGCCCATTTGTCGGTTCATCGAGGATCAATAGCTTGGGAAAAGCGATCAGGGCCATAGCAATTCCCAGACGCTGCTTCATTCCTAGCGAATACTGACTTACCTTCTTGTCCTTTTGCTTCTCTAAGCGGACAATTTGCAGCGCCTCGTTCACATTTCGATCCGGGACATTACGCAGGCTCTGCATGATCCGCATGTTCTCATAGCCAGTCAGATGTCCGTAAAAAGAAGGCGATTCAATCAGCGAGCCGGTTTGACTGAGTATAAGGCGACGGTTTTTGCTGAAATCTTTACCGAAGACGGTGACCTTGCCGTCGGTCGGTTTGACTAATCCAAGGAGCATCTTGAGCGTGGTTGATTTTCCCGCTCCGTTTGGTCCTAGAAACCCATATACATCACCCTCGTAGACGCTTAAATTCACATTGTTGACACCATAGGTATCTCCATAGCATTTTGAAAGGTTATGTGTTGAGACAATTGCGTTCATTTGACTTCTCTCCCATCCAATTTCTAGTTCACCCTCTCAGCATATAGCCAGGACCCTTCTTGAACCTGACGACTACCTTACGAGAACCTTAAATCACTGTGCAAAACGGTGCGACTACTGATTCGGCAGGGCTCCCTTGGTATAATGATCATAGGTGATGAACACATGGAAGATTTAAAGCACAAGAAATTGCTGATCGTTGAGGATGAGTATGAAATCCGCCAAATGGTGGATCGTTTTTTGCGTAAGGAAGGTTATTTTCGTATATTTCATGCGGCTGATTGCAAGGAGGCTTTGGCTATCTGCCGGTCAGATAAGCCGGATATTACTATCTTGGACGTCATGCTGCCTGATGGTGATGGGTTTGCCCTGCTCACTTCGATCCGCCGCTTTTCTTCAATGCCTGTCCTGTTTCTGTCGGCTAGAGGGGAGGACGAGGACCGACTGCTGGGTCTTGGGCTTGGGGCGGACGATTATATGGTGAAGCCATTTCTGCCACGTGAGCTAGTACTGAGGCTTAACATTATTTTGCGGAGAGTATACGCCTCTCCGACCGCAGAGCATATGCCGGTCTTCCGGCTTGGCGATTATATCGTTGACTTGGAAGGCGCGGAGGTACGCAGCGAGCAAGGAGTACAGGCTTTAACCGCCAAAGAGCATGCGCTGCTAGTGAAGCTTTATAGCGAACGAGGGCGGATCGTTACCAGCGATGCATTATGCCAGACGGTGTGGGGAGACGATTATTTTGGATATGAGAATACGCTTATGGTGCACATCAGAAGAATACGGGAGAAGATTGAGACCAATCCCTCTAGCCCGGAGCACTTAATGACTGTAAGAGGGCTCGGTTATAAGCTGTTGATGAAGGAGGAGTAACATGGACGGCGCTGCTCGTATTTTAAGGCGTTTTGCAGGGGCAACCATCGTTATCTCTGTGTTTCTACTCATATTTAACTTCATTTTACTAGCAGTCTGGATCTTCAAGGGAATGAATGAGGGACAATCTCCGGATAGCGTTACGCAAAAGGCAGCAAGGGCCCTTCAATTAAATGCTGACGGGTATTCCTTCTATAAGGAGGGCCAGGAGATCCTTGAACAGAACCGAGCCTGGGCCATGTTAATTAATAGCAAGGGGGAAGTAGCTTGGGATTATGAATTGCCTACCTCGTTGCCCCGATCCTATACGCTTACCGAAGTAGCCCAATTTACGCGTAATTACTTAATGGATTACCCGGTGTATGTATGGGAGCATGTTAATGGGCTGCTCGTGGTCGGGTTTCCGAAGACCAGTATGGCAAAATATCAATTTAATGTGCCCGTTGGATGGGTTCAGAATTTGCCTTCCCGAATCGTTTTTCTTCTGATTGCGAATGCGCTGCTTGCTCTTTTGCTATCTCTTTTGATTGGCTCCCGTCTTATTAAATCGATCAAACCGATTCTGCGTGGAATCTATTCGCTTGCTCATGAACAGAACGCCTTTGTAGAGCCTAAAGGAATGTTCAGTAGCCTGGCTAAGAGTATCAATCACACATCTATATTGCTGGAGCAGAAGGATGCCGCACTCAAAGCGAGAGATGAAGCTCGTTCCAATTGGATCGCCGGCATATCGCATGACATTCGCACGCCATTGTCCATGGTGCTGGGCTATGCAAGCGAACTAGAGGAGAGCCCGGTTGTGCCCGAAGAACAGCGTCTACATGCCGCCATTATCCGGCAACAAGGCGAGAAGCTTCGTTCCCTTGTCAGCGATTTGAACCTCGTCTCTATGCTAGAGTATGAGATGCAGCCGCTTTATCCAAGAAAATTGCGTCTCTCGGTGCTGGCCCGGCAGATTGCTTCAGATTTTCTAAATCAGGGACTGGATAATAAATTCATGCTGGATGTGGATATCTCAGAGGAACAACTACGGGTAAATGTAGATGAGAAGCTGTTGACCCGTGCAATTACAAATTTGGTGCAGAACAGTATTCATCATAACCCCGAGGGGTGCCGAATTATTTTGCAGACGAGTGCCCTTTCAGATGGGCAGACCTGTCGGGTTATTGTAAAGGACGACGGGCAAGGAGTAGCGGAGGGAGATCTTCCTGACCTGCTTGAGCTGCCTTATTCGTCTAGAAGACGGCGGCCGGCCCATCATGGACACGGCTTAGGTCTGCCGATGGTTGCCCGGATTGCTAAGGCTCATCAAGGGCAGTTACTCCTGATTAGCAGAGAAGGCCAAGGAATGACAGCGGTCATTGAGCTTCCCGTATGGTCTGAATAGAATTGGCTTGAAAAGAAAAAACTTCTCCCTCTAATCATCCCCATGTATAATCATGGGAGAGGTGACAATTATTTATGAAGCAAATCGGTCAGGGTAGGACGGCAGATATATTTGAGGTTGATGAGAGCAGTATTCTGAAGCTGTATAAGAAAGGAATCTTCCATGAGGCGATAGATGTTGAGTTCTCAGTCAGCGAATTTGTTCATTCTTTAGGGATTCATACTCCCAAGCCGTTAGATTTACTGTGGCAGAATGAACGACGGGGGATTGTATTTCAACGCGTGTCCGGCGTATCACTGCTTGATGCGATAACCCGAAGACCATTGCTTGTTAAGAAATATGCTAGAATTCTTGCGTCCCTTCATAGTCAATTACACGCCTGTGAAGCGAGTGATTTAAAGAGAAAGCAGAAGGAAATACTGGCTTATAATATTAAGTCCGCTCCTCTATTACCTGAAGAAGAAAAGGGCAAGATCATCAATTATTTGGATCGATTACCAGATGACCATAAGCTTTGTCATGGGGATTTTCATCCAGACAACATTTTGCTTGGTGAGCAGCATTGGGCGATTGACTGGATGACTGGGGCTTCCGGCCATCCAGCGGGCGATGCCGCTAGAACTGTAATTTTATTGAGCTTTGGTGCGTTGCCACCTGGAACCCCGAAATTCATAGGGGTAATAATCCAGATGTTACGCCAAAAAATCAAGAACGAGTACCTGAAGCATTACTTAATGATTACAGGAAGAAATTTTACGGAAATCGATCAATGGATATTGCCGGTTGCGGCTGCTAGACTGGTAGAATGGATCCCTGAAGAAGAAAAAAATGAATTGGTACTAGAAATAAAGAAACGGCTAAGAGAAACATCATAATAAAAAAGGTGAAATAAGATGATTCTAGAAAAACTTGAATTGCTGACAGCAAATCTGCAAGCAACGAAGTCGTTCTATCAAGATGTGCTAGAATTGCAGCTTGTTGAAGACAAGGAAGATACTTTTACGGTACAGGCAGGGGCGACCCGTATTAGGTTTGAAGCAACGGAGGCATATGATCGTCCATTTTATCATTTTGCGCTGAATATTCCCGAGAATAAATTCCGCGAAGCGAAGAGTTGGATTCAGTCCCGGGTACAATTAATTCAGGAAGAAGGAGACGACGAAGTATTCTTTACCTCCTGGAATGCCCACTCTTTATATTTCGAAGATCCTTCGGGCAATATTGTTGAATTTATCGCTCGTCATAATCTCTCTAATGCGATCTTTCATTCTTATAACAGCGGTGAGATCAACGGCGTGAGTGAGATCGGTGTAGTTGCTAATGAGGTAATCCCGTTTGTGAGAACCTTGAATGAGATCGGTCTGCCTAACTGGAAAGAGGACAGTGAGGGACTTACTCCGGTAGGAGATGAGCATGGCTTATTCATCGTCGTCAAGAAGGGGAGGACCTGGTTCTTCTCGAATCAGAAGCCTGCCGAGTATTACCCGCTGCGAGTTTCCATACAAGGGATTGGCTGGCTTACCTTTGCAGAGGATTCAACGTTTACTATTATAGAAGCATAGAGAGCAGGGATATACGTGACTAATCTGACCTTTGAATTAATATCACAGGCGAACGCAAAAGAAATTCTCGAATTTGAAAAGGAAAACCGGGATTTTTTTGAAGCCTTCGTTCCATCAAGGGGGGATGAATATTATCAACCCGCAATTTTCCAGGAAATCATCAATAGCCTGATCGAAGAACAGCTTCAGGATCTATGCTATATGTACGTTATTCGGAATCAGGAAGGCGAAATGGTCGGCCGGATAAATATAGTTGATATTGTACAGGAGAAATGTAGAAGAGCGGAGCTTGGCTATCGAATTGGCCAGAAGCATGGCGGGAAGGGATATGCCACAGCGGCTGTGAAGCTGGCAATAAATGAAGCCTTTGAGCGTCATCGGATTGAGCAACTGGAAGCAGGGACTTCACCTTCCAATAGAGGCTCGCAGATTGTGCTTATCAAGAATGGATTTGAATTTGTTCGAAGAGAAGGACAAGCTGTGCAGGTGGGGGATCGCCTGGAAGACAGCATTTGGTTTGTGAAGAAGAAGGCTGCAGACTGATCGATTAAGCTATCGCAGGACTGAACCGAAGCTTCGTGATGAATGAGGAAAACTTGGATTTCGCCTAAGGAGGAACCCAAAATGTATGTATTGAAGACAAAAGAAACTGATAGCAGCGTTATCCAGTTTATTGAGAGTATCGAGAATTTGAAAAAGCGTGAAGATGCTTATCAACTGCTCGATATTTTCACGGAAACGACAGGCTATGAAGCAAAAATGTGGGGGCCAAGCATTATCGGCTTCGGGAGTTATCATTATAAATACGACTCTGGTCATGAGGGTGATGCACCGCTCGTTGGTTTCTCGCCTAGGAAAGCGAAGGTGAGTTTGTATTTTGCCACAGGCGACCCTGGACGGGAGGAACTACTGAAGAAGTTCGGAAAACATACAGCGGGAAAGTCATGTGTTTATTTTAACAAAACAGCAGATATTGATGTGACGGTCTTGAAAGAACTGATTCAGCAATCTGTTGAGTTCTTGAAGAGAACCTATCCAAATTCATAGAAAACTAGTAACCTCATCTCTGGAATGCCAGAGGCGAGGTTCTTCTTCTTAATGGGCCTTAGCCTCCAGTTCACAGGGTTATGGCGATATTGTTAGTATATAGTGCGATTTCAATCATTATTAAATAGAATAGACTGGAGCGGAGATTATGAGCAATTGGCCTACGTCGTTTATGGAACCGGAAATGTTGAGACAGCGGATAGCAGCAATGAGTATTCTAGATGCTATATTGTGTTCAGAGGATTGGCTGCGCAGATACCAGTATAACCCTCGGTGGGATGAGGATGCCGCGCTGGCCTCAGTAAGCAATGGTGCAGGAGACGAAATTTATATTGTATTCACTCCAGAAGGAGTCATTGTGAAGGGTTTTGATCATGAATCAGAAATGAGTCCCTATGCTAGGGATGATGAAGAGGTATGGCCGGGAATTTATGAGGAGACACCGCATTCCTTGCTTAGCAGGCTGAATGACGAAGCATTGTGCAAGGAGGACGTTACCTTCTGTTTGTGGAGAGAGTCTGGGGATCAAGTATGGAGATGTGGTGATATAGATTCGAAGGGACTGGATGACGGTTCTCGTTTTCTGTTAGGAATGATCTATGAAGCTCCGCAGGATTATATAGACTGGGCAGAGGACTATTATGAAATGAAGCTGCCTGTCGATATAGTTGCTAAGATTTACAAGGGTGAGCCCGTCAGTGAAGAGATGATCTTAGCCTTGAATCCAGAACGGGATGTACAGATGGCTTTGGAAGAGATTCGCGAGATCGGGAGATAGCAATACTTATTTTTAACGGTTCCATTTATAAATTCTACAGATAGAATAGTGATCTACGGTAGTGAAGACTCTTTATTCGGAGATGAGGCTTTACAGCAAATCGCTCCAGAGCATAGTCGTGGAATTATAGAAATTGCTGGAGCGGATCATGGACTGGAAGTAGGTAACGTTAGAGAGAATTTGAGTCGATTACAATATATCGTTGATCTTTATGTCCAATTCTTAACTTCAGGAGCAGTAGAGAAATAAACAAATCCAATAAAGAAAAAGCCCCTCGAGAAGAGGGGCTTTCTTACTGAAGAGCAGGAATCGTAATTCGATTGTATTGTTCTATTCCTGCTACATTGATGTTACTTTCTGCTCGTGGTCCGGCTGCTGCTTTTCCAATAAAATTGTAGCGCTAATCTTGCGCAGATGCATGCGATGAGTACGAACAGTAGAGCCCACACAACCGAAGGAAGGATTGTCATATTGGCCAGATTGGTCGCGTCACCCGCTTGACTAGGGCTAATGATAGATTGCGCCAGCAGGAAGATTGGACCTACGACTGATTCTTCAAGACAGAGAAAGGCCAGCAGCAAGTAATAGAAATTACGAACCCGTTCTCCTAAGAAGTAAATCAGTACATTTAATAGGATGAAAATGAGGAGCCACCATAGCCCATAGCCCGAATGCACAAATAATACAATGGTAATCAAGGCCAGCGAGCTGATCACGATGAGTCCAGCTGCTTGCTTCTGCTTGTAATAGCCGTAGAACATGACGATAGAACATAAGGAGGAAACGATGTAACCAGCAAGGGAGACGGTGATCTGGCTCCAGCCTGGCTGCAATAAGGAATAAGTCACTCCACTATGATCCGGATTAAGCTCAATGCGCAGTACGCTTCCGGACATGATCAACGTCAGCAGGGCATGGCCAAGCTCATGAAACATCGTATCGAGAATACGAAACCAGCCGGAGAACGGAATCAACCTGGTCAGAAATGCAGCGCCTAGCAGAAACAACAATGCCTTAAGCCATTTATTCATAGCGTACTTATTTTTCATAGAGGATCCTTTCATAAGCTTAGATGATTTAAGATAGCAAACAAATACGCGGATACTAATTATTATAAGGGAAAATATGCAAAATGCGACTGGATTTTCGTTATCCCTTCTTCCTAGCAGTATAGAAATCAAGAAGTCACCAAAATGCTAGAATAAGGTCACAATAATAGTAGTCTCCATTCCCGTTGTCCGTTTATAATCGGCGCGTAAGCATTTTAGTCACATCATTCTAAATCAAAGGTGGTTTTGAAATGAGGACAAAAATGGTTAGAAAGCTAATGGCCGCCGTAATGAGCACTTTGCTTCTGACAGTAATGACGATGCCGCTTACCACGCATGCCGCAGCTGCGGATGTCAGCATCAATTGGAATGACGTAAAGCAGGAAATCGACGGTTTTGGTGTCTCCCAGGCTGGATGGTCAGGTGCGATATATGATCTGCAGGAGCCGGCGAGGAGCGAAATTATGGATCTCTTATTTACGCAGGATCAAGGAATCGGATTGTCTATTCTTAGGGGTGCTTTATTCGCCGAATTCAATCCAGCACCGGGTCAATTTGATTTTACCGTAAGACCAGATCAGGTTTGGGTTATGCAGCAAGCCAAGGCAAGAGGTGTCGACAAGCTGGTCGCATCGACATGGAGTCCTCCGGCTTGGATGAAAACCAACAATTCAACGACGCATGGCGGATATCTGAAGCAGGAGAATTACGGCGACTATGCGCTTCTGATGTCCAAATTCATTAAAGAGTACAAACAGCAATTTGATCTTGACTTGTACGCTGTCTCCATCGCCAATGAACCGAATTCAATGACCTTCCTCACCTGGGATTCATCGGAGTGGAACTCAACGAACTTCCAGGTGTTCCTGAAGGATTATTTGAAGCAGGCGATGATTAATGAAGGCGTGTCCCAGACGAAAGTAATCGCCGGTGAATCTTCCTGGTGGTCTGAGGATCTGATCAAGGATTCGTTAAATGATCCTGCTTCGGCCGAGAGACTGGACATCGTTGGTGGACATAACTACCCGATCCCGATCCTGAATTTGGAGCTTCCGACTACGCCGTTCTCCACAGCTGTCTCCAAAGGCAAAAAAGTATGGATGACTGAAGTTTCTAAAGTGGATTCCTATGATCCTAGCATCAACTCCGGTCTCAAATTCGCGAAGCAAACCCATGACTTTATGACGAAGGCGGGGGTCAATGCCTGGATGTATTGGACAGGGGCGATCCCCGGCGACAATGATGAAGGATTGATTAATGTTGATAAAGATACCAGTACTTATAAGATGACGAAGCGCTATTATACACTCGGGAATTTCAGCAAATTTATTAAACCAGGATATGTGCGGATCGGTGCGACCGAGAATCCTAAATCCAATGTATACTTCTCAGCTTACAAAGATCCTGCTACAGATAAGTTCACGATTGTGGCGGTCAATAGCGGTGATGCGACTGCAGAGGTGAATCTGGTTCCGAACGGCTTTACATTTGGGACGTTGACCCCGTACACGACCGATGATCAATTGAATCTGGCCCAGGGGCCTGCTGTAGCGGCTACCAATGGCAAATTCCAGACCATTATCCCAGCCCGTAGCGTCGTAACTTTTGTCGGGCAGAAAGGCTCAGCACCAGCTCCTCAAGAGCAGACACTTGTTGATGAGTTGGACGATTGGTCCAAGACATCCTCCCATACGAGTGGACTTGTGATGGATTCCAGCAATAGCGGTTATTTTAATGGCGATAAATCTCGGGTTAAGCGTCTTAATGGAACGACGGAGAGCTTCGTATATAACCTTCCGAATATCACTTCCTTAAGAGCAGATATGTATCAGTTCAGCGTATGGGATGGCATAGCCTTCTATGTTTCCTCCGACCAGGTGAATTGGACGAAATTGGCTCATGCCAGCACTCCGGGAGTTTATACCGGCAGCCAGTGGTATCAGAAGACCTATTATTCTACAGAGCTTCCACCGCCGGGGACACAATATTTGAAGATCGAATTATCGGGCAGTGATTCTTGGGAGAAGCAGGTGTCCCGGATGACAATTAAATATGCTATGTAGATGTAAGAATATTCATTGAAGAGGGTGTGCATCGTGCATGCTCTCTTTCTCTTTTCTCCAATAAATTAGGAGAGGAACTTAATATTAGTAACGAGAATATTAATGAAGATAGTTGAGATGGGAGGTATAACATTGACTAGAATCGGTTTTGTAAGGCATGGGGTTACTGAATGGAATAAGGAGAGACGGGCACAGGGCCAGTCCGATATTCCGCTCAATGAATCTGGAAGACTTCAGGCACAACTGTTGGCTGAGCGAATGAAGGAAGAAGGATGGGATTGTATTTACTCAAGCGATTTGTCGCGGGCTAAGGAGACAGCAGAAATTGTTGCATCAGTTATCGGACTGCCAGTTTATACGGATCAGCGATTAAGAGAAATGCATAAAGGCAAGACAGAAGGTACGACCTTGGAGGAGAGAATTGCTAGATGGGGAGAGAAATGGGAGAACCTAGAATTAGGGATAGAAGCAGATTCATCTATTTCTAGTCGAGGCACTTCGTTTATTTCTGAGGTCATAGCTCTTTATCCGGGCAGGAATATACTAGTTGTTAGTCACGGGGCATTGATTGCTTTAACAGTTAAAGCCCTCGTCCCTGAGCAGGACATTAACCAGCATATACTTAATACGTCCGTGACTGTATTAGAATGCAATGGAGTCGATTGGAGTTGTGAGCTCTTTAATTGTGCCCAACATTTAACGGGAGTTGCACAGCGTATTCGCTGATCACTGTTGTAGTATTCCTTAAGAATAAATACAGAAGTAGAAGAAATCCGCGCGAAGGCGCGGATTTTTGTGTGCAGCTATGGGTACCTGGCAATAGAAGATTTTAAACCAAGCTACAGAAAAATTTCAACTATACAAATATCACGAAGATCAATAATATTAAAGTGCCAAGTTTTTACTTTTTATTACATAAATATCTTTTTTTATTTTGTTATCCAACACATAGGTTTAGAAGGAAATTTTTCATCCACCCTACAAAAGAATAGCGATGTTAATTGAAAACGATACCAACACTCCGCATGACGACACTTTCATTCAATTCTAATAATACACGATGCCCTTAACCGCGCAATCTTTTTCACTACATTCAAAGATTCATAGAGTACCAGATATAGCTTTGTTAGGAACCTACAGCTTTTAGCCAACTATTTATTTTTTGTCACACAGGCCCGGAGCGAACCTTCGCTCCAATAAAGGGGGTGGTAGTAAATAAATTCAAGGATGAGAGCAGACGATTATTCCTTCATGGCACAGACCGCTGACTGGAACAAGTGACGGTGTACCGGACGGTACGCTAGTAAGGAATTGAACCGCAAACCATCAATAATTAAGGAGTGATCCCATGAATTCGAAATTGTTCAAACGATTAGTGGCGATTGCGGGAGTTGCAGCTTTGGCGCTGACGCTATTTCAGCCTTTTGGGGCAGAGAAGAGTTATGCTGCTGAAGCGCATGTCGACAATCCGTTCCTGGGTGCAACGATGTATGTGAATCCCGATTACGCGGCGCTGATCGATACTTCCATCGCTCAAGTTAGCGACAGCACTTTGAAGGCCAAGATGGAGACCGTTAAATCATATCCAACAGCCGTCTGGCTAGACCGCATCGCGGCGATTAATGGCGGTGCAGAGAATGGCGGACGGAAGAGTCTGGAGCAGACGATGGATGCAATACTAGCTCAGAAGCAAGGAAATACGCCTATCGTTGCTCAATTTGTAATCTACAATTTGCCTGGTCGGGACTGTCACGCCTTGGCTTCCAATGGAGAGCTGCCTTTGACAGCCGCTGGCTTGCAAACTTATAAGACAGATTATATTGACCGAATTGCCGGGATTTTTGCAGATCCGAAATATTCCAGCATCCGTATCGTTGCCATTATCGAGCCTGATTCGCTGCCGAATCTGGTGACGAATCTGAGCGATTCCAGATGTGCTCAAGCGAATTCCAGCAATATTTATCGGGATGCCACACGTTATGCACTCGATAAGCTGCATGCGATTCCTAATGTTTACAATTACATGGACATTGGCCACTCCGGGTGGTTAGGCTGGGACAGCAACCGTCAACCGACGATCGATCTCTTCACCTCGGTTGTTAGTGGGACTGCTGCAGGACTTGCCAGTGTGGACGGATTTATTACGAATACAGCAAATACAACTCCACTTGAGGAGCCGAATCTGCCTGATCCGAATTTGACGATTAATGGCAATCAGATCAAATCAGCAAGTTATTATGAGTGGAATCCATATTTCGATGAAGCTGATTTCACTGCTGCATTGTATTCGGGCTTCGTGGCCAAAGGCTGGCCATCCAGCATTGGCTTCCTGATTGATACATCTCGGAACGGCTGGGGTGGACCGAACCGACCAACTAGCGCAAGCGGTACAACTGTTAATGCATATGTTGATTCCGGACGTGTCGACAAACGTCTTCATCGTGGCAACTGGTGTAATGTCAGCGGTGCCGGTATTGGCCAACCACCGCAAGCTGCACCTGCAGGTTATCCGAACTCGCATCTCGATGCCTTTGTATGGGTGAAGCCGCCAGGTGAATCGGACGGTTCGAGCTCGGAGATTCCGAACAATGAAGGCAAAGGCTTCGATAGAATGTGTGACCCAACTTACACCAATGCCAATGGAACATTGACAGGCGCATTGCCAAATGCTCCCGTATCCGGACACTGGTTCCATAATCAATTCGTAGAGCTGGTCCAAAATGCATATCCGGCGATTCCAACAAGTGGCGGTGGAACACCTACGGTTCCTTCTGCACCAGCAGGATTGACCGCAACAGCAGGAAATGCCCAAGTAACCCTGAGCTGGGCGGCCACAAGCGGAGCAACAGGCTATAACGTGAAGCGAGCAACGACAAGCGGCGGCCCATATACGACAGTAGCGAGCGGAGTAACGGCGACGAGCTATACGAATACGGGGCTGACGAACGGCACGCCGTACTACTACGTCGTTAGTGCAGTGAACAGCGCAGGCGAGAGCGTGAATTCTACGCAGGTGACGGCAACGCCGCAAGCGACAGCGACTGTACCAGCAGCACCAGCAGGATTGACCGCAACAGCGGGGAATGCCCAAGTAACCCTGAGCTGGGCAGCTACAAGCGGAGCGACAGGCTATAACGTGAAGCGGGCAACGACAAGCGGTGGTCCATATACGACAGTAGCGAGCGGAGTAACGGCGACGAGCTATACGAATACGGGTCTGACGAACGGCACGCCGTACTACTATGTCGTCAGTGCAGTGAACAGCGCAGGCGAGAGCACCAATTCCACGCAGGTGACGGCAACGCCAAGCGGTGGTGGAACGGGAACGTCCAATCTGGTTCTTCAATATCGGGTTGGAGACACTAGCGCTACTGACAATCAGATTAAGCCTCAATTGAATATCAAGAATAACGGCACTTCTGCTATAAACTTAAGTGACCTTAAAATTCGCTATTATTTCACGAAGGATAGTAATCAGGACGTTAATGCTTGGATCGATTGGGCCCAAGTAGGCTCAGCTAATATTAATAGTACTTTTGGTACAGCATCGGCTACAAATGCGGACACCTATATTGAGCTGGGCTTTACCGCTGCAGCCGGATCTATTGCAGCAGGAGGGCAGTCGGGGGATATTCAATTTCGGATGTCGAAGGCGGACTGGTCCAATTTTGACGAGAGCAATGATTATTCCTATGACGCCACAAAAACAGCCTACACAGATTGGGATCATGTAACCCTATATCTGAACGGTGTACTGGTCTGGGGAATTGAGCCTTAATGAAGCCTGGACCATCTCATATTCATTCAAGTTCGTTGAATCCATGAAAGATGGTGAGAATGAATGTTCAAAATATTAGCTAAAACTCTCTTGATCGGTTCGCTGGTTGTTGGAGCTATGGGATTAGGCGTAGTGGGTGCCGGAACTCAGCAGGCTAAGGCTGCCGCTAATTATTACCATACATCAGGGAATAAGATCGTCGATTCTGCTGGAAAGCCAGCCGTGTTCAACGGGATTAACTGGTTCGGATTCGAGACAGCGAATTATGCGCCCCATGGCTTGTGGACCAGATCTATGGATGATGTACTCGATCAGATGAAGTCTCACGGCTACAATTTGATCCGTCTTCCATATAGCAACCAGATGTTTGATTCAGGTTCTGCCGCGAACGGGATCGATTATGCGAAGAATCCGGATCTGAACGGTCTAACTCCGATACAGATCATGGATAAGCTGGTTGACAAAGCGGGCGCCCGTGGAATGAAAATATTCCTGGATCGTCATCGCCCCGATTCCAGTGGACAATCCGAGCTTTGGTACACTTCCGCCTATTCGGAGCAACGCTGGATCGATGACTGGAAGATGCTGGCCACTCGTTACAATGGAAATGACACCGTTATCGGTGGAGATCTGCACAATGAGCCACACGGCACAGCCAGCTGGGGGACCGGGAATCAAGCAACAGATTGGAGACTCGCTGCTGAGCGTGCTGGCAATGCGATTCTATCCGTGAATCCGAACTGGCTTATCATTGTAGAAGGGATCGAGAAGAATGTGCAGGGCTTCAGTGACAGCTACTGGTGGGGAGGCAATCTCAAGGGAGTTGCCAACTATCCAGTGAGACTGAACGTTCCGAATCAACTTGTCTATTCCGCCCATGATTATGGTCCTGGCGTCTCTAATCAGACATGGTTCTCAGATCCGTCATTCCCCAATAATATGCCGGGGATTTGGGATGCGTACTGGGGATATATCAGCAAACAGAACATCGCTCCGGTCATCGTCGGTGAATTTGGCGGTCGCGGTGTTGATCTGACTAGTGTCGAAGGCAAATGGCAGAACAAACTGGTAGATTATATCGGTGCGAACAATCTTTACTGGACTTATTGGTGCTTGAACCCGAATTCCGGGGATACGGGGGGGCTCCTGCTGGATGACTGGACTACGTGGAATGCACCGAAGCAGACGATGCTGGATAAGATTATGCAGCCGCTAAGTGGTGGAGGCGGGGGAACGACCGTACCTGCCGCTCCGACCGGATTGACGGCTACGGCAGGTGATGCCAAGGTGAATCTCAGTTGGTCGGCTTCTGCTGGAGCGAGCACTTATCATGTGAAGAGAGCAACGGCGAGCGGCGGCCCATACACGACTGTGGCTGCAGGAGTTACAGGTACGTCTTATACCGACCAGGGGCTGACGAACGGAACCGTGTATTACTATGCAGTTAGTGCTGCAAATTCCGCAGGTGAAAGTGCAAATTCAGCTGCTGTATCTGCTACGCCAACAGGAGGAGGATCTACTCCTATTGGCAATCTAGTTGTACAATATCGAGCTGGTGATATTAACGCAACAGATAACCAGATTAAGCCTTTCTTCAATATTAAGAACAACGGGACAACAGCTGTAAACTTAAGTGATCTCAAGCTTCGATATTATTTCTCGAAGGATGGCTCACAGAGCATGGAGTCCTGGATCGATTGGGCGTCCATCGGAGTAGCTAACATTCAACGGACCTTTAACGACACTTATGTTGAACTCAGCTTTACTTCTGCAGCAGGCTCAATCCAGGCAGGAGGCCAGACGGGAGAAATTCAGCTGCGAATGGCCAAGTCGGATTGGTCGAACTTCGATGAGACGAATGACTATTCCTTTGATCCAACCAAGACAGCCTTTGCTGATTGGAATAAGGTAACCTTGTATCAGAATGGCACGTTGGTATGGGGAGTAGAGCCTTAAGAGGAATAATATTGAATTGGGAAAGGGACCGCTTCGGCGGTTCTTTTCTTTGTATTTTATAGCCCCAATTTATATGTCAGGTTAAATAAGTCAATTTCATTATATAGGGTGATTCTCAAAATATGGAATGCATGATATAACTGAAAAGAGTGTTGAAATCTGATAGTTAAGGATCGAATCGCAAAATATGTCGGTTCGGTATGAAAACAATGCGGAGGTGCGTGAAAAATATGGAATTGAGTCCGTCGGAATATGTAGTGAAGGAACGAATACCGGCCAATCTATTTAAAAGTGTTGAAGCGGTCGGGGGGAGATTAACAATTACCAATGAAAGGCTGCTGTTCACTCCGCATATGATCAACATTCAGACAGAACCTATTGAGATCAATATGGCTGACATAGTCGGAGTCGAGAAGCGGAACACGATGGGGCTAGTACCTAATGGCATCAAGATCACGAATCGCTATGGTAGTGAATTCAAGTTTGTCGTATACAAAAGGGCTCAATTGATTGAACTTATTAATCAGTACAGGGTTTACGGAATGTCACCAGATTCTAATAAGATCTTATAAAGATTTATAATAACTATTTTAGG
Organism: Paenibacillus motobuensis; assembly: GCF_039521865.1. Lineage (NCBI taxonomy): Bacteria > Bacillati > Bacillota > Bacilli > Caryophanales > Paenibacillaceae > Paenibacillus > Paenibacillus motobuensis. The sequence continues at coordinate 33,821 of NZ_BAAACX010000014.1, read as the reverse complement.
AGGAGTGTATAATGAGTCAAAATCCGATTAAAACAGTGCATTTGGAAGAGAAGAAATTCGTCGGGTTCCCCGTCACTTCCAGCTTTTCATTCCATGATCCTAACCGGATAGAGGAGGCAAAACGTCAGTTCCTTGAGCGCAAGCATGAGATCAGAGATATTGTCAATCCTGAAGTATACGTGTGCCCACACTTTGCCTCAGAGGTATTGTTTACTTATTTCTACTGTATGGAAGTTAGTACACTTGAGGATATACCGGAAGGGATGATCGGTTTCACGATTCCAGCGCGTAATTATGTGACAACGAGATCGGATACTGACCCCTATGAAGTACTCCATACCTACATCAAAGACAATCAAATCGATCATAATCCAACAGCTCTTGCTTTGGAAATATATCAATTTGCTGATCCCGAATGGCCGGGAAAAGTCGATGTGTTTGTTCCGATTAAGGAAGTATAGTCGAAGATACGGATATTTCTCTATCATACAAATGTCGGAGGTTAGGCGTATGCCGCACGTACGAGTTCAAGATTTGCAGATGTTTTACGAGAAGCTCGGTACAGGAAAACCGATCATTTTTTTACATAGCAGCTATTCACGGGGGATTCTGGCTTTTGCCAGCCAACTGCTCGATTTCCAAAAGAGTTACACTTGTTATTATCCCGACTTAAGAGGACATGGCCGGACACGTTGCGAGAGTATGGATTGGAATTCTCCCATATTGGCTGAAGATATCATTAATTTCATGGATGTGCTTCATATTCCTAAGGCCCATCTGATTGGCTATAGCTTAGGAGCGAATGTAGCGCTGTATTGTGCTGTTAAGCACCCGGAGCGGGTTGCCTCCATAGTTACGATTGGAACAAGCGGCTTTGCTGAACCCGCCGGTGTCGAGGAGTTCGAGCCGGAGTGGCTGGCCCGGCACGGACAGCAAGAGCTGATCGAACAAATGCTCGAAAGACATGAAGAAGCGCACCGAGGAAATTGGCAGGAATTTATGCGTCAATCGGCCCATGAATGGCGTTATTATCCACAGTTGACGGAGGAGCAGTTAAGCGGGATTCGCTGCCCATCCTTGTTCATTACTGGTGAACATGATCCTTTTGCAGGAGAAGAGAAGATTCGGAAGTTAAGCTCGCTCGTTCAAGAGTCGCAGTATCTGGTGATCTCCGATTGCAGCCATAGGCCACACACAGTTAAAGAGAAGCCGGTGCTCGTTAATGATTCGATCCTTCAGTTTCTTAGTCGAACTTCAATCTAAGCTTGTCAGAGCTATTTCTTATATTAGGTTAGAAGGTGGGGTACATATGGACCTAGGGCAAAGAAAGCGTTGGAACGAGAATCACAAGCAATTAACGAGCCTGATCTTCGCGGAGGAAAAGCATTCGCAGGCAGTTGAGCTTTTTCTGAATCAGCACGCTCTTTTACATTCTTCACAAATGAACCATTCGAGTGTAACGACGTTAGAAGATCATTTATTAGACCAGATGGCGGAGCATACATTTCGCACTTATCCTGTGAAAGTGCCGGGTACGAAGAACTCCATTGCCTGGCATTTATGGCATATCACCAGAATCGAGGATATGACAATGAATGTCCTTCTGAACGATGTGGATCAAGTCTTCGAAATGGGGAATTGGAAAGATAGGCTGCAGGTGAATTATATCCACACTGGGAACGGGATGACGGAGGAAGAAGTTGCTGATTTGAGTTCGAAAATAAATCTTTCTGCATTGCTAGCGTATCGGCTTGAAGTTGGGCACAGGACTCGTGAGATCGCAGCCTCTATGCTGCCTGGACAGTTCAACCAGAAGGTTGACCCGAACAGAATCAAGAAGCTGAATGATAATGGTGCTGTTAAGCAGGAAGAATCATGGCTGCTTGAATATTGGGGTAATAAAAGGCTAGGTGGTTTAATTCTGATGCCTGCGACCCGACATATTTTTCTGCATTTGAATAAAGCGGTGCGGATAAAAGAGAAACTGCAAAAACACAATGAACTTGGATGAAGAATGGTTAGGAAATGGATCTGCCGCTAGTAGTGAATATGTATAAAAAGACGCTTCTACCTGATAATATCGTGGTTTAGAAGCGTCTATACGCATTTACATACTACTGCTCGAGACTAAGTTCTCAGCAATCTGCGAATACGTCCGAGAATCCCACAAATCCCATGGAAATTGGGACGGGGGGGAGGAGACAAGGTCGACAGGCTCCTTGGTTACTGGATGAGGGAATCCAACGTACAGCGACCAGAGTGCGATTTGCTGGCCTGGCTTGTTAATATGTGCTCCGTATTTCTGATCACCATATAACGGACAGCCAAGCTGATTCATTTGCACGCGGATTTGGTGTGGACGCCCGGTGTGCAGCTCGATTTGTACCAACGCCAGCTCGTGCTCAGCTGAAACGCCAAGCACATGATAATCGAGAATTGCCTCCTTGCTGCCAGGCGTCCCCTTGGCCACGACGGATACCGTATTGGTCCGCTCATCCTTCAGCAGCGTGTCGATCAGGCGTCCAAGCTGCTGCGGTGGCTGTCCATGAACGATGGCAACGTAGGACTTCGCGAATTTCCGGGTACGCACAGCATCTGAGAGGCGCGAGGCAGCCTTGGACGTCTTCGCGAAGATCATGGCACCGCCGACTGGACGATCCAGTCGGTGGACAAGGCCTAGATATACATTCCCGGGCTTATTATATCTCTCCTTAATATCTGCTCTCAGCAGATTTAATAAGTCCGGATCTCCGCTAGCATCCTCTTGGGTCGGTATGTTCACAGGCTTCTCAATGCCGAGCAGATGATTGTCCTCATACAAAATTTTCATTGCTGGATGTCCCGTCGTCCAAGACAATGCAGGCTCCATCATTATTCCTCCCAGCGGCCTAGAATACCGCAAGGCAGATTCATGCCGGACTTCGTAATCGGGAGACCGAGCTCACCAGCAGAGATACGTCCGCCGTACCGCTTCTTCACAGTCATCGTTAAAATGTTGTTCAGTACCGTTGGTGAAATTCCTGTTGTATAGGAATTAATCAGGAAGAACAACGGCTTATCCGACAGGATCGACAAGCAGGATTCCACGAACGGATACAGGCTCTGTTCCAGCTTCCACGTCTCCCCCGATGGTCCCCTGCCGTAAGAAGGGGGGTCCATGATGATCGCATCGTAACGATTGCCGCGCCGCTGTTCGCGTTGCACGAACTTGAATACATCGTCCGTAATGAAACGGACAGGACGATCGCCGAGTCCAGATAGAGCGAGATTCTCCTTGGCCCATTGCACCATTCCCTTTGCCGCATCGACATGCACGACAGAAGCGCCAGCAGATGCGCAAGCGACGGAAGCGCCGCCGGTATAGGCGAACAGATTAAGTACATTAATCGGGCGCTTCGCATTGGAGATCTTGTCCATCATCCAGCGCCAGTTGGCAGCTTGCTCCGGGAAGAGACCCGTATGCTTGAAGCTAGTCGGTTTAATATAAAATTTGAGCTGATCAAAAGAAATCGTCCAGCGTTCAGGAATCGGCTTCTTCATCTCCCAGCTGCCCCCGCCGGAAGAACTGCGGTGATAGTGTCCGTGCACATCCCGCCATGTCTTATCCTCGTTAGCGATCGGCCAGATAATTTGCGGATCTGGACGGCGCAGAATTACGTCGCCCCAACGCTCCAACTTCTCTCCATTTCCTGTATCGATAACTTCATAGTCATTCCATTCATTAGAAACGTACATTTACTATAATCCATCCTTCCAAGACAAGGTAGTTCATTGAATTCCCGATCACCAGTAGACCTCCGGGACGATTCATTCGGTAGTTATTGTACCTTATTTAATGGTCTCCATGCTACTGATTGACGAATCTTGACCGAACCATAAATAATTATAACCGACTTAGGACTGTGAAATGACCCATAACTATGATAATCTTTACAAAAAAATGCTTCCTGCATGACAGATTGGAGAGAACGCCGAAATGCTTCGAGATTTTTTTTCATATTATCGTCCTTATAAGAATCTGTTCCTGTTAGACTTCACCTGCGCTGTCGTCGCAGGGCTGTTGGAGCTGGGATTCCCGATTGCAGTCAACCAATTCGTGGACAAGCTGCTTCCCGGCAAGGACTGGTCGCTAATCGCGATGGCCTGTGCCGCGCTGCTCGGAATATATATTTTGAACACGGTATTGAACTATATTGTTACTTACTGGGGACACATGCTAGGGGTTAACATCGAGACGGATATGCGTAAGAACATGTTCGAGCACTTACAGAAGCTGAGCTTCAAATTCTATGACAATCACAAGACCGGTCACCTAATGTCCCGCTTATCGAATGATCTCGATAATATCGGGGAGGTCGCTCATCACGGGCCGGAGGATGTATTTATCGCGGGTATGACCTTGGTCGGTTCATTTCTGCTTATGCTATCGATCAATTGGAAGCTGGCTGTGTTGACCTTCTTAGTTGTGCCCGTTCTCGTCTGGGCTGCACTGCATTTCAATCGGCAGATGACGAAAACCTATCGTGGGCTGTTCGGGGCGCTGGCGGATTTTAACTCTCGAGTTGAAGAGAACATTGGCGGCATTCGTGTCGTTCAGGCTTTTGCCAATGAAGAGCATGAGAAGAAGCTGTTCGCCGAGAACAACGGTCTATACCGTCGTACGAAGCTACGCGCCTATAAGATCATGGCCGGTAGCTTCTCGGTTAACTATATGCTGATGCGGCTTGTCTCTTTATTCGTCATGATTTGCGGGACCTGGTTCGTTATTCGCGGCGAGCTGTCCTATGGGGAATTCGTCGGATTCCTGCTTCTGGCTAACGTCTTCGTTCGACCGATCGAGAAGATCAATGCGATCATTGAAAGTTATCCGAAAGGGATTGCCGGATTCAAGCGCTATATGGAGATTATGAATACGGAGCCAGATGTAGCGGATAGAACGGACGCATTGGAAGCGGGTCAGTTAAAGGGAGATATCGCCTTCCAGAATGTGAGCTTTGGTTACGACGGCAAAGACAGAGTGTTGAACCATATTAGTCTGAATATTCACGCTGGGGAGACCATCGCCTTTGTCGGTCCTTCCGGTGCCGGTAAGACAACCTTGTGCAGTCTACTGCCACGGTTCTATGAGGTGGATGGGGGCCGGATTACAGTTGATGGCACAGACATCCGAGATGTTACCCTATCTTCATTACGCCGCAACATCGGGATCGTCCAGCAAGACGTGTATTTATTCTCCGGCAGTATCCGCGAGAATATTGCTTACGGTAAACTAGGGGCCAGTGACGAAGAGATTTGGACGGCGGCGCGCCGCGCCCAGCTTGAGGATTTCATTGAAGCACAACCCGAGGGAATGAATACTGTAATTGGTGAGCGTGGCGTCAAGCTCTCTGGCGGACAGAAGCAGCGTCTGGCTATTGCCCGTATGTTCCTGAAGAATCCTCCAATTCTGATCCTGGACGAGGCCACCTCGGCACTGGATACAGAGACGGAGCTGGCGATCCAGCAATCTCTTGCCGAATTATCGGAAGGGAGAACTACGCTCGTGATTGCGCATCGACTGGCAACGATCAAAAATGCCGATCGCATCGTTGTTGTAACGGAAGAGGGCATATCAGAGCAGGGGCGTCACCAGGAGCTCGTGACCGCAGGCGGCCATTACAGCCGCCTGCACCAGGCACAATTTGGCGCTATTTAAGTTCGATCATAAGTAAAATAGTCCTGTGCGCAGCGCAACTGAAACCCGGCTGTCTCATAGAGCTTCATGGCAGCCGGGTTCTCTATGGCTACATCCAGCCATATGCTGTGTCCGGCGGCATGCTCACGAGCGATAACTTGCTCTAGAACAGCACGTCCGATCCCTTCGCCTCTATAACGGGAGTGGATGACAAAGCCATAGATCCAGCTTCGGTCTTCTAGCCTCGTGACGCGAACTTTGCCGACGGTCTGGCCATCTGCAATGATCAGTTCGTTCTCGGCCATGTCCTTCGGGCTCAACCGGATATAATCCTGAAGCGTCTGTTCATAGTCACACTGAAAGCCGTCAGCGTCCAGCTGACTGAGCGATTCCGCATCTTCCGGTGTGGCAGGACGAAGCGATATGCCTGGCCGCACATTGCTGAGTTTATTCTCCGCCACAACATATTGCATCTGGTATTCGGTGAAGGAATAGCGACAGCTGACAGTCTTCAGGAAAGCTTGGCCTGAGGCAGATGCCGCAGGCGTATTCAGCAAGATGGAAGAGTACCTTACGGCTTCTTCTCTAGTAATTCCACTTTGCAGCAATCTTGTGAAAATCCCTTGTCTTCGATAATCAGGATGTACCATCCCGCAAATCTCCATATTTCCGCCGATGATATACTTGCCTAAGAAGGCAATGAGCCGTCCATCCCGATATTCTGTGAGGTGATGGCTGTTGTCTTCTTCCGGATTAAGCAGCATATCCCAATTCAGCTTGAGGCTGATCTGATCATTTTGTTCACAGATCACCTGCAGCTCTTGCAATTCATCTACATTTAGTCTCAACATATGTATCTACCATCCTTTGCTAGTATTCTAGTAAAGGAATAAAGAAATAGCAACGGAAAGGATCCGTGTTTTTCGTTCTTCTGCAGAATATATCAAATTCTTGACAAAATCATCACAGCAGAGTAGCTTGGGATTATTATACAAAAAACGGGGAGAGGCAGGGTGGAGCTATGGAGAAGAATGTTGTAGAGATGAAGGATGTTAGCTGGCGGCGTGAAGGGAAGACGGTGCTGCAGCAAATCGATTGGAACGTACGGGAAGGAGAGCACTGGGCTTTATTTGGCCTGAATGGCTCAGGCAAGACCACGCTTCTAAATTTACTTTGCGGCTACATCTGGCCGACAACCGGACAGATCAGTGTACTTGGTCATAAATTTGGTGAGATAGATCTAAGAGAATTACGTAAGTCAATCGGATGGGTCAGCTCTTCGCTGCAAGAACGGCTGCACGGTAATGAGAAGGCACAAAATCTCGTTGTAAGTGGCAAATTCGCCTCAATCGGTCTTTATGATAAGCCTACGGAGGCTGATTTCGGGCAGGCAGCCGCCCTCATGGAGCAATTACGCTGTGGACATCTCATGGATAGAACATACCAAACCTGTTCTCAAGGTGAGAAGCAGAAGCTGTTGATTGCCAGAGCTTTGATGGCGGCACCGCGTCTGCTTATTCTTGATGAAGCCGCAAATGGGCTTGACTTTATATCGAAGGAAGGCCTGCTTGACAGTATCAGTGAGCTGGCGAAGCAACCTGATGCCCCAAGCATGATTTATGTGACACACCATACGGAGGAAATTTTACCGATCTTCTCCCATTCCTTATTGATTCGGCGTGGGGAGATCTTCGCCCAGGGCAAGACACAGGAGGTACTGAATGGTGAACGATTGTCCGAGTTCTTCGAGATTCCGGTTGATCTCAATTGGAATCAAGGACGGGCCTGGCTGTCGCGGAAATAAACTCTGTTGCAAATTTTGCTACTTTTTCCAGGGTGCAACGTACTATTAGTAATGTGGCAAGATATGAATAGACGGAGGGATGTCAATGGAGGCGGGAACAAACCCTGGATCAAAGAAGACAGTCAAGCTGCGTGGATTATCAGGCCTTATTATCACGGTTATCGTTGTTGGAATTATAGGAATGGGCAGTTTCACTCAGGTAGAATTCGGCCATGTTGGGTTGTATAAGACATTTGGGAAATTGAATAGCGAGGTGTTGTCCCCAGGGATCCACTTCAAGATTCCGTTCATTCAGTCGGTCATTCAAGTGAACACCCAGGTGACCAAGGCGGAGACGGATACAACGGCCTCCTCGAAGGATTTACAGCCCGTGTCGACACATGTTGCCGTCAACTATTCAGTGAATAAGGAATCGGCCTACAATCTAATGAATAATATCGGCGGGTCCTTCGACACGATCATTATTAACCCGGCCGTACAGGAGATTGTAAAAGAGGTCACTGCGAGATATCAGGCCGAGGATCTGATTGCCAAGCGGGATGTTGTTGCTGGAGAGATTAGCGAGCTGCTGACAGCCCGCCTCGCGAAGTATGATCTTATCGTCAATGAGATTAACATCGTCGACTTTAAATTTTCCGATGCTTTCAATCAGTCTATTGAAGCGAAGCAGGTAGCTCAGCAACAGGCACTCAAAGCCAGCAATGATCTGAAGCGGGTTGAGATAGAGGCCAAACAGAAGGTTGCCCAGGCTGAGGCCGAGGCGGAGTCTCTTAAGCTGAAGAAGCAGGAAGTTACGCCAGAGCTCATCGAATTGAAGCAGATCGAAGTTCAAGAGAAGGCGCTGGAGAAATGGGATGGGAAGCTTCCATCTGTAACAGGAGGAGCAACGCCATTCATCGATATTCAATCGTTAACTAACAAATAACCTACATTTGTATAATTTCAAAATGCCGCCCTCTTTGGGCGGCATTTTTATGTTTGCTGCTGCTCAGGCTTAGAGGAACGACTACGAATCAGATAGGCGATCCAATAGATGATAGGAATTAGAATCTCACACACGATTAGCAATCCGGGCAATTTGAAGGAATGTAGATCATTCAGTTCGGTCTGAGTCCTGATTATAATCATGGATAGTATCGTTATGAAGGCGGTCAGTGACAGTGTAAAAGGTCGATGATCCTTGACCTTAGTGAGCTGTGAAATGCAGAACGTAGTCATGAAGACCGTGAAGCATATTTTGACAAATAAGCTCGTTAGCCACAGGATGATCAGAATCGGGTCACCTGTTTGCAGGAATGAACCGGTCGAAATGAAGGTCGTTATTTCTAGATCGGGGTACGACAAATTTGCCGTGATCTCGGGTCCGAAGGCGGACATTACAATGAATAGATGCGATAAATTCATAAAGACTGAGAGTAAAATCGCCGCCAGTATCGTTTTATGCGCTTTTTTCGGAGTTTTTATATAAGGCATTAATAGGAACAGGAAAGATATTTCGCCGAATAAGGCGATGTTTAAAAAAATCCCATTCCCCAAATGGGCGGGTTCAAGATGCGTAAAGAAGGCCGGTAATATCGCTACCTGTAGCTCACCGGCAGCCAGAAACGGAAGAATAAAATAGGACAGGGCACTAAGTAGAAAAATGCCCTGTGCAGCCCGGAATATCGTAAACACCCCGGAATAGACAGCATAAGCTATAGCCAGACTGAAGGTGAGGAGAACAGCCCAGGATGGCGTGCCGATTAAATACTCTGTGAGCAGGAAGTTTGACATTTGTCTTATGTTGATCGCGCTAAGCATGATATTGGCAAATATTATTAAAATCATAAAAAATGTATGCAGCCATTTACCGACCAGTTCATGCCCGTATTCGACAGCAAATTCATCTGGTCTGGCCCTGCTTACTTTCAAGGCAGGGTAGATCAGCAGCCAGGCCAGAAGTGGGCCTATTAGTGAGGCAAGGAGAGAGGAATATTTGCTGGTATCAGCCAGAGTGTTTTCAATAAAGGCTGCGAAAGTCGTATACATGGACATACTGTACAACGTAAAAATCTGCAGTGAAGTAATTTTCTTCATTTTCGCTGCTCCTTTTCTAGGCTATTTTCTTCCCGGCTTTATAATGATGTGATTTTCAATGTAGTCTAACACCGTGTAAAGGTTGTACGTCTCCTTGAATGCGTACTGCAGTTCAATCAGGATCAGTAGAAGGATTGTTATCGATAGACCGATAATTCTTTTCTTCAGACTTGCCTTTAGGCTACGCAGTTTGAACCAGTCAAAGATGATAATCAGAACAAACACGAATCCGATCCAGCCCATATCCTCCCTCCGCAGCTCAATTTTCTCTCTATCGTTCTATAGAGCGATAGTAAGTCCCCGTATGATTTAATGTAATATCTACATCGATTTCGATCTTCAGTTGATCGGCATAATAGTCATCCCATTGATGCTGTATCTGTCTCCATGCCTTCGGATAACGCCAGTCCAAGTAGTCGCTGAGCCGGAAAGCATCGCATTTTATCTGTTTCGTAGATTGAAATGTTTGATGCATAAGTTGTGCCAGGTCTTTATTTAATGTTTCCCGCAGTTTGATCAACACCTCACTATTCTTGATATCAAGATTCGAGTTGGATGAGAAGATATACGCGCTTCCCTGGCTCTTGACCTGAAAGCTGATTTGATTGTTTTTGAGTATAGGCTTTATCTTTGTTTTAATATTAGTAATTCTAAATGTGATTTCTTTATTGTCCGTTGGTGATTTGATAGAAGATATAGAATCATTAATTTGTGATGTGATCCAGAGAGCACCCCTAAGCTCATCAGAGTTTAGATGGCGACCGGCGATCATTTTGCCATTCTTGAACAATGCAGCCCCGTCCGGTCTAGCCCAGAGATGTTTGTCCGGATTTACAACATCGCTATTTAGACGCTCTTTGAAGCTGAGCCGTGGTATTAGAATATCCCCGCTCTTATTCTTGGACATTAAGAAGTCCTTGACCGTTGTATTGAGTGTTAGATGTTCGTCAATAAACTTGGTGAGGACCGTTGATATGAAGCGTTCTCCTACTGCAGGAGAATTTTTAATATCCTCGACCGTATCCTCGGTTACGAATAAATTGGCGCTAATATGGAAATTAGGTTGCCGACTAACTAGATCAATAACTGGATCCATCCCTTGCTCGGCGAAGCGACTACCAACGACAATGACTCGGGTCTGGCCGAAGAAGATATCCCTCGTTGTGTCTAATTGAAGATCCCGCAAGATTTGTCCCATCTCTTTACCTTTTTTGGAAATGAAGGTGAACGGCTCTCCGCCACCCTTGCTTTGGCCCCCGGTCTGGCTCGGGACCATCTGATTAGGGAGAGGAATGCCGAATGAGACTTCCAAATTGCCATCCTTCAATAGATCGACAGTCATAATCGTAGGGAAAACCCTATTACTCAATTCAGTGGATGACCAGCATCCGCTCAACATAAGCACTAACCATAGTAGTGGCACACTAAAGCATAGCCTAGCTGGCCATTTCTTCATTCATTCTCACCCTCTGGCTTGGCCCATCCACGGGCATTCTTTGAAACTCTGTGGCGATTGTTAGAGGTTAGGGGAGAGCGGGTACGCATAGATGTCCAAGGCAGTCTTATTAACGTATCGCTCTGATCTTCCTCAATAAACGGCGTCAATGGAGATAGATAAGGAATTCCAAATGACTTGAGATTGACCAGGTGAATGTAGATAAAGATCAGAGCACAGGCAATTCCGTAAAGTCCGAACATGGATGCCAGAATCATGGTAGGGAATCGCAGTACCCTAATTGCAATTCCAAGATCATAGTGCGGGATAATGAAGGAGGCGATGCCAGTTAACGAGACGATAATTACCATAGCAGCTGATACAATCCCGGCTTGTACCGCAGCCGTGCCGATAATGAGCGCTCCGATAATAGACACCGCCTGACCGATCGATTTCGGGATACGAATCGAAGCTTCCCGCAATGCCTCAAAGGCGATCTCCATCATGAACGCTTCATAGATAACCGGAAAGGGTACAATCTCCCGGGAGGAAGCGATCGTAACCAGTAGAGGAAAGGGGATCATCTGCGGATGAAATGTAGCGATGGCAATGTATAAAGACGGCAGCAGCAAGGAGACAAACAAGAAGAAATAACGGATCAGTCGAATCATAGAACCGGCGATGAACCACATATTATAATCGTCCGGCGATTGCATCAACATAGACATAGTAACCGGTGCAAGCAGGCAGACAGGAGTTCCTTCCATCATAATCGCTATCCTTCCCTCCAGCAGAGAGGCGCTAACGGTATCCGGTCTTTCCGTATATTCAATCTGAGGGAACGGAGAATATGGGTTGTCCTTAAGGAACTCTTCTATGTAAAATGTCCCTACGATCCCATCTATCTCAATATAGGATAATCTGCGTTTCAGTTCGACTACGAGCTCTGGCTTGCATACACCCTCTATATAACTGATGATTATTTTTGTGTGGGTCTTCTTGCCGATAATAACGCTCTCTGTCTTGAGGGCCGGTGACTTCAAATGACGACGCATTAAGGTTAGATTGGTTGGCAGATCCTCGATGAAAGATTCCCTTGAACCGCGGATAATGGACTCATTCGGTGTCTCCTCGATGGAACGAGTCGGATAAGAGGCCACTTCAAAATTGATCATACGGTTATCACCATCGATGAGCAGGGAGGCGCAGGAACTAAGGATATGGGTTAGGCATTCGTTCAGATCGGAAGTAATAGTATAGTGCGAGACAGACAGGGACCTGCGTTCAAATAGAGTCTTGTACACATTTGAAGAGTCCGATGTATCAGCTAATAGATCGTGCAATATGAAGTGTTGAAGTGAGTTCTGGTCTATCATTCCATTGAGATAGATAATGGCACAGCCCTCGCCGGAGGATAATTCAAATTCCCGAAAAATAACGTCCGAGCAATTGTTAAATTGCTGCTTGAACCAGTCCAGACGTGGTTTGAGGCGCTTGTCGGTCGTCTTTAGGGCGGGCAATTCTGTACGTGGAGGTTGTCCGCTTTTGGAAGGTGATGATTTTGGATTGCGATCATGAACGCGTCTTTTGCGTCCCCAGGGCCACATGTTAACATCTCCTTTCAACCAAAATAATTTCCGTTCAGACTATAAGGTTCGCGAATAGAGGAAGTTTTATGCAAATGAATCTTAAGTACTATTTAGAGAAAGCGCTTTTTATTCGATATTAATAGTGCAAAGTATCGTGATTATTGTGATTCAGTTACATACACCTATACGTAATAGATCCGTCAGACTAAGAAGGCCTAAATTTGTCGAGAGGAGGCTGAATATTTATGAAAATGCATATTACCGATCTCAAGGACGGGGACCGGTTACAATCCGATTTGTTCAATCGTGCCGGGCTCCACGTATTAGCGAAGGGAACGAGCGTACATAAAGAAGAAATTGCTCTTCTGTACAGGCAGAGCATCGACTATATCGATATCGAGCCAAGGGTGGATTCAACCGCTCTATTCGGGCTTGATCGCAGCGGATTCTCCAGCCGATTGCAAGAGAACTTCGAGCTCACGATCAAGGGGTACCAGTCGATCTTCCTGGAGGCGTTGACTACCGGGAAGTTCAATCAAGCAATGGTGGATGACAAGCTTCAGCCCATGCTTGAGGTGATAGACGAGAAGAAGGATGTCGTGTCCTTGTTGATTTATTTCGGGCAAGATGACGTCAATATTTATAATCATTCCTTACAAGTAGGACTCTTGTCTTATTACATCGCATATTGGTTAGGTTATTCTAAGCAAGAGTGTGTAGCTGTCAGTAAAGCGGGATATTTGCATGATATAGGCAAGAGCAGGGTACCACAGGAAATTCGCAATCAGTCCCATCCTTTGAACGATCAGGAGAAGGTGGAGCTTCGAAAACATACGAGATACGGTTATGAGATTATCCGGGATTCGATGTCTGATGAACGGATCGCCTTGGCGGCTTTGCAGCATCATGAAAGAGATGATGGATCTGGACATCCGCACGGATTATACAAAGATCAAATTCATCCGTATGCTCAAATCGTGGCGGTAGCGAATGCTTACGTTGATATGACCGCCCCGGATGAGAACGGCAACAAGCTTGCGTTATTGACGGTGCTTCGGAAAATATATGAACTTGGTTTCGGTGTATTGAATGAACGCGTAGTTCAAGTACTGACCCGTAATCTGATGCCCAACTTTATTGGTAAGAAGGTACGACTCAGCAACGGGGAGATCGCAACCATTGTATGGACGAACCCTTCGGATATCTTCAGACCGTTAGTTCAATCCGAGCAGAATTTTTACGATTTATCGACGGAACGGAATATCGAGATTACAGATGTTTTTATGTAATTTACAACATCAAGGCCGCTGCCGGAATTTCCCGGTCAGCGGCCTTGATGTTGTTTATAGGGTTTCAGCTCCATATTTTTAGATGAAGCTGCTCAGTTTAATTCCGCAGTTTGTGTGGCTTGCGTGATACCAAGCTGACCAACTCGAGCAGCAGCACAGGCAGAGATATGTTTGTCGGATAAGCCAGGTATCGGGGCTCCCATCGGGGCGAAAATTTCTCTTTATAGTTCCTGAGGCCAGTAAATCCGTAAAGACTCTCGCCATGCTCGAACAGAATATGCGCGAGCTTCTCTTCCCGCATCGCTGCGCGACTCTTGCCAACACTAGCTAACGGAGCCATCCCAAGATTGAAGCAAGAATAGCCTTGTTCCCTAGCGAATTCGAACAGACTGATGAACAGTTGATCCATGGTTCCATTTGGAACTTCAGGAAGATGGCGCATGAGGTCCACGGACAAAGTAACGTCATGGTCGTAGACAGGAGCGATGGAAGCGAAGGCGATAACCTTATTTTCTTGATCGGTAATCAGAGCAAGCGGAGCGAGTTGTAAGTAATTCTCATCGAACCAGCCGATCGAGAATCCTTTTTCTTTTTTCCCTCGAAGCCATTGATCTGAAATATATTTCAACCTCTCCATCAGCTTCTCTTGATGGGGAGGAGATGCAATCTCGAACCGGAAGCCCTCTCGTTCGAAGCGGTTGTGAACCGCTCTGAGAGCAGCATTTCGCTTGCCGCTCAAGGTGAAGCTGCTCAAGTCAACTAGCGCTTCTTCGCCCAGCTTGAAGAAGCGGTACCCATTCTCATGGTAGAGCGGTAAATAGTCAGGAGTCGTCTGATAGAACACAGTCTCTAATGCATATTGGTCAGCATAGTTCTGAAATTGCTGGATAGCTTCGCTAACCATTTCCCTTGGCCCTAGCGGATCTCCCAATACGACAAGCTTGTTATGAATCTTCGCATAAGGGATCAGAACCTGATTGTCTATCGCCCAGAAGAAGCTCTTATCTCCCGCAAATAACATATGGGTAAGCATATTACCAGGATAGCGCTCTAGGAAATCACTTAATTTAGCACGATCTGTATTACTAATGCTAGGCATATTCAGCTGCTTTGGACGAAGTAAGTAATAAAGGGTTAGCAGAAGCCAAGCAAGAAGCAGCCCACTCACTGCCGAGAGAATGAATGCACTAGATCCGAGCAGCTTTGGCGCATGCTCGCCGACGTGAAAATGAAAAGGCTTCTTTAGAAAAGGGCGTGTACTGGCCCCGATGAAGTAATAAACTCCAGTAATACATGCCGTCATGATCATCCAACCGATGATATGATATTTTCTTAGGGGAACCGACAATCTGTAGAATTGTTGTCTGGACATCCAAAGTAAGAGTGCGATGAGCAGTAGAATGATGGCCTCTTCATAATCAAATGCCTTGGCAAAAGTAAAGATAGCACCGGTACAAAGCAGGAGCAGTGTCCAGGAATAAGCGCGTTTGACGCGCAGTGATATTCCCCTCGACAGCACAATCAGCATAATGCCGATGACGATGCTGAGCTGATGGGATAATCGCATAATCGGTAATGAAAGAATATTCTCTATATAATGAAACCGGTATAGAAGGGCGGGAGTAGCCGCCGATAGAATCAACAGCGCACCCGCGATGAACACAAGCTTGCTTAATGACCAGGCGCTGACTTCTCCGATGAAACCGAGAGGGCCAGGCCAACTGCGGAGCTTCAGCCATGTATTTGTGACATTTGCCGCCTCACCGCTCTCATCCAATGACTTCTTTGCAGGCGACATTTGTGAAGATTCATTAGATACAGGAGAAGTGCCTTTCTTACGATCCCGTGAAAACTCGAAGGCCGCCATAATAAGGCCGATCAACCAAGGCAGAATGTAATACAGGAGTCTGAACAGAATAAGTACAACTGCGCTTTTTTCAGGAGAATGCCCCAGCAGTTGAAGTCCAAGGAGGGCCGTCAGATCGAACCCGCCAATCCCGCTAGGCGCCATACTGATCATACCGGCAATTGCTGCTAATATGTATATCCCGAAGATAGCACTAAAGGATAGATTCGGGAAAAAAGCTCTGCAAATGAACCAGAAAGTGAGCCCTGCGAACAACCACTCCATGAAAGAGACGGTAATGACCGAGGAGATCGTTCGCCACTGCATTTGTCCACGGTCGCGATTGAACCATTTAGAGAACAGCGTCGTTCGCTGTAGAAGTACAAATAACGGCAAATATAAAGCGGAACCCCATACTGCATATATGAGCCAGTGATGAACCTCTGTAATTTGACGGGCAGGGAAGACAGCAAAAATATTGAACCAGGCAAGCAAAGATAATCCGGTAAACGGGATGGTCGATAGGAAACCAACAGCAGCGGCAATTGTGGAGTACGAAGTTCCGCGGCTGCGTAGCAGCGCAGTCCTGATACCTGCTCCGGTCAGACCAGCGAAGCCTAGCAGGTTGCTGGAGGTATTCGCGATCCATCCATATCTGAAAGTCTGCCAGCGGCTTAGTGGAAGCTGGAAATGGCGTCTGATTAACAGGTCATATAGGGTCATGATCGAGACTGCGATGAGGGAGAAGCAGAATAAGAACAATAATGTCTCTGGGTGAATATGGCGTAGGTAGTACAAGGTTTTGCCCCAATGAATCGTGCGGAATTCCTTTTGCCCTTCCCAATATACGAGACCGATGATAACGATCGGAGGAATGAGCCGAAGTACTTTAATTTGATACAGGGTGGAGATCCATTTTTTTATCTGTAATCTATCGATGAGACTTCGAATGCGCTGCATATTGAATAAGCTCCCCTATGACATAAGTAATTATATTATGGTGTCCGGTGAAAGAATATGTCAAACATTGCCGTCACACCGATCATAATAGGCGTTGCTATGGATGGATCCAATAGGCAACTTTACCAGTGTCATTCATCTCTTCTGGGCATATTCTGAATTATAATGAATCGACAAATGTATCTTCGAACATGAAAGGATCCTGAAATTCTTGGTATGAAATGATATAATGGGGTATCGGATATACACTTGGATTTATACCAATGAGGTGGAACTATTTGTAGTAAATTACTTCAAGTCGGTCGTCTGGACATTCCTAGAGTGGCTGCTATAATGGCCCAAGCTTTTGCTAAGGATGACCCGCTATATCAGTATATTTTGCCGAATGAGAAGTCAAGATTGCAAGTGCTGAATATATTTTTCCAGCATTATATCGAGATGCTGTACCCCTATTCCGACCTAGTGACAACCTCGGATCGCTATGAAGCGGTAGCCCTGATCTTCCATTCGGAACTGGAGCCGAAGACATGGCGTTCAAAAGTGAGCTATTGGAGTGAAATCGCTAGGGCTATAGGTAAATCTTTGCCGATCTGCCGCTATATAGGGCTTCGAGGGTTCGTACGCGGCATATCGATTCTTCGCCAAATGGACTCTACCTGGCTGTCAATGCTTGGAGGACATAAATATTTACATCTGGATATGTTAGCCGTTCAGGAACAGTATCAGGGGCAAGGCTATGTTTCGCAGATTGTTGGACCTCTATTGAAGAAATGCCAGGAGGAAAAGGCGATATGCTCACTGGAGACACAGACGGAGAGCAATCTGCCGATGTATGAGCATTATAATTACCATATTGTCAAGACAATTCCATTGCCGGGAAGTTCATTGCAGCAGTATTGTCTGCTGCATTATTGATGTAATTGTAAACGGCTCTGCTTCTAAAGCTTTCGCACAGTAAATATCATAAGAAAGAGCATTTTCGACTTGACGGAGGATGCTCTTTATTATTCTTATGTTTACTTATAATGACATTTATTGGGAAGTTCTGGCCGTATCAATTCTGAATATATTGTATCTGTTATATGGAATTTATCTGGTTTACATATTGTTAAAGCGCAAGAGGACAGCAATTCATGCTACTGGGCACATAAGTCAATAGTCAATATACAATGTAGGGGACCCCAAAGAGGTCCCCTATAGCTGCTATTAAAGCATTCTTTCAATAGCTCCATTGAATTGATCTAGCGCTTTGCTAAGCAGAGCGCGGGGACAGGCCAAATTGATACGAAGGAAACCTGTTCCTTGTTCACCATAGATTGAGCCTTCGTTGAAGGCGATCTTGGCTTCTTGATACATCAATTGCTTCAGAGCATCCGGGTTTAGTTCGAGCTTGCGGCAATCCACCCATAGCAGGTAGGTTCCTTCCGATACGATTGGATTCAGCAAAGGCATCTGGTCCTTGATGAAGGAGATAGCATACTCCATATTGCCGCGTACATAGCCCAACAGTGCTTCAAGCCAATCTTCACTCTCGTTATAGGCAGCAATTGTAGCAGGAGGTCCGAAGAAGCTGACTCCACCTACAGCAAGTGACTGAACCTGTTCATCGAATAACCGCTTCATCCCTGGATTCGAGATGCAAGTAAACGAGGAATTAAGGCCAGGCATATTGAAGGTCTTAGACGGTGCGAGACAGGTGACTGTCCGATCGGCGATCGACTTCGATAGCGTTGCAAACGGAATATGTTTCTTGTCGGCCAGTATCAAATCACAATGGATCTCATCGGAGATGACGCGGACATCATATTGTTCGCATAGCCGTCCCAAATGCTCTAGTTCCTCACGATCCCATACGCGGCCGCCTGGGTTATGGGGACTGCAGAGCAACAATAACTTGGCACCGTCACGCATCAGATTCTCCAACTGTTCATAATCCATCTCATAACGACCGTTACGGAGCAATAAAGGGTTCAGGGCAACTTGACGGCCATTCTTGCGAATGACATCGTAGAATGGATTATATACTGGTGACTGAAGAATAACCGAATCACCCGGTTCGGATAATACTTGAATAGCAATACCGAGCGCAGGAACAACTCCTGGCGTATCCGTCAGCCATTCAGGCTGGATCTGCCAATGATGGCGCCTACTGAACCAGCTCGTAATGGCATCTAAATACTCATGAGTTCTAATCGTATAACCATACATTCCTAATTCAGCTCGCTGCTTAACGGTCTCGATGACAGCTGGCGGACAACGGAAGTCCATGTCTGCTACCCATAATGGGAGAACATCTGGATCGCCGAACAAGCTTTCAGCTAGGTCCCATTTTAAAGAAAGTGTGCCTTTTCGTTCGAACTGTTCGTCAAAATGATAAGTCATAGATTTGCTGCCTTCCTTTCTAAGCTGCGATATTATCTATTAATCTGCAGATGTATCATGCTGTTATTCATAACCATTAATGACCAGTTCCAGTTCCCCTGTGGTCGAGTCGATCAGCATGCCGTGAACTGGAAGGTTGGCTGGAAGCAGGGGATGATTTTTAACAATGCCAACAGTATGGATGACGCCTTCCTTCTCATTATTCACACCACGCAGCCATTTGTTCAGTCTAATCCCAGAATGCTCCAAGGTGTCCAGGACTTCGTTGGAAATGCCGCGTTCCCGCATCGTTTCGATAACTCTATCCGAGTTTATGGAAGCCATCCCGCATCCGGTGTGTCCGACGATGAACACTTCCTCTGCTTTTAACTCATAGATAGCTACGATAAGACTACGCATAACGCTACCGAAAGGCTGCGATATAATTGCACCGGCATTTTTAATAATTTTCGCATCGCCGTTTTTCAAATTCATTGCCTTTGGAAGCAATTCCACTAATCTTGTATCCATGCAGGTGACAATGGCTAGCTTCTTATCGGGAAATTTGTCAGTAATATAAGACTCGTAGTCCTTGTGGGCAACAAAATGGCGGTTATGCTCTAGAATAGTTTCTACACGGTTCATAGTGTGAACCTCCTTTCAAATTAAGCGGAGCTCTGATTATGGATGACAAATAATAAATCCGCTTAAAATTTAATTATACGTATTTGAAAAAGTATCAGCAAGAGAAGTGATCAAATAAATAAAGAATCTGCCAATCTGCTGCAACCAAATACGATGAAGATAAAATTTGCGTGCATTTCATACACCCATTTATTCTTGGCTCGGGCTAAGGGGGGCCAGCTTCAGGTTACGTTGAATTATGTGGCTCTTCTGTGATAATGTCATGGTGTGTTCGTTCTACGTTATGTGGCTGGATAACATCTTCTTAGATAATGAACAAAGATGGGCTCAAATTAAAAAAAGAGGTGAATATCGGATGGATCAAAAAACGACGGAAATATGGGAGCAGTTCCGGGATCTTCTTCGTAAAATGACAAGTTATGGGGAAGCGCTCGCCTTATTACACTGGGACCTGAGAACTGGGGCCCCGAAGAATGGGGCCGAGGCGCGTGCCGCTACCATCGGCATGCTGGCTACGGAAAATTTCAAGCTGCAAACTTCCGAGGAAATGGGCGTTTACTTATCTTATCTGAACCGGCCTGAGGTGCTGGCTGAGCTTAATGAGACGGATAGACGTCTCGTTAGCACCGTACAGGAGGAATATGACTATAACGTAAAGATTCCGCCGCAGAAGTTCCAGGAGTACACGGAGCTCGTCTCGCATGCGGAGACACTCTGGACCGACTTCAAGAGAAATAGTGATTATGCCGGATTCGAGCCTTATCTAACTAAGATTGTTGAGAAAACACAGGAATTCATCGACTATTGGGGACCGAAGGCCACCCGTTACGATACGCTACTACATATGTATGAACCGGAGCTGACGGTGGAGAAATTGGATCAAGTGTTCGGACGCCTCCGTGATCGGCTTGTACCTTTGGTCCAGCAAATTGCAGAAGCTTCGGACAGACCGGATGCGTCCTTCCTGGACAATACATTTGATATTGCAAAGCAGCATAAATTCAGTCTGGATATGCTGAAGGAAATTGGCTATGATCTCGACGGTGGTCGGGTCGATGAGACAGAGCATCCATTCGAGACGACGATTAATCCGGGAGACGTGCGGATAACTACGCATTATTACGAGGATGATCTGACAAGCGCTTTGTTCAGTTCGCTGCATGAGGGCGGTCACGCGCTCTATGAACAGAATGTGGATTCCAAGCTGAATGGTACTCCGCTTAGCCAAGGTACTTCGATGGGAATTCACGAATCCCAATCCCGCTTCTGGGAGAATTTTATTGGTCGCAGCCGTGAGTTCTGGAATCGCTACTATGGAGAACTGCAACAGCATTTCCCTGAACAACTGAAGGATGTCTCTGTCGATCAATTCTACCGGGCAATCAACCGGGTGGAGAGCTCGCTTATTCGTATTGAGGCAGACGAGTTAACCTACAACCTCCATGTCATTATTCGTTATGAGATCGAGAAGATGATCTTCAACGAAGGCTTGGCAGTTAGTGATTTGCCGAAAGTATGGAATGAGAAATACCAGTCCTATCTCGGAGTAACCCCTTCCAATGATGGAGAAGGAGTACTGCAGGACGTGCACTGGTCCGGGGGCAGCTTCGGGTATTTCCCTTCCTATGCGCTTGGCAATATGTACGCAGCCCAATTTGCCCATACGATCCGCAAGGAGCTGCCTGAGTTCGACAGCCTGATTGCTGCTGGCAATCTGGGGCCGATCAAGGACTGGCTTACTGATAAAATCTACAAATACGGCAAGTCGCTGAAGCCTGCGGAAATTATTAAGCAAGTCACTGGCGAAGATCTCAATCCAGACTATCTGGCCGATTATTTGGAGCAGAAATACAAAGAGGTTTACAAATTATAATTTCAAAAAACCTCTGAATAATTACTATACGTAGCAAACAGGGTACGAAAACCATAAAGGTTCTCGTACCCTGTCTTTGTGACCACCAACTTTTGTATAGCGGTAATTTCCTATAATTAGTCTTCAATCAAAATAAACTCTTGAAGGTTGTCTCGAATATAACTGCCAATTTTCTGTATGGTTAATGGAGAGGCTTCATTAAATCTATTGGATAAAGGGTATATTGATTCAAGCAATTTTTGATTACGGACAAAATCTTCACGCGTCACATTAAACTCATCCAAACTTCTCGGATGATGATATGTTTTAAGAAGCGACTCGACGCTTTCGAGGATTTGTAGCATATGTTCGTCCCCATAATAGTGAACTCCGGATTTGATTGCTGACCAAATTTTAGGCTGCGCAAAAAAATAAGCACTCCACCAATAAAATTCTTCTAGGGATTCAACGGCGTGATCATAAAATACGTGAAAAGAGAACAACGCCCGTTGACCCTCGGTAAGATCACTATAAAATTCTTCCTTGATCATCGAGCTATTTTCTAAAGTATGATCGGCCATTCTTTGCTTGTAAGCGCGTATTAGCGGCTCGAAACAAACATTGCACACTTCTTCAAGACTTAGCGAATCCAATTCCCATCTTTTCACCTTTGAAATCAATATATAAATCACTCTCCTCTCCAACATTATACAGTAGAAGATCGAAATGGGATAAACATGATGTGGCATCTTGACAATGGATCTTCACCCTTCCTGTGTACTTAACCATTTGCCCAGTTCACGCATACACATAGAACAAAGCTTAATTTTATGGTGACTGTGAAAGAGGTGACAGGCATGTTCAAGCGAAATGCGATGCTGATGATTGCTCTCCTGGTGCTGTTCACGTCGGGATTGGCGGGTTGTGCAGGCGGTGGCGGGACGAAGATCAGAATCGGTGAGGTTACGCGTTCGGTCTTCTATGCACCCGAATATGTTGCTCTGGAGAAGGGATTCTTCAAGGAAGAAGGTCTTGATGTTGAGCTGCAGACGACAGCTGGTGGAGACAAGACCATGACGGCGTTGCTGTCCGGTGCAATAGACGTAGCTCTGGTCGGAGCTGAAACATCCATATACGTATACCAACAAGGTGCGGAAGATCCGGTCATTAACTTTGCCCAGCTGACACAGACAGATGGTACCTTCCTTGTTGCACGGGAAGAGACAGGTGAATTCGATTGGTCGAAGTTGAATGGGAGTATCTTCCTTGGTCAAAGAAAAGGCGGTATGCCGCAGATGGCTGGTGAGTTTACACTCAAGAAGCATGGAATCGACCCTCATGCCGAATTGGAGTTGATCCAAAATATTGAATTCGCCAACATAGCCGCTGCGTTCGCATCAGGTACGGGACAATATGTTCAATTGTTCGAACCGCAAGCTTCGATATTTGAACGTGAAGGAAAGGGCCATGTTGTAGCTTCGTTTGGGACGGAGAGTGGACAGCTGCCTTATACCATATTCATGACCAAGCAGAGTTATATGAACAAGCATAAAGATGCAGTCCAGAAGTTTACGAACGCGATCTATAAAGCACAGATGTGGGTTGGATCACATACGCCGGAGGAGACGGCGAAGACGATAGCACCCTACTTCAAGGATACAGATATGGACATTCTCACCAGCTCAGTGAAGCGCTATCTCGAGCAAGGAACCTACGCTTCAACACCAGTCCTACATGAAGAAGCCTGGAACAATCTGCTTGATGTTATGGATAGTGCGGGAGAACTGAAGGAACGCGTAGAGATGGCGAAGGTGGTTAACAATGATTTTGCGGAATCCGCAGTTAAGGCAGGTTCCAAATAATTAACCGGACGGAAGGGAGTGTGAGCGGTGGTTCCTGTCGTAGAACTGAAGGATTTGGATCATTTATATTTAACGGATCGGGAAGCGATACTTGCACTCAAGGGGATCAATCTGGCCGTGAATGCGGGTGAATTTATCAGCTTGGTTGGCCCTAGCGGCTGCGGCAAGACCACGCTTCTATCACTGATTGCCGGATTATTGTCCCCGTCCCGGGGACAGGTGCTGCTGCATGGCAAGCCGATAATGGGGCCAACACCTGAGATCGGCTACATGCTGCAGCAGGACTATTTATTTCCTTGGCGGACGATTCTAGGTAATGCACAGCTTGGTCTTGAATTAACCGGAAGATTGAATGAACGTGGCACCCTTATGGTGATGGAGCTTCTGGAGGGGATGGGGCTAGGAAATACAGCGAATCAGTATCCGCATCAACTCTCAGGGGGGATGCGGCAGCGGGTGGCACTCGTCCGTACTTTGGCAACGGACCCGGATCTGCTGCTTCTGGATGAGCCTTTCTCAGCGCTCGATTATCAGACGAAGCTTCAGCTGGAGGATCTTGTCGTGGATACGCTTAGGCAAAGGGGCAAGACCGGGATACTGGTCACGCATGATTTGTCAGAGGCTATTGCGGTGAGCGATCGGGTTATTGTCCTTGCCGCGAAGCCGGGGAGAATGAAGAGCACTTATGATATCCCGGACAACATTCGAGAACTACAACCTTTTTATGCCAGAGAGGAAGAAGGCTTCAACGAGTTATTCCAGG
This sequence comes from Paenibacillus motobuensis, assembly GCF_039521865.1. Classification (NCBI taxonomy): domain Bacteria; kingdom Bacillati; phylum Bacillota; class Bacilli; order Caryophanales; family Paenibacillaceae; genus Paenibacillus; species Paenibacillus motobuensis. The sequence continues at coordinate 9,665 of NZ_BAAACX010000014.1, read as the reverse complement.
AGATATGGCGCGATCTGGAGACTTCGGAGGAGAGGGGGGCGAAGGATGTCGCTCACACAAACTTTGAAAGTTAAACATAAGGAGAAGGATTGGATCAAGGAGCAATGGCATAAACACCGTCGGCAAAAGAGCAGGCGTAAACATCTTGTACTAAGTACTCAATTATCGCTTCTGTTTATATTCATCGGGTTATGGGAGCTAGCTGGCCAATTGAAATGGATTGACGTCTTAATCTTCAGCTACCCATCCAAGGTCGCCCGTCAAATTGCCAAGGATGCCATGTCCGGAGAACTGTGGCCGCACCTTGGGATTACGGTGGCTGAGACGGCGGTCGGTTTCTTGCTTGGAACGTTAATCGGAACGGCTCTAGCGGTTGTAATCTGGTGGTCGCCATTCTTGTGCAGAGTGCTGGATCCTTATATGGTCGTGTTCAACAGCATGCCTAAGGTTGCACTAGGGCCGATATTTATCGTGATGTTCGGAGCGGGCTATACAGCGATCGTCATTACAACACTGTCCATTACGGTCATCGTTACGACCCTAGTGGTATATAACAGCTTTAACGAGGTTGATCAGAACTTGATCAAAGTTATTCGAACGTTTGGCGGCACACGCCGAGACGTGTTCTTAAAGGCGATTCTGCCTGCCTCATTCCCTACGATCGTATCAACCTTGAAGGTGAACGTCGGGATGGCCTGGGTAGGTGTCATCGTCGGAGAATTCCTCGTAGCAAAAATAGGGCTAGGCTATTTGATCGTCTATGGTTTTCAGGTCTTTAATTTCACCCTGGTGCTGTCCAGCCTGGTCATTATTGCTATTGTGGCGACGGCGATGTATCAACTGGTCGTATATATTGAACGCAAACTGCTGAAGGAGCGGTAAGCTCCTTCTTTTTTTGTTGCCATCGCATTGCCCGCCGTTGGCAAATCGAGTACGATGATGAAGTGAAATAGATGAATTTTGTGTCTAGAAATTCAGGTTATTTTTGCGTAAATGTTCAAAAGGTATATCTATAGTCTGTTAATAAAGGGTGATTAGATGGGATTCAGAGTAATTAAGACAGCGATCGCCACGGTACTGGCTATCATCATATCTGACGCGTTTAACATCGAAGGCGCACTATCCGCCGGCCTGCTGGCCATTCTGGGGGTTGATGTAACGCGCAAGCGCAGCATTGCAACGGTATCTTCCCGATTCTTCGCCTCCATCTTGGGCCTAATTATGGCGTTTATTCTTTTCTACATACTTGGCTTCCATATTTGGGTGTTGGCCGTCTACATCTTAATCGCATTCCCGCTCCTTTCCCGCGCGAATTTCAAAGAAGGAATCGTCACGAGCTCTGTCGTGGTGTTCCGTGTATTTGGTGGCGAGGTGATCAGTCTGCAGGTGATGGCAACGCAGATCGAATTACTATTGATCGGCCTTGGCTCCGCCATGATCGTGAATCTGCTATATATGCCGAAGGAGGAAGATAAGCTGTTCAAGATCCGCCATAAAGTAGACGGGCTATTCTCGGTTATTTTCAAGCATATTGCGACATCCCTTCGTGATCCGGAGCATCTATGGGATGGCAAAGAGCTAATTGAGGCAGGCAAATGGGTTGATGAAGGACTAGCCTCTGCAAATCGAGCCCTTGAGAACCAGTTGATCTCGCCGAACGAGGCATGGAATGTCTACTTCTATATGCGTAAACAGCAATTGGATCGAATCGAAGGGATGCTTGAGCTGATCTCTCTCGTCTATGAACGGATTCCACAAGGTGAAGCCGTGGCCACACTATTTGACCAGCTTAGTGTCGATGTAACCCGGGAGTTCTATTCGGGGCAGACGGAGGAAATGCAGATCCAGCTTGACCAGCAATTCAAACAGATGAAGCTCCCTGCATCGAGGGAAGAGTTCGAATTACGAGCCCATCTCCTACAACTCTCCCGCGAGCTAGCTTATTTCCTTGAGATCGCTAAGAAGGACAAGTCACGTCGTACGGTTATTAATTCGGCTGAAGCTGATGCAGAAGAGTCTTGAGCCAAGGAAATATGTATGTTTAGTTCATATGGTAGGCAATAACGAACCTCTCGGGGGTGCTTTTGCACAGAAGCCCGAGAGGTTCTTTGTCAATTGCAGAATAACCAGAGAACAAATATTTTGAGTTATCATTACATATATATATTTTAAGGATTATGGATGGATAGTGCTTGACTTATAGGCATTCACATAATTATTTATGCTTACATATTCAACATTTGCCTATGTCCCGCATACATATGTATGGAATGATGTATGGAGGAGGTTCTAACATGTCATTGAAATATCAAAGTAGAGAGATTATCACGAAAGCGATCTGCGGAAAAGGTCGTAAGTTCTCTACCGTAACACATACCGTGACTCCGCCTCATAAGCCGTCTAGCATTCTGGGGGCCTGGATTATCAACCACCAGTATGAAGCGGTAGCGGCCGGCGACGGAATTGAAGTTATTGGTACTTACGATATCAACATCTGGTACTCCTATGATAAAAATTCGCAGACTGAAGTAGCAAAGGAAACGGTGTCTTATGTAGATAACGTTCCGCTCAATTACCTGGATTCCAGACACCGCCCTTCAACGGTAGAGGTTACTGCGGAGGCAACGCAGGAGCCTAGCACTGTTGAGGCAAGTGTGACTGGCGACGGACGGGTATCGATTCGTGTAGAACGTGAATTCGCCGTAGAACTCGTGGCAGAGACGAAATTGAATGTTCTTGTCGTGCCTGGCAATGCTGAAGACAAAGAATATGATTTCGGATCTGACTCCGAGGATTACGAGGATTTAGATCCAGACCTCCTCGACGACGAGCTTTAGGAGAGTGCTTCAAGAGCGAGCTGCTGCATTGCAGTTTGAGCCCCGAAGCTTTTTGACATCCTTAACACGTATGTTCAAAAAGTCAGACCATCAGCATCAAGCAGCACCGAGATTCCTGCTCCGATAAGCGTTGTCTTGATAAGCTTTGGCTGATCGTCTAAATCGTGATCCGAGGGGACTTTTTGAGCTACCTCTTATAAGTGCGGTTCAAAAAGACCGGTTTTCAGCACCGAGAAAGTTGAATGAAGCTAGGGACTGAGGAGTGGAGTGTACGTAGTGTGTACATGAACCCCGGAGGGCCCGGCCTAATTCAAGATTCGATGTTGAAGATACATCCTGATTTACTTCGTGTTAGATATAGAATTTATTCGTGATCAGTGGAAGCTGATGAAATTCTATATCGCAAGAAAACCTACCTTTGAATCGCGGTCGTTCATCCTAGAATGACTTCGATCGGTTTTCTTATCAAAAGCGGACTTTTTGAGCTACCTCTTAAGAAGCGGGTAATTGGATTATAGTCTACTATATGCGGGAGGGGCGTCGTCGTCGAGGGCGGCTGCCCTCTTTTTGTTTTTAATTTTGAGGATTGAGTGGTCCATGCCTAGGTAGTTGTTAACGGTTATCTATGATGGGAAATCCAAACTTTGTTATTCCAAGCTGAGTGGGGGTGTCAATGAAATGAATTCTAAAAAAAGCCATATCCTACGAATTTGTATGCCCACCAGTGCATCTTCACGCGAAATGACCTATAAGCTCAACTCGTTGGCTGGGCCCTATCGTGTTCTGCAAGACCCTGTCGCCAATCCCCGAACGTGGGGGAATGAATCTGGGACTGGCACGAACAACGTCGTCTATGGGCTGCCAGAGGCCTATCTGGCGGATGAGGTTGTTGAATGGAATATCAACCACGAACTGGACTGTTATATGAAGCTTACCTCAACCGAACGAGAGCGACGTCTGGTTACTGCTGGTTTACTTGCTTCTTTTGAATCCTCAAAATCGGGCAGACAACGAATATACAAGCGCCGATTCGTAGTGAGCGTATTTCATCTGCGTGCCCTGCGCGCAATTCCGCTAGGACGCTCAGGAATTGTCCGTTCTCCCGGGCTTGAGCCGGAACAGGGGACATCACTATGGAGGCGACTGGGGAAGACGGCGATCCGGGCGCTGTACGCGTTCGGTCTTGACATGGGGGATGTGGTTATCGCTGCAGGCGAGGAAGGCCAGTATACGGTCGAAGAGGTCTCACCGATTCCTGATTTTACTGATACCGCAACAGTACAGCTGTACGCGGATGCGATGGAGGATCATTTGCAGGAGCTGGATCAGTTCTCTAACGAGGAGTCTGAGGGGCTTATCGGTATGGATCCAGAATTTATACTCTTTAACCACCATACAGGCAAAGTCGTACCTGCTTCGCGCTTCCTCAGTCATCATGGAGAAGCGGGTTGTGATGTGCTGCGTTTCCAGGGACGTAGACTGCTGCCGCTGGCGGAACTGCGTCCTGCGCCAGGGCGCGACCCTGAGGAGATTGTCCGCCATCTGTTGCATGCTTTTCGAACGGCGAATACTTACATATCCGACCGGAATCTGCTCTGGCAGGCCGGGGGGATGCCACAACGCGGCTTTCCGTTAGGCGGGCATGTTCATTTCAGCGGAGTCCCACTGACGAGCGAATTTTTACGAGTTCTAGACAATTACTTGGCGCTGCCCGTATTTCTACTCGAGGACAACAGCAGCTTTCGCCGCAGGCCAAACTATGGATTTCTAGGAGACTACCGAATCAAGAGCTATGGTGGATTCGAATACCGCACACTGCCAAGTTTTCTCATCTCGCCTTTAGTCACCAAAGGAGTCATTGCCCTGGCTAAGCTAATCGCGGAAGATCCAGGGCATTTCAAGCAGAGACCATTGCAGAACGAGGAAGTGTTCCGTGCTTTTTACAACGGCCAGCCGGAGCGAATCCGCCAATCCATACTTCCGCTATTATCGGATATCGTGGAGGCTGAAGGCTTTAGTCGTTATGAGAAATATTTGGGTCCCTTTCTAGCAGCGGTAAAGTCAGGGGTAACTTGGGATGAATCCACCGACATTCGCAGGCCCTGGAAAATACAAAATCACTCGTAAGCCTCCATTCCTTTCTGTTATAATAGACTTCTAGTGCGAGTTTAAAAATGGACTCTTTGAATGTCTTTTTATGAATGGTAATGTGGAGGTTTGTCATGGCTAACTATACGCCGATGATTCAACAATATTTGAGTGTGAAGGCTCAGGCGAAGGATTCCTTTCTGTTTTTTCGTTTGGGTGATTTTTATGAAATGTTCTTTGATGACGCAATTCTGGCATCCAAGGAGCTGGAGATTACGTTAACCGGCCGCGATGGAGGCACTTCTGAGAAGATTCCGATGTGCGGGGTTCCCTATCATTCGGCTGAGAACTATATTCAGCGTCTAATTGAAAAAGGCTATAAAGTAGCGATTTGCGAACAGGTTGAAGATCCTGCCACGGCCAAAGGCGTCGTCCGACGTGAAATTGTTCGTGTGGTCACGCCAGGCACGATTATGGAAGGTAAGACGGTAGCGGAGCATACGAATAACTACATACTATGCGTTACTGAACAAGGCGGAAATATGGCGCTGGTGGTCTGCGATCTCTCAACAGGCGAGCTCTATGTCACATCGGCTCCTGCCAATAAAGAATGGCTGCGTGATGAGATCGGATTGTATGATCCGTCCGAGATTATTGGCGACGCCGAGTTGCTTGAATGGATCAAGAGTCAGGCATCCACGCTTGGTAAGCCAGTGGTGTATACCCCTTGGGATCGAGGGAAGGAAGAGACGGGACGCAAGCAATTCGGTGAGGCAGCATGGCTGAGACTTGAACCGGAGCGCCAGCATGGTATCTCTCTGCTTGTCGGATATCTAAGTGAGACCCAGAAGCGTTCGCTCGGGCAGCTTACAAAGATCACTGCCTATGAGCCAGAGCAATATATGATCCTCGATCCGTTTACCCGTCGTAATCTGGAACTAGTCGAGACGGTGCGGGAACGCTCTAAGAAAGGATCTCTGTTGTGGCTACTTGATAAGACTGAGACATCGATGGGCGCCCGCCTGCTCCGTCGATGGGTTGATAAACCGCTATTGCAGAAGAGCAGGATCGAGGAGCGACTGGAGGCGGTTGATGCGCTGCATCGCGATTTCATATTGCGCGAGGATCTACGCATCCTGCTTGGGGAGATCTATGATCTGGAGCGTCTGACCGGACGGATTGCCTTTGGTAGTGCAAATGGACGGGATCTGATCGCCCTGAAATCTTCCTTACGACGAGCACCAGCACTGAAGCAGCTGTGCGCGACTTCAGCATCTGACACGTTGCGTAAAATCGCTGCCAGCATAGATATATGCGAGGACTTGGCCGAGATGATCGAGACCTCGATTGCAGACGAGCCCCCGATATCGCTGCGTGATGGTGGAATTATTAAGAAGGGCTTCCATGCTCATCTGGACGAGCTCCGGGAAGCGGGCGTGAACGGAAAACGCTGGATTGCCGAGCTTGAGGCGTCAGAGCGGAAATTGACCGGGATCAAGTCGCTGAAGATCGGTTATAACAAAGTATTCGGCTACTACATTGAGGTAACGAAGGCCAATTTGTCCATGCTGCCGGAGGGCCGTTATGAACGGAAGCAGACACTGGCGAATGCCGAACGATATGTAACGCCGGAGCTTAAGGAGAAAGAACGTCTCATCCTTGAAGCTGAGGAGCAAATGGTTGATCTGGAGTATGTGCTGTTCCAGGAAGTGCGCGAGAAGATCGCCGACGAGATAACGAGACTGCAGTCGCTGGCGGAGAGAATCGCTGAGATCGATGTGTATCGTTCACTGGCTGTTGTTGCATCGGATGGCAAATTCGTCCGTCCGGTCCTCAGCGAAGGCTATGACATGGTGATTGAACAGGGCCGCCATCCTGTGGTGGAGTCGGTGATGAACGATGCGGCATTTATTGCCAATGGGACTGATCTGCGCAAGGATGCAGCAAGTATTCTATTGATTACCGGTCCGAACATGGCCGGGAAGAGTACGTATATGCGTCAGGTTGCACTTATTTCTATCCTGGCGCAAATCGGCAGCTTCGTACCGGCGGGAAAAGCGGAAATACCACTGGTTGACCGAATATTTACACGGATCGGGGCGGCCGATGACTTAATCGGCGGGCAGAGCACGTTCATGGTCGAGATGGCCGACATTCAGATCATGACAGAGAAAGCGACTCCTCGCAGTTTGATTATTATCGACGAGTTAGGGCGCGGTACGTCGACAAGCGAAGGCATGGCCATCGCCCAGGCCGTGATTGAATATGTACATGATCATATCGGCTGTAAGGCGCTCGTCTCAACGCATTTCCATGAACTGGCTATGCTGGAGAAGAGTCTGGGGAATCTCCGCAATTACAGCATGGCTGTTCAGGAGAGCGGTGATAAGGTCCACTTCCTACGCAAGCTGATTCCAGGCGCCGCAGACTCCAGTTACGGGATCTACTGTGCTCGACTGGCAGGGCTGCCGGAAGGCATCATTGGCCGCGCATACGGTTTGCTGCAGGGCTTTGAACTGTCGGCAGTGGAAGCGGCGGCAGCTCAGCAGGAAGATCATGTTGCAACGGTTACCGGAAATCGTGGCACAAATGATGCTAGCCTTGGTATGAGCCGTCAACATACATCTGAAGATGTGAAGAGCGTGGTTTTGAGCCAACAGGCCTCTGCGGACAGAATTGGAGCTGACTCCGATGTTAGTGAGGCTGGTGCGGATTACACGGCACTGCAAGGCTCGGATATGGCCAGAACTAGTCAACCGGAAGGGCTTGGTACTAGTGGCAGTGGAACAGGAAGTATGGGCGTCCCATTGGATGTAGTTGATACTGATAATCCTAGAGAAGTTCAGGATGCTGCCAGCGAGGTTGTCCAGCTATCGATGTTTGAGGATGATCTGCCCGAGCCGAGACACGGCAAGCAAGCATCTGCTGTTCATCAGCCGGCTGCGCTGAAGCAGATGGTAAGCATGGTGAAGCATGCCGACTTGATGAACATGACACCGATTCAGGCGATGCAGTTGATTAATGAGTTGAAAATGAAGGCGAATGAGCTGTGATCAAGTTTCTATAAACTCTAACGAAACTATAGATCGTTATTTCCGCAAAAACAGCGGCTAAAAAAGTTTAACGAAACTACAGAACCTTATTCGGCAAAAATCAACGCCTTAAGCTGATAATTTGCATAAATAACGATCCCCAGTTTCGTTACGATTTCTATCGTCACTGATACTACTAAATAGCGATATCCAGTTTCGTTAGAGATTGCTAAATGCGGTTAATAACCAAAAACGATCAATAAGCGCATAACATACACTTAAAAATCTCAAGTAATCGAATTTTGCTGTAGTAATTGTAATTTGTGCACTTGAAATTGCTCGTGCTCGTAGAGCTTGTAATAACAAACACTTTAAGTGTACGTCATACATTTAAAATGATGTTTATACTGATTGTTACTTTTTTAGTTGTCCTGTTTGCAATTAGGTTGAATCACCATATTGAAGCATGATGATGAATGGGTTGACTGAGGGGGGAATGAACAATGGCTAAAATTGTAGTCCTAGATGAGCATATTGCTAATCAGATCGCCGCAGGGGAAGTAGTAGAAAGGCCCGCCTCTGTGGTGAAAGAGCTGGTGGAGAATGCAATCGACGCAGGTGCTACGAGCATCGAGGTACAGGCGGAGGAAGGGGGACTGTCCCTGATTCGGGTCATCGATAATGGCTCGGGGATCGAGCCTGACGACTGTGAGGCGGCGTTCTATCGTCATGCGACGAGCAAGCTGCTGCAGGGCCGCGACTTGTTCCAAATCCGCAGCCTTGGCTTCCGAGGCGAGGCACTGCCAAGTATCGCTGCTGTTGCCAAGGTAAGATTGGTTACGGCGAATAGCGATCAGGGCTTGGGACGGGCTATTGAGATCGAAGGCGGGAATTTGAAGCTGAACGAAGAAATCGCCACCCCCCAGGGAACAGATATTACCGTTAAGGAATTATTCTACAACACGCCGGCAAGGCTGAAATATATGAAGACGATTCAGACCGAACTCGGTCATATCTCTGATGTCATGTATCGGCAGGCGCTCTCCCATCCAGAGATTGCGTTCACCTTCCGCCACAACGGAAATACGCTGCTGCAAAGCCAAGGTGGCGGAGATCTGCTGCAGGTCATTGCGGCGATCTATGGAGTGAACACTTCTAAGGGAATGGTGGCTATCGAGGCGGAAAACCTGGATTATCGCTTAACTGGTTATATTGGCCGACCTGAGCTGACACGCTCGAATCGCAGCGGAATGTCGACGATCGTTAACGGCAGATATATCCGCAACCAGGGCTTGCATCAGGCGGTCCTTCGCGCCTATCACACGCTGCTGCCGATTAATCGCTATCCGCTTGGCGTGCTGATGCTGGACATGCATCCCTCACTGGTCGATGTCAATGTGCATCCGGCCAAGCTGGAGGTGCGATTCAGTAAGGAGCCGGAATTGAACGGCTTCGTTGAGGAGAGCATCCGCTCCCTGTTGTCTGAGCAGGTGCTGATTCCCCAGGTGGTGAAGCAGAATATCGGCAGAGGCAACACCCAGGCTGTGATTCAAGAACAGTTCCACTTCACGCGTCCTGAGGTGACGAAGGACGCAGAGGAGGGCCGCGAGGGAACGAGCGGCGCTGCCGATGGTTCGGTTGCCCGTGATGTGTCGGGCACCGTGGATAACACGGCCGCTCGCGAGCAGGCGGCCGCGGGCCGGGAAGC
>NZ_BAAACX010000013.1:0-175474 GCF_039521865.1 Paenibacillus motobuensis | reverse complement strand
GCGCGTTGCTCCGGACGGCTGCGAGTGGGGACCGGATAGAGATTAACTCCGCGGGATTAAAGGCGTTCGACTCAAGCGGGTACGAGCGTATTGTTATATCGCAAGCTAACACTGCTGGCGGCATGGGTTCGATTAACTTTAAAACATCGGGCAGACTTACGGGGTATATCGCGAGCGGGTCGGGACTAGTGCAACTCGTATCTGACGGCCGGCTGTTCATCGCGTCACTGGATAATGACATCCAAATTCAAGGAAGTACCTACTTTCAAAACCGTGTCCAATTTGCGGGCGGTGTAACTGGTATATCTATTTCTAGCGTGGACGGGCTCCAAACACAGCTAAATAATATAAACGCGGCATTAAATGACGTGCCAGGAAAATATCAAACCGCAACAAATATGACATTCGATCCTAATACGAGAAATTTAAAACTGTTTAGTGTTACCGGAGCAACTCTTGCTACAGTAAACATCCCAAAATGACAAAATAGTACCTACGGTGTATACTGTGGTTAATAAGGAAGCGGAGGTAATATTTATGAAAAAGGGAATTAGCGCAATTATTGTCGGAACATTACTCCTCGGATCATTAACCGCAGTTGCATCCGCAGCTACAAACTCACTTATAGGAAAGAAGGTACAAGGTGTTATCGCGGTCACGGTTAACGGAAAGGCCGTGAAGGATGCTGTAATAATAGACGGTGTAACCTATGCGCCTGTCCGAAGCTTCTCGGAAGCTGCTGGATATTCGCTTAAAAACGAAGGGGGTACGGTTAAGCTGACAGCCGAGGAGGACCAACTCGTTGAGAAGATTAAAACAGATGATCGGATTAACACGCTTAAACGAAATATAGCCACGTGGGAAGCATCGCTCGACGGTCCTAATGAGGCGGTTAAACGAGCGAAAGCATCCATCGCGGAAATGAATGCGTGGAATGCAAAGGCCGGTAAGGACGACCCAAAAATGGATACGTCTGGCGCGGAGGAACAACTAGCGAAAGCTCAAGCGGAAATCGCCGAGCTCCAAGCGAAGATTGACGCGGCTAACGCTGAGATATCTCAATTACAGGCGAAATAAATAAACGTATATATAACGCAGGGCGTGGCCGTAATGGTCGCGCTCTTTTTGCGTTCCAATAACGGAGGTAATCTATGAAACTACGACAATTACTCGAATTTACCGTGGACATTTCGCAGCCGCTCCCGGAACTGTCCGCAGTGATCTCCGCAACTCTATCCGCGATTCCGGACACTGAGCATCGCGTGGAAGTCCTGCGCAGGCTTGACGACGAGATAGTTGCGGCGCTTTGTGCGCTTGATGCTGCGGAAGAATCGGAAGAGACGACGGAGGAGGCGGCTGCATAATGGATCAAGTATTTTGGGAAGCCGTCGCCAAGAACGGAATATTTGCGATCCTCCTCGTTGTGGTCGCGACAATTTTGTGGCGCGAAATCCGGCGAGTCAGCGATAAAGCCCAAGCGCGCGAAGAGCGCATGCACGAGGAGGCCCTTGCGCGAGAGGATCGGTTAATGAAGCTTGCGGAAGGGCTGACGGAAAGGTTCGAAGTTCTCGCGCGGCAAAACGAGGAACTTGCTTCGGACGTTCACGAGATCAAGGCGATTATAAACGGAAAGGATGCGGCGTGATGACGCTAACACTCGAATATGTACAGTCTAAGTCCGCGGCAAAACTGAGCGGGCTTCTTCCCGTTGTTAGAGCGGCGACCGAAGCGTTAATTACTCGTTGCTTCTACCGCGGTGTTCCGATTGTGATAACACAGGGGCTGCGTACGATTGCGGAACAAAACAATCTATACGCGCAAGGCCGCACTCAGGCCGCGTTGAATAAGGTCGGACTCGCAAACGTAAAGGCAAAGCCGAGCGAGCCGAAAGTAACGAATGCTCGCGGCGGCTACTCGAATCACAACTTCGGGGTCGCGATAGACTTTGCGCTATTGATGCCCGACGGCAAAAATGTGTCCTGGGATACGAAACGCGATGGAGACGGAGATAGACAGGCCGATTGGGCGGAAGTCGTCGAGGAAGCCAAGAAACTCGGCTTTGTGTGGGGAGGCGACTGGGTATCGTTTAAAGACACGCCTCACTTCGAGATGACATTCGGATTGACGACGGCTCAATACCGCGCAGGCAAGCGTCCGACACAGGCGCAGATTGACGCGGCATTCAAAAAGATTAACGAAACGGAAGGGGATAACGCAATGACTCCGGATGAAAAGGCGGCATTTGCGGCACTTGAGAAGAAGGTGGCCGTGTTAGAGAAGAACGCGAAGATGGCGGCAATTCCAACGTGGGCGGCAGCGGCTTGTGAGAACGCGAAGAAGGCCGGTCTGTTAGATACGACCGCGGACGGAAGCTACGACTTCTATCGGATGGTTACGATTATGGATCGCGCCGGTCTATTTAAGAAGGGAGCGTAATTATAATGAATAATATCGATTGGAAACGTAAATTAAGTTCGCGGAAGTTTTGGGCGCTTCTGGCCGCGCTCGCTACGTCGATAATGACGGCGGCCGGAGCTGGCGATAATACCGTCGTACAAGTTACCGGAGTAATTGGCGCTGTCGGTGCGTGTGTTGCGTATATGTTGGCGGAAGGACTTTCGGACGCGGCGAATAAAGACGAATAGAACAAAGATAAGGGGCGCAAGCTTGCGGAATAATATCCGTATTGCTTGCGCCCCATTTTTTCGTTTAAATCCTCGACAATAATTCTTTGCGTTTTTCTTCATACTCCGCCTCAGTTATAGCGGACATTTCGCGGAGTTTTTTCAGCTTCTCTAACATCACAAAGGTATCTTCTTCTTTTTGTACTTCTTGTACAGAGTTTGCGATCACCACTTGAGGCTCGCTTTGTATTTTATATATTAATTGCTCAAGACGTAGGAAATGATCAAAATTAGACCTAATCATCACCGTATTCTCGTCTAAGGCGTAGTTAATTGTGCCGTACCTAGAGGTCTTATCGCCAACGCCGGAGGAAATTATTTGAAAATGACCGTTAGTGAAAGTAGTGGGCCTCTTAGCTTGTATTGATGTGATTCCTCTTAGTATGTATGTTTTTACTTTTTCCTTTTCCATGAATCCGCCCCGAACAAGATATACATTCGATTTAGTGACCGCTACTAGTCCGTTTAATCCCTCAGCCCAATCCATAACTTCGCGCTTGTTTACGCGATCAGTAAGTGCATTGTATAATTTGGACATGCGCAACCTCCGTTTTTGTACATCGTAACACAAGAATACATATTATAGAAAGTCGTAATCATCATATTAATAGCCGTTGCGAAGGTCGGCATTAATAGGGTACAATACGATCAACGAGATTATGCGCTATAGAGGCGCGTGATTAACAGGTACTATCGGAGATTAATAATCCCGTACACTCGCGGCAAACGTTGATCTGACGCGGTTTTAGCCGAACGTAAGCCATCCGTATAATTCACAATCCACAATCCGAATGCCATCGCTACCTGCGGCTGTGGACAGTCCTTCCGCATGCGTAATGAAGAAGGTAAGCCGGAAGTTTGTGATTGAGATATATATAAACAAAGTCCCTGTAGACAATCGCAGGGACTTTGTTTTTTGTGTTTGCTTTAATTTTGCCTTATAGAGCAGGGTTCTCCATAGTGTCAGCGTTGTCCTCATTCGGTTCATTTTGTTCAATCGGGTCATATAAATGTGATCTTCGCTCGAACCAATCGAATAAATGAGTCACGACGACCTTCAATACCGCATATCCTGGAACCGCGAGCAGAATTCCGAAGAAGCCGAACAGATTCCCGGCGGTCAGAATAACGAAGATGATCGTAATAGGGTGGACTCGCAGCGTCTTACCCATAATTTGCGGCGAGATGAACTTGCCTTCAATTAATTGTACGACCGTCCAGACGACGATCAGCTTGAGCAGCATGAACGGCGATGTGACTGAAGCGATAATCAGTGCCGGTGTGATAGCGATCGCTGGTCCCAGATAAGGAACGATACTGGTACAGGAAGCAATCAGAGCAAGAATCAGCGAATAATCGAGCCCGATAATGAGGAATCCAATATACATCAGGATACCGATACAGAAGCTGACAATGATTTGTCCGCGAATATAATGGCTAATTTGCCCGTTCATCTCAGTCATTACTGTATGTGTGCTCTCCCGAAGACGGATCGGTACAAATCTAAGAATGTATTGGGGAAGCTTCTTCCCGTCTTTCAACAGATAGAATAGAATGAATGGCACAGTTGCGATGGCCAGAATGACATCCTTGATCGTGCCAAGGAATCCGCCTATGCTAGACCAGGCGCCATTTAGAATCGTCGTAGCCTGTTTGGAGAAAGTGTCCCCAATTGTAGACGGATCGAATCCTATCGTTGTCTGGAATTGATGGAAGAAGTCACTGCCAATCAGACTTTCGAATTGAAGCTGAACCTCATAGCTGTATCTCGGGAAGTTATCAATGAGCCGGATGATCTGTTCCTGAAGGAGCGGAATGACAGACACGATAATGATCGTAAGCAAGCCAATAATTAGCAAATACAGGGCAGCGATCGTGTATACGCGTTTGACGCCTTTCCTCTCCAGCCAATCGACGAGTGGATTAAGTAGGTAATAGATCGCACCCGTAAGTAGAACCGGGAGCAGAACTGTTTTTAACAGTACGGTAATCGGTCTGAACACGAAGGAGATTTTATAAAAAACCAGCACATTCAAACCGATCAAGAGCAAGATCAATAGAAATAGAACGAAACGGTTATTAATGAACAGGTTCTTGAAGCGTCCGCTCCATGTCTGTGAGTTTTCCATATAGCTGTAGAACCTCCTGATAATCTGTTATATAAATAATACGTTTTAGATTGATATAGTTTCAAATTTTTCAGAAAAAAAGATTCGAACCCTTTCATGGATTGAAAAGGAACGAATCTCTTTTTGCCTGAATATGTAGCGATTAGAAGAACTGCTTGTTGACCATGAGAACTACCATTCCAGCCGCGACGACCGAGAAGACGATGCAGCTGATTCCAAGCCCTTTGCTTGATGTCTTGATTGCCTTGAAGCCGAACAGGAACACAGTTACCGTGATCGCTGCGAGAACCAGTGACATCGCAATCATAGCGAACCAATACAATACTCCAAATAAAGCCGACATACTAACGTCCCTCCCGGTTATCTGAAAATCCTCCAAATTCAATAGTTCAACTTATATACCTGCTACATACTATACGTTAAATTTGAAATTTTGCATAGAAAGCGGTTGCGAATAAAACAGGCCATTGCCGCGGACAAACATACAAGAAAAAATACGTTAATTCGAGTATGAATATCACATAACGGAAAGGGGGATGTCAACCGTGGGAAGACAGTTGGCCAATAAGTGGCTCAAGACGGAAGCACTGCTCGGTAACGAAAGTGTGGCTGCCCACATACCTCAAACACGTAAGTATAATTCTGAATCTTTGAAGCAGATGTTGCATAGTTTTGGTATGGTCGTCATCAAGCCAGTCCGTGGCGGTGGAGGTTATGGCGTAATCAAGGTAACCTATTCAGGTGGAATCTATTCTTTTACCAATATGTCAAGAAGATCTTCCTTTTCTACTTATGATGCGATGCTCCGGGCATTGAACCGGGCGAAGGTTCGCCGCTCATATATTATTCAGCAAGGCATACACCTGGCTAGGATAGCCGGTCGGCCGATCGATTATCGTGTGAAGGTAGTTAAGCACAATGGAAAATGGACATATCGGGCGATGGTTGGAAGATTGGCTCGTCCAGGTCTATTCGTTACAAACCTGTGCAAGGGCGGAACGCAATTGTCTGCTCGCTCCGGTTTAAGTCGTTCATTGCCTAGAGGGACGGCGAGGAAGAAAAGTGCAGAAATGCGTAATTTAACGAATACTTGCATCGGAATTATGGAGAGTTCTTTTCCGGGGATCGATCAGTTGGGCTTTGATTATGGGATCGATGTCAACGGTAAGGTATGGATATTCGAGGTCAACACGAGGCCGCAGTAATAAAACATCGAACAAAGTTAGAAATATCTAAAAAAAAATTTCTCCGAAATTTTGACACAAAATTCCTGTGAATAACTTTTATCCACATTATCCAATTAGATTTTACAGTCAACTACGCATTTTACTAACAAGTTATTCACAGGATTTCCACAGGTGTATGTGGATAACGGAACGCTTGTTCTGTTCGGAGAATCTTGTTATGATTAGAAAAAAATAGAAAGGGTGTATGATCAATGGCGATGTTAACAGATGAGATGTTGCTTGAATCCTATTATATGGCCACGGAACTAAACCTGGACCGGGAGTTCATCGCACTTCTGTTGGCAGAGATCCATAGACGAGAACTCAATACATCGGACGGTTCTATTTTACACTAGTTTGGACAAGCTTTGGCTTCTCCCGGCCGGTGAAAATCTCTAAATTTACTTGACTCGTAGTTAAGGGGATTCCCAAAGATTAACTCGATAAATATAAGCCTCATGGCAGTGTGGACATTGGACAACATGCTCGCAGCCCTCCAGGCTGTGAAGTGAGAGAGCAGAAGTGTATTGGTCCGCAGAGCCATAGGGACTATATGGACCAGCATAATCCTCTCTTCGACCGGCATTATCCAGAGTATATCCACAGTCTGGACAAGCTGCAGTTAATGGGGCCAGGCCGTTGCATAACGGGCAGACATAAGGCAAAGGGTATCTCTCCTTTACGACATCATTTTCCTGCGTAAAGTTAAGATACCCTTTTTATTTGAATCTCATGTAGATTTGATTTCCCTTATTTAATAGAAGCTCAAAAAGTCCGGTTTTCAGCACCGAGAAGGTTGGATGAAGCTAGGGATTGAGGAGCAGAGCGTACGTAGTTTGTACGTGAGCACCGGAAATCCCGGCTGAATTCAAGATTAGATGCCGATATCACTGCCTGATTTACCTCGCGATCAAAAGCGGACTTTTTGAGTAACCTATCTTATAGCTTCATATTGCTGCTATGACCTGGCGAAAGCTTCGCTTCCGGATCGATATATACCTTGGCGTTGTTCACTGCAGTAGGCGCTTCGCCGAAGCCGACAGCGATCAAGTCCAGCTTGCCAGGATACGTTGCGATATCTCCAGCTGCAAAGATCCCCGGAATCGAAGTCTCCATTCGTGAATCCACGACGATGGCGTTAGATTGAATATCGAGCCCCCATTCAGCAATTGGACCAAGGGAAGATACGAAGCCAAAATTAACAATGACGTCATCGACATCAACGATCGATTCTTCTTTCGTCTTAACATGGGCCAGCGTTACTTGCTTGATTTGATCCTCTCCGTGAAGCTCTGTAATCTCTGTAGGAGTTACGATATTCACGCGGGAAGCCATCAACTTCTCAACGCTATGTTCATGAGCCCGGAATTTATCGCGGCGGTGAACAAGCGTTACTTGCTCGGCGATAGGTTCAAGCATGAGTGCCCAGTCCACAGCCGAGTCACCGCCACCGCTGATCAGCACCTTCCGTCCCCGGAATTTCTCCATATCGTTAACGAAATAATGAAGATTATGCTTCTCGAAGCCAAGTGCGTTCTCAAGCTCAAGACGACGCGGTTCGAATGCGCCTACGCCTGCGGTGATTATAACCGCGTGGGCATAATGAACGTCTTTGTCGGTGGTTACGATGAAATGCCGTTCATCCTTTTTTTCGATTTGTAGTACTTTTTCCTCAAGACGAATGTCAGGGTTGAACATTTTGAGTTGTTCCGTTAAATTGTTCACTAGCTCCTGACCTGTAACTTTAGGAAAACCGGCAATATCGTAAATATATTTCTCAGGATAGAGGGCTGCTACTTGTCCACCTAACTGAGGCATACTTTCGATTAATTTGACGGAAGCTTTTCTCATTCCGCCGTAGAAAGCGGCGAACATACCTGCCGGGCCTCCTCCGATAATGAGAAGGTCGGTAAATTCTCCGTTGGCATTCAGGGATGACACAGACTTACACCTCCAGATCATTTCATGAAGTTTTTATATTGTCATTTCTACTTTATTATAATCTCCCGCTGTTGTCTTGCAAAGCTAACGCGATATTTGTCGAATTTCCAATTTATGCGACCCTAGAAATGCCCGCAAGTGGCGTAAAATAAGACTTGATCTTTTATACAAAAGTCGATATTATTCAAATTGTAT
Organism: Paenibacillus motobuensis; assembly: GCF_039521865.1. Lineage (NCBI taxonomy): Bacteria > Bacillati > Bacillota > Bacilli > Caryophanales > Paenibacillaceae > Paenibacillus > Paenibacillus motobuensis. The sequence continues at coordinate 167,299 of NZ_BAAACX010000013.1, read as the reverse complement.
GCACATAAATTTGTGACGAAAAAAGCACATTTGAAAATTTACACTGTCATTTTTTTGCTTTAAAATGGTGATTTGGGTTACAATATTTGTGAGAAATATCATAAACTTCATGATCGACAAATATACAAACTGGTTATTATTTTTTTATGTGGTTATTTTCACATTGAAATAGGAATCCAGATAGAAAAAATACAAAAATAGAGTGTTTGAGACTGGAAGGAGTACTAGAGATGAGTACCATACCTAAAATCGTCATTCTCGGTGCAGGATATGGCGGAATTTTAACGGCGCAGCGTCTGCAGAAGGAACTGAATTATAATGAAGCAGATGTAACCTTGGTTAATCGTCATGATTATCATTATTTCACAACGCATTTGCATATGCCAGCTGCCGGAACGGATTCGATCGAGCATACTCGGGTGTCCATTTCGAAGTTAATCGATGAATTCAAAATAGACTTGGTTAAATCCAATGTCAAAGAAATTCGTCTATCAGACCGTAAGGTGATTCTTCAGGATGGGACTTTATCTTTTGATTATCTCGTCATTGCACTGGGTGGGGAACCAGAATCATTTGGTATTCCGGGGCTGTCCGAATATGCGATGACGATTCGTAGTATTAACTCGGTTCGCTTGATTCGCGAACATATTGAATATCAATTCGCTCTATATAAGTTGGATGAGAGCCGCACCGACCGTCTGAATTTTGTAGTAGGCGGAGCTGGCTTCAGTGGAATCGAATTCGTCGCCGAATTGGCTGACCGTATTCCGCGTCTGTGCAAAGAATATGATGTCGACCCTAGTCTTGTTAATATTTATAATGTAGAGGCTGCTCCAGCGATCCTGCCGGGATTCGATCCTGAACTGGTGGAATATGCCCAAAATGTACTTGTGAAGAAGGGCGTTCAATTCAAGATCGGTATTGCGATCAAAGAGTGCATGGAAGACGGAGTTGTGCTGGCGAATGGAGAAGTGATCCGTTCTGCTACCGTTGTGTGGACGGGTGGAATTCGTGGCAATCGCCTAGTCGAGGCCGCTGGCTTCGAGACATCCAGAGGCCGGGTGATGGTTGATGAATACTTACATGCACCGGGCTATGATCATGTGTTTATTATTGGAGATAATTCCATTATGCTTAATCCAGAAGGGCGGCCATATCCGCCGACAGCACAAATTGCTATGCAGCAAGGGGTAACATGTGCGCAGAATGTTGTGGCTTCGATCCGTAACAAGGAACTTAAGAAATTCGCCTTCAGCAACAAAGGGACGGTGGCTTCCTTGGGTAAAGGCGAGGCTGTAGCTAGTGCATTCGGCAAGAAGTACAAAGGTTGGGTAGCTGCTCAGATTAAGAAGCTGGTTGATATCCGTTATTTATTTATCATTGGCGGGATTCCGCTCGTTCTGAAGAAAGGCAGATTCCTGTAAAATGAGACATTGCAGTGTGCAGGTACGAGGTTTGTTAACCCGAGAGGAACTAGATCGTTATAACGCCTTAATGGAGGTCGGCTCTTATCTGGAGAAGCAAGGGCAATATGACTTATCCTATGTTGTCCAGAAAGAAGTCGATATTCTGATCCTGCCTGCCATAGAGCGTTTGAAGGAGAAGAGCAGAGATCGCGACCGTGCAACTGCGGAATTTCTGGAATCGCTGCGCAGGCTTGAGGAAGAGGACGATAGCGGAGAATAGATATTAAAAAGGCACCTCTGATCATAAGATCGGAGAGTGCCTTTTTTGATATTAGACTAATCATATTCAAAAAGTCCGGTTTTCAGCACCGAGAAGGTTGGATGGAAGCTAGGGCCTGAGGAGCGGAACGTACGTAGTTGGTACGTGAGCACCTGAAATGTTTCCGGAGGAAACATGACTACGTAAGCATCTACTTAGGCCCGGCTGAATTCAAGATTCGATGCCGAGTGGGCTTCCTGACTTGCTTTGTGATCAAAAGCGGAATATTAGATTTTGAGCATGTCTTCAAACAACTGTTCATTTAACAAATTGCCCACATAGAAGGAACCGAACTCACCATAACGAGCACTTACTTCATCAAAGCGCATCTCATATACAAGCTTCTTGAAATGCAGCGGGTCATCCGAGAACAGCGTTACTCCCCATTCCCAATCGTCCAGACCAACGGAGCCGGAAATGATCTGCTTGACCTTGCCAGCATAACTGCGTCCAATCAAACCGTGGCTTCGCATCATGGCGCGTCTCTCATCCATAGAGAGCATGTACCAGTTATCGCTTAGATCCCGCTTCTTATTCATAGGATAGAAACAGATATGCTTAGACTTAGGAAGAATTGGCTGCAGCCGCGCCATAACTTCCGGATTCTCCTTCGGATCTCCTCCGCCAGAGGCGAGGTAATTGCTAAGCTCTACTACGCTGACATATGAATAGGCTTTGTTTGTATATTCGGCAAAGGTTGTTTTATTAAAAGCATTCTCCAATGCATTCAGCTCCTCAAGTGATTCGCGGAGGTGCATGAATACAAAATCAGCCTTTTGTCCAAGGATAGAATAAACGGCAGTACTGCCAGTTTTGGATTGCTCTAATAAGTCCCATTCCTGCAGAAAGTTGTGAAGCTCCTCCAGGGCGCCAGCACGCTCTTCATCATCAGTCTCTTTCCAGGCTGTCCAGTTCATGGTGCGGAAATCATGGAGAGCATACCAGCCTTCCAGGGTTAATGCAGCTTCATTCATTTTATGATCACTCCTAAATAATCATTAGGTAGGCATAAGTTTATGCACTGTCACCATTGTATCCTAATATGATCGGCAGGGGCAAATGAAAACGTTATAAAAATAAGTAAAGTTCATTGCTTTGCAACATTTTTTTTAGTAAACTATCTACTAGTTATAAATAGTGTGACCTTTGTTATAGTGTACATAAGGGGTGAGGTACGTGGGATGGCTCATCGTATTGATATTGATGGTATTGTTTTTTGTCATGATGTTCGGGATCGGATTCATTCTTAACATGCTAATGAAGACGACATGGTTCCCCGCTTACGTGTTCGTCATTATCATTGTTCCGGTGGTTGTATATACGCTATGGGATCATGATAAGAGCTTGGGGCTTTATTTGTCCTCATTCCGTCTTGTTGATTATTTGACCGCTTTGGCTGGTCTGGCAGGAGCGATCCTCAGCGGATGGACAATACGCAAGCTGCGTTTTGCTGGGTATAAGATGTTCTAGATTCGTAAGTCCATACTTAAAGATTGGAAAAAGCCGATAATGCTGCGATCTGAAGCGTTATCGGCTTTGTTTTGTCGATTTTTTAGAATTATTGCCAGGGAAATGGCATGATTTTTGTAAGGTTTGAATGATTCAAGTAGAATCATTTTGTGATAGAATATAGAAACATTGATCGAACGTGTACAAGTTAAGAGGATCGAGAATTCCCGTAATGGATCAGATCCTCAGATAGACGTTTCAATAGAATATGAACCATCTAATTGTGGGAAGGGGCGATGAAGCCGTGCGCATGAACAACATGCTGCATTTTACTGAAAATCATCGTTATTGCGTATATCGTGACTTCAGTCTCAGTCCTGTTGACGGGAAGACGCTTAGTCTAATCTATCAGCCGATGGTCGGGGCTTTTGCTATTTCACTATATCGGCTCTTAGTAGAGCAGGTGCCTCAGGATCAGGTCGGCTATTCACGGGTTGAGCAGCAGCGGGCGCTTTTCTTGACTTTGGGGATTGATCCAAGCGAGAGGGGACGCACTTATCTCGTAGAGCAGACTTCCAAATTGGAAGCAGTCGGCCTACTACAGACGAGCCGCATGTATATGACCGATAGCGATGAATATATGTACGAATATGAGTTGCAGCCACCTTTATCGCCGACAGAATTTTTTAATACTCAGCATTTGACGCTGCTGCTGCGCGACAAGATCGGGAAGTTTGCTGTCCTGTCTTTGCGTGAACGGTTCTTCAGCAAGGAGCCGGGGGATATGTACGGCTTGTCTTACAACAAAGAAAATATTACGGTGCCGTTTTATGATATTTTTGAATTGAATACTCATTCCATAGACTATGAACTAGAGCAGGCGATTGCAGAGACGGCCTTGGCTCGTCAGAGCGGAGGCCCTCTTCTGGATGAAGAAGAGCGGATTAACTACGCGGATATTATTCTTCGCTTCCCGCGCGATTCGGTGAACCGTACTCATGTTGAAGGGCTTCGCTTCAATCTGGAAGGGATGGGGGTGCTTAATTTTGTGGCCCGGAAATTCGATCTAAGTGTGCAGGATATTTGCCGCCTGTTGGACGAGGATGGGGTATTTGATCCCAGCGGAGGTATCCTGCTGGATGAGTTGCAGCATCGAGCTAATCTCCATTTCCGTCAAGGTAAGCGACGCAATGAGGAACGGGAAGTCGCCTATGCCAAGGTTGTCTCTATTTCTTCTGCTCGGGAGGAAGAGGAACAGTTGGAAGAGTTCCCGGTACAGATGGAATTTTATTTAGAGGTACCCAAGCAATTCACTAATAAATGCGATATTCATCAATACAACATGATGCTCCGCAACGAGCCGTATACGCGCCTCTTAAGAACTTTCTTCCCGGGAGCCGTTCCGGACAATTTACTGGATATTTTTACGAAGATTGATCTGAATTATAAATTGCCTGGCGAAGTCATCAATGTCCTGATTCATTACTTGATGTCTCTGCTTACTTCCAATACGGAGCAGCGGATTAATCGCAATTTTGTGGAGGCGATCGCTTCCAATATGCTGATGAAGCAAATTAATACTTATGAAAAGGCGGTTGGTTACATCCGCGAGCAGTCTAAGGTAAAGGCCAAGTCCACCTCAGAGCCGCAAGATGGGGCGAGCCGCAGACGTACCTACAAAGGGCGTCAAGCCACGGGCAAGAGCAAGCCGGAAATTCCTATTGTGCAGAGCTCTGCCCAGGAAGAGGGCGTCTCGGATGAGGAATTCGCGGAGATGCTGAAGCTTGCAGAACGGATGCAGGCTGGTAGGAACAATGAGGCTTAATCGGGAAGGGGGACGTAAGCAATGGATTCAGTCGGTCAAATACTTGTAGGGATGAAGAATAACAACCTGCTCAGGCGGTCGGAGCAACTTAAGGCGGAGCTGTTGAACGATCCGCTTGTACTTGAGCTTCGTGCGAAGCATCCCGAGCTGGATGAAGAGCAATTGATTCGAGATATGGCCAAGCTGTATCAATACGTGAATGACAGCCGTCATTGTGCCAATTGTCCCGGACTCGATCAATGTCCTAATGATTTTCCCGGCCATTTCACGAAGCTGACAGTGGAGAATAATACACTTGGCCCACAAATCGTCGCTCGTCAGGTTCCTTGCTCAAGACAACTGCAAAGAGAGAATGAGCTATTGATTCAGAAGAAGATCCGCAGCTTCTATGTGGATGAGCGGGCTCTTCAGGAAGGATATGACGAAGTCGAGATTCTGACGAAGGATCGTGTCCGTGCACCTGCCGTAACCCAAGTGCTTCGCTATATCAGCGCCACAGAGGAGGGCGGTCTGCAACCGCGCGGCTTGTATTTGGAGGGCAACTTCGGAACGGGCAAAACCTTCTTGATGTGTTATCTGCTACACAAGTTGGCGAAGTCGGGATATTCCGGAGTCATTGTGTATATGCCGGAATTTGTAGAGGACCTGAAGTCGATGCTTCAGGATTCACAGAAGTTGAAGGAGACTGTCGAAGTGATGAAGCAGGCCGATCTGCTCATCTTTGATGATATCGGGGCGGAGAATTTGAACCCTTGGGTTCGCGACCATGTGATGGGCTCGATATTGAATTATCGGATGAATCGTAAGCCGACCTTCTATACCTCCAATTATTCGCTGGAAGCGCTGGAGCAGCATTTGAGCTTTACGAGCAAGGACGGGGAGGAACGGTATAAAGGCCAGCGATTGATGGATCGGATCGCTCCATTCGTGGACGTGGTCACAGTTACCGGCAGCAATAAGCGCGGCAATAGATCATAATCGGGCGAATAGAATTGCCGGCCATAATATAAATCAACAAACACAAAGAAGACCTCGGCAATACCCCTTAATTGGGACTGCGAGGTCTTCTTTGTGGTATTCAAACGTAAGTTGAAAACAAAATCGGCAGGGCTGTTTGACCGAAAGCGATCATACTAGCTGGCGATAAATTTCAAAATGACCATGCCGAAGAAAATAATGGCCATAAGGGTGAGCATACCGAAAAAACCATTCATCAGATCAAACAAGTCATTGCGTGGCTCTTCATTGATATGCTGGCGCGGGTCGTTCACATGCGGGTTAGCATCCATATGGGCGAGGCCTCCTTAAAACTGGTTTTATAAGGTTGCTCAAAAAGACTGTAGCCTAATCCAACCTTCTTGTTGCTGAAAACCGACCTTTTTGAACACACACTTTATGTACTGTCAATTAAAAATATCATAGACAAAGCGATATTTGGATATTCTTAGTATAACCAATCGCTTTCAAGTTTGTAAAGATGATGCCTGACGCGAATTCCCATTTACTAAAAAGTTATGTTATAATGTAATTCATAGCGTCAATATAGGGCGCTATTACACCTATACTGATTAGTTAGGGAATGTTGGGCTGGCTTCATGCAGGCATTCCAGTAACATACAAGGAGGAGATATCATGGCAATAGTAAATGTTTCCGATCAATCTTTTAACAGTGAAGTCGAAAGTACAGGTACCGTTCTGGTCGACTTTTGGGCGCCTTGGTGTGGTCCTTGCAAAATGATAGCGCCAATTTTGGAAGAATTGTCAGGTGATTTGGGTGATTCAGTTAAAATCGCGAAGGTAAATGTGGACGAGAACCCTGAATCCGCATCCCGCTTTGGCGTAATGAGTATCCCAACTCTTATCTTGTTCAAAGACGGCCAACCTGTCGACAAAGTTGTTGGCTTGAACTCCAAAGACGCGCTGAAAAACATGATTGCCAAACATTAATTTGGCCAGCTGATTCAGAGTGCTACAACTACGCCTCCGGCATGCCCGGGGGCGTTTTCTGTGCAGAACAGCATCATGAAGTGAGAGGGGGAGAGGACAATTAGCAATAGCCATCATTCGGATACCTATGCCAAAGAAATGCGGGAGAAGGAGCAGGCGATGGAATCGATCCGTCACAAGCTTGCACTGCTGCCGGATCTACCGGGCTGCTATTTGATGAAGAACAAGAACGGCATGATTATTTATGTTGGGAAGGCCAAAATTCTGAAGAACCGTGTACGCTCCTATTTCACTGGCAGTCATGACGGGAAGACACAACGGCTCGTCTCGGAGATTCGCGATTTCGAATATATCGTTACCGGCAGCAATATGGAGGCGCTCATTCTGGAGTGCAACCTGATCAAGACGCATTCTCCCCGTTATAACGTACTGCTGAAAGATGACAAGACCTACCCATATATTAAAATTACAAATGAACCTCATCCACGGCTGGAAGTCACGCGGAAGATTCTTAAGGATAAGGCTAAGTATTTTGGCCCTTATCCGAACGCTTATGCAGCACAGCAGACGAAGAAGCTGCTCGACCGAATGTACCCGCTGCGCAAGTGTAATGTGATGCCGAAGGAGGTTTGTCTGTATTATCATATGGGCCAATGCTTGGCACCTTGCGTGAAGGAAGTGCCTCAGCAGACGTACGATGAGATGATTCAAGAGATCGTATCCTTCCTGAATGGCGGGCATGAGGAGATCAAGCAGGAGCTTCAGCGCAAGATGGAAGAAGCAGCTGAGGAGCTGTACTTCGAGCGGGCCAAGGAGCTGCGTGATCAGATCAGAAGCATAGACGCCCTGATGGAGAAGCAGAAGATTACGATGAATGATGCGAGAAATCGTGATGTATTCGGCTTTGCGGTCGATAAGGGCTGGATGTGTGTGCAGATTTTGTATGTACGACAAGGGAAAATGATCGAACGACATGCCTCGGTATTTCCATTCTATGGAGAGGCCTATGGTGATTTCTTGTCTTATGTAACACAATATTATAGTGACAATCCGGCGCTTCCACAGGAGATTCTGCTGCCAGATATGAAACCGGGGCAGCAGGAGGGCCAGACAGAGGAACAGGTCGAAGAGAAGGTTTTCGAGGCTTCTGATGAAGGTGGAGAACTGCTTGATGCGGAGAGTGGGGCAGCCGCTCTGCAGAACTGGCTGAATGTGAAGACGCTGGTTCCCAAGCGGGGACTGAAGCGTCAGATGACGCAGATGGCCATTGAGAATGCCCGTGTTGCGTTGGACGAGAAGTTCCGTCTGATCGAGCGGGATGAGGAACGAACCTCTAGGGCGGCGGAGAATCTGGGCGTTGCTCTCGGCTTGACCGAGCTGTCCCGGATCGAAGCGTTCGATAACTCGAATATTCAAGGAACCAATCCGGTATCCGCGATGGTAGTATTTATCGATGGGAAGCCGGCCAAGAAGGAATACCGCAAGTACAAGGTCCGTACAGTTCAGGGCCCTGACGATGTGGAGACGATGCGTGAGGTTGTACGGCGCAGATATGAGCGCGTGCTCAAAGAGGACCTGCCGCTCCCTGATTTGATCGTTATGGACGGCGGCAAAGGGCAGATGGCTGCGGCCAAGGATGTGCTGGAGAATGAGCTGGGATTGTTCATTCCTGTCTGCGGCCTCGTGAAGGATACGAAGCATAAGACCGCCCAACTTATTATCGGCGATCCGCCGGAGCCGGTGAATCTGGCCCGGGATAGTCAGGAGTTCTATTTGCTGCAGCGCATTCAGGATGAGGTGCACCGCTTCGCGATTTCTTTCCATCGCGAGCAGCGTGCCAAATCGATGGTCGTATCGCAGCTTGATGCGATTCCCGGCGTAGGTGAGAAACGACGCAAACTGTTGTTGAAGCACTTCGGCTCACTGAAAAAAATAAAAGAGGCCTCCATCGAAGATTTTCGGCCTCTTTCTATCGGGGATAAACTCGCACAGACAATTATTGATTCGCTTCGGGATGAGGAGTCGGAATAAACGGCTCCTCTTTTTTTGTTGGCGAAATCGGACGTTCCTTATACGCTGGATTGAAACGGTAGATCAGATAACCGACAATGGCCGGCAGTACCAGATAGAATAACCCGGCAGCAATATTCAGTCCTCCGCCCATGACCATCAGACTGATTGACATCAGAATCGTATCGAAGATGACGTGGGAGAAGACGGCGGTAATAAATCCATAGCGCAGAAACACGAAGCTGAACAGCAAGCCAATGAACATGAGTTCAATGGGCCGCGAGATGACTGGATATATTGGATACAGGGTATGACCGAAGGCCCAGATCAGTGAAGTAATCAAGCTTGCTACGAATGTACTGCGGAACATCTTCTTCAGCATAGCGATCCCGAACAATCGGTATACGGCCTCCTCTCCGATACCTGCTACCCAGGCCAGCAGCGGGAATAGCAGCGGCAGAAGCATGTTGTAAGTCGATTGGGAGGCATCTGTCGTCGACCAGGTATGAATTGTATTCTCGAGAGCCAGGAAAATAATGGACTGTACCCCGAGCAAAATCAGCGCCCAGGCATACCCATTCGTCATCGCTGTCAGCACGTGGCGTCCATAACCGGGCTCTTTGGCTCTTGGCCAAAGGATCCGCCCCTTCTGTCTCCAGAGCGCATCGCCACCCACTAGCGATACATAGATGGAGCCGGACAGCAGTAGGGTTACTACGCCCTGAATAACAAAGCTTAAGATGAGTATGGAGCTGCTCAGACTATCTTTTTGTAAATAGGGCAGCATGTTGATTGCTCCGACCATACTTAGGACAAAATAAAGAGAAGCTAGGAAGAGACCACGCTTAAAAGAGGTGTAGGCTCTTGTCACTATGCTGTACACGATCGCCAGAATAGCCAGAACGAAGGTGAGCAGCCCATAGCCTGCAAAGGTAAGGATGTAGGCGAGCGTCTTCTGACCGCTAAGATAATCGTTGTAGGAATTCGGAACGGTGAACTTCGTCTCCATTGAAGCTACCGCGCCATATTCGAAATGAAATTGTATCTGGGCCCGTGACTGTCCGATCTCGTAATTTGGCAATTCATACAGTAAGCCGTATTGCCCTTCGACGGTAGCAAGCTTCAGATCGGCTTCACTCACTCCTAAAGTCTTCAGGTAAGGTCGGACTAACTGCTCTTTATCCGCCAGGCTGATATCGCCTTCCCGGGCCACCAGAGACAGTGTATTCTCGCGACCGTAGTCGATTAAAGCCTGCTTGGTGGCATTACTTGTCGAGATGACCTTCTCAAAGGCAACGACATTGCCCTCTTGCATATTAACGTCGATGCTTAAGAGGCTTAATATGTCATCTGGTTCTGTAAAGACAACATGGAAGACGTCATAAGGAAATTGTTTGCCATAGGATTTAGAATATTTGCCGACTAAATTTTCCTTCGTCAAATATCCGAACAGTTCAGGCTTGGTATCGTATGTAACGTGAGCATTCTGAAAATTACCGTTGATGCCAAGCTCCGTCTGAGCGAATGAAGCGGCGGCCTGCCTGGCTTGCTCTTTGCTGATGGTCTTGCTTAATTGTTGCTCCGGCTCGTTCAAGGAAGGCAGCCAAAGCTGCAGGACAATGAAGAGGACCAATCCAATCGCAGCAAGTATCCAGAGTGCTTTAGGTTTGAGCAAGATCCCAGGTGAGTTCTTGGAAGTTTGCATTTTTACAGCTCCTTTAACACTTTTTTCTAAACAAGGAATTGTTCAATGAGTCCGCTTGTCGTAACCAAGTGAGTTAGAAGCGGGGGTGACATTGAGCGTAATTCTTAGAAAACACATTCAATTAAAGATAACATAGGGGACCTTAGGTTCGCCAATCGGGATATAGTTCACGAAAATCTGCAATATCTCTGGTAAGGTCTCGCATGGCTCAGATAATGGAGTATCATAATCATAGTTTCACGCCTTTTACGCCTTTTTAGAGTTATTTAATCCAAAAGAAACTTTGTGATTACACGCCGATAAGGCTTATAATCCATTTGACGAAAATGAAATGAAAACAATGAAACAATAAAATATATAAATGGCCGAATTTCTTTACGAAAACGGGGGAACCGATTTTTAGGGGTGAGTTTCGCTGAATTTCTGGATATTCCAAGGATCCAAGCGAATAGGGCAACCGTTCATGTCCGAATCCGTCAGCTAACCTCGTAGGCCTTTGAGCAGGGACCAATCAAAAAGCATTGGATTTCCAGTGCTTTTTTTCTTTGCTACAAAAAGGATGGAGTGATTAAGTTGCAGTTAAGCATGTGGGTAAAATGGTTCAGGTTTTCCCCGCCACAGATTTTAGTATTGGGCTTCGCAGCCATTATTCTCGTCGGAGCGCTGCTGTTAATGCTGCCGATCTCAAGTACAACAGGGGAGTCTTTACCATTCGTTGATGCGCTGTTTACCGCAACTTCGGCAACCTGTGTGACGGGATTGGTCGTCGTGGATACCGGGACATATTATTCTACGTTCGGCCAGGTCGTGATTATGCTGCTGATTCAGACCGGCGGTCTCGGATTTATGACCGTGGCTACCCTATTCTCGCTCGTATTCAAGCGCAGAATATCGCTTAAGGATCGTCTCTTGCTGCAAGAGGCGATGAACCAGAACACGATGGAAGGGATCGTCCGCTTGATTCGCAAGGTTCTGATCTATTCCCTGGTCATTGAGAGCAGCGCCGCATTAATCTATACGATTCGCTGGTCCTTTGATATGCCGTTTGGACGTGCGTTATATTTTGGAATATTCCATGGAGTATCCATGTTTAATAATGCCGGTTTTGACTTGTTCGGTCACTATCAGAGCCTTACCCGCTACGTAGGCGATCCGATTGTTAACCTGGTGACGATGTTCCTGATCGTATCCGGGGGCCTTGGATTCATCGTGTTATCGGATCTTGTTGACTTCCGTAAGCACCGGAAGCTATCGCTTCATTCCAAAGTGGTATTGACGATGACGGCTTCGCTTATTTTGATCGGGGCCTTGGTGATTTACGTATTTGAGTTTACGAATCCGGGTACATTCTCAAGCCTTAGCGGGGGAGAAAAGATATGGGCTTCCTTCTTCCAGTCGGTAACACCGCGGACGGCGGGGGCAAATACGGTCGACCTGGGTTCGCTAAGGCAGGCAACTCAATTCTTCATGGTCATCCTTATGTTTATTGGTGCTTCTCCGAGCTCTACCGGGGGCGGGATTAAGACAACGACCTTCATGATTCTGGTCGGCGCTGTAATCTCGATGATTCGCGGGCGGTCTGATCTTGTGCTGTTCCGCTATCGTCTGACTCAGGACCGTATCTTCAAAGCGGTCACGCTGACGATGTTATCCTTGTTCCTCGTCATCGCGGTATCGATGGTACTATCGACGACCGAGAGTGCAAGCTTCCTGAGCATCCTTTTCGAGACGACTTCGGCTTTTGGCACGGTTGGCTTGACCGTGGGATTAACGGGTAAATTAACAGTGATAGGTAAATTTATTATCAGCTTCACGATGTTTGCCGGACGGCTAGGGCCACTAACAATGGCATATGCGCTTGGGCCGAAGAAGGGCAAAGAATTATATAGACATCCGGAAGGTAAAATTATTATTGGATAAGGGGAAGGATAAGCATGAAAACACAGCAGTTTGTAGTGATCGGACTGGGGCGTTTCGGATCTAGTTTGGCACTGGAACTGATGGATCTCGGTTATGAGGTATTGGGGATCGACCGGGATGAGGAAATTGTAAATGAATGGAGCGATAAGCTGACCCACGCCGTCGTTGCTGATGCAACGGATGAAGAGGTTCTCAAATCGCTTGGAGTACGTAACTTCGACTGCGGGATCGTAGCGATCGGCAATGATATTCAGATGAGCATACTGGCGGCAATTCTGCTTAAAGATCTTGGTTTGCCGACGGTGGTAGCCAAGGCGATCTCTGTACTACATGGTAGGGCACTGGAGAAGCTGGGCGTGGATCGAGTCATTTCTCCGGAGCGGGATATGGGTATCCGGGTAGCACACCAATTGGTGACGCCGAATTTGCTTGATTATATCCAATTGTCTAAAAATTACAGCATCGTGGAGATGAACGTTCCTGAATGCCTTAACGGTAAAAATGTAGGAGAGCTTCATCCACGAGCTCGCTTTGGCTGCACGATTGTGGCCATTCATCGCGAGAATGGTGTAATCGTTGCGCCGACAGCGATGGATCAATTGAAAACCGGAGACATTATGGTCATTATCGGCTCCAATGAGAATGTTGAAGAGTTCGAAATGATGGTTAACGAGAATATTTCCTAATCTATCCCTGGGATGTGATAATAGATGGAATCTGCGGCTACAGAGGCTATTAGGCACTTACTTATTTTGATTTTATTTGTTATTACCGTGGGCATGATTTCAGGGAAAATAGCTTCTATCCTCAAGCTCCCGGATGTAGCAGTCTATATTGCAACAGGGATGCTGCTAGGTCCGGGCCTCGGCTGGATCCATGAAGCGAGTGGCTCGCTGATCAATCAGATCATTCTGACGGTTGGCTCGGTCTTGATTCTGTTTGACGGGGGACGCAACTTAAGGCTTAGTGGGCTAAAGGAGATATGGATCAGCCTATCGTTGTTAAGTGTATTGGGAGTGCTAATTACGATGGGGGTAGTCGGTGTAGGTGTTCATTATTTATTTGGGGTCAGTTGGGTGTTCTCTTTCCTGGCAGGTGCGGTGATCGCTTCTACGGACCCGGCATCCATTATTCCGGTATTCAGGCAGGTGAACATCAAGAAGAGGGTCCGGGAGACCGTGGAGAGCGAATCGGCTTTTAATGATGCTACCGGCTCAATTCTGACCTTTGCCTTTCTGGTGGCGGTCACCAGCGGCGGCGAATTGAACATTGGCATGATGGGCTGGGATTTCGTGAAGACAGCCTTTGGCGGCATTGCTGTTGGTCTTGTTATAGCCGGTTTTCTATCGTATTTTACGGGACATATAAAGCACGGGATTTTAAGTGAATATACGACTCTTGTTATGATAGTATGTGCACTGGCCAGCTATTTGATTGCGGATTTGCTTGGTTTTAGTGGATTTATGGCTACTTTCGTAGCTGGAGTTATATGGGGTAATGCGGACATATTCAATCTGAATATGGAGGAGAAGCGTTCAGAGATCGGGGCAGTCTCCGACAACATTACTTTAATGATGCGGATGCTTATTTTTATCCTTCTAGGCAGTCAAGTGAATTTCACTACGCTGGGACACTACTTCTGGCAGAGTCTAGCTGCTGTCTTAATATTGATGTTCGTGGCCCGGCCGTTAACGGTATTGATCTGCGCCTGGCCAGATCGTAAAGCAAAGTGGACATGGCAGGAACTGCTCTTCATGTGCTGGGTACGGGAGACGGGAGTTATTCCCGCGGCGTTATCAGGCATGATTGTAGGGATGGGCGTCGCTAATGCCCAGATTATTTCAGCTATTGCCTTTATGGCTATTATGCTGACGATTATAGTTCAAGCCAGCACGACGGGTTGGGCAGCCCGGAAGCTGGGGCTTGAAGTAAGCAAGGAAGCGGCGCGCCAGTAAGACAGGCACGCTGCTTTTTTTTACATATTAGATAGTAAGAACTTGGATCAAATGGCTGCGGATATCGTTCACCCATTCTTTGATTTCACTGCTTAGATTGGTCTTGCTGCCGTAGATCAGACAAGTCTCCCGGCGCGTCTGCTCCAGCTCCTTCATTGGCAAGGTAACGAGATCATTGTCTTTCAGGAGTTGCTTGCGCAAATAGGATTTTGGAAGTAGTGTAGCAGATTTACAGGTTGGCAGAAGACGTACGATCGCTTCGAAGGAGTCAATCTCCATCCTGACGTCAGGGATAATGCCATAGCGTACGAACACCTCATCGATCAGCTTACGATACCAGGTGCCCTTAGAGAAAATGATCATCGAGCGGTCGTTGAGATCGCCCATTGCCACAGGGATGCCATCCGCAAGCTCGTGTCCACGCGGGACGACTAGCTCAAGGTGATCCTGGAAGAGCGGAATGCATTTTAAGCCAGACTCGCTGATGGAGGAGGCGATGACGCCGATATCGACCTTTTTCTCCCTAACGTAGGAGACAATCTCATGGGTTTTGCCAGTGAGCAGCTTGACCTCCATGTCTGGAAAGTTGTTCATCAGTGCGGTGACAAGAGGAGGCAGTGTCGTCTGCAACGTCGTGAGGCTGGCGCCGAGGGTTACGGTGCTGCGATTGGCCGCTTTGAATCGTGAGACGGACTGCAGGAAGTTCTGATGGCGCTGCCGCTGCTCCAGGGCATAGAGATAGGCCTCGTGGCCAACGCGGGTCAACTCAAGCTTCTTGCCATTACGGTTGAACAGGGCGACTCCCCATTCTTCCTCTAGCTTGGCGATTTTCCTCGATAAGGCAGGCTGAGACAAATTAAGCAGCTTCGAAGCTTTATTTAAGCTAGACTGTTCTACAACGGTAGTAAAGACAATCAATTCTTCCAGCAATTCGATCCTCCTCTTTATTCGATCGATTTCTACGGATATGAAATTCTCTTATGCATAATAGTTATAACAGTTAATAATTATATTGCAATTCCATTATAAGCTAAAAAGGAGTAACATGAAAGTGACACAAGTTGTTCACATGTTACTTTTGTAACAAGGCAGGATAGATGGCTGTTTGTGCGAATTATCATTTACGCTCATTTCACAGACTGCTGTCGAATTCTAATGTATGAGTATGTAAAGGACGATGGAGACGAGAAAGGGGTACACGAACTTATGAAAGGGTTTTATTCCAGGAAACTGCATTCGCTTCTGGGCATTATTCCGCTAGGTTTCTTCCTTCTGGAGCACATGCTGACGAATTTCTCTGCGGTTGAGGGGGGAAGCCAGGGCTTTAAAGACAGCGTAGCATTCTTGAACAGTCTGCCGCTGATCCTGGTACTGGAGATTGTGGGCATTTATTTGCCGCTGCTGTACCACGGTGTCTACGGCCTATACATCGCTTTTCAGGCGAAGCCGAATAACGGCAATTATGCTACGGAGCGCAATCTGCGCTACCTGCTGCAGCGGATTACCGGAATTATCGTATTCTTATTTGTTATCTGGCATGTGTATGAGACGAGAATTCAAGTGGCACTGGGCAATGTAACACATGATCAGTTAGGTGGAGTCATGCATGACATTATGATGCAGCCGATATTTTTCATTATTTATTTGATCGCTGTTGTGTCTGCCTCCTTCCATTTTGCCAATGGCTTATGGTCGTTTCTTGTTAGTTGGGGAATTACGGTGGGGCCGCGCTCGCAGCGTATATCCTCATACATTTGCATGAGTATGTTTGTGATCGTATCGATTATGTTCGTATGGTCGCTGTTCGCGTTCCGCAGTGAGGAATTTGCAGGGGCAACGGCTCTGCTTCAATCTTTTAGAATGCTTGGATAGGAAAGATCGCTTACGAAGCAAGTTTTGTACGAAGTAAATCTAAGTGGCATAGCTCACAAAACTAAGCGAATGCTTACGAAGCAAGTTTTGTACGAAGTAAATCCAAGTGGTATAGCTCACAAAACTTTTAGGAGTTGAAAAGAATGTCGAAACAAAGCATAGTTGTCGTCGGTGGAGGGCTTGCCGGGCTTATGGCTACAATCAAGGCGGCCGAAGCCGGGGTTCAGGTTCATCTATTCTCGATCGTTCCTGTTAAGAGATCGCACTCCGTGTGTGCTCAAGGCGGGATCAACGGTGCGGTAAATACAAAGGGTGAAGGCGACTCTCCTTGGGAGCACTTCGATGATACGGTATACGGCGGAGACTTTCTCGCTAACCAGCCGCCTGTCAAAGCAATGTGTGAAGCGGCACCAGGCATTATCCATCTAATGGACCGGATGGGGGTAATGTTCAATCGTACCCCAGAAGGGTTACTCGATTTCCGCCGATTCGGCGGTACGAAACACCACCGTACGGCGTTCGCCGGTGCAACGACTGGCCAGCAGTTGCTCTATGCCCTGGATGAACAAGTTCGCCGTCATGAGACGGAAGGCCTTGTGGTCAAATATGAGAACTGGGAGTTCCTGTCGGTAGTTCTTGATGATGAAGGGGCTTGCCGTGGTATTACAGCACAGAATTTGCGCTCTATGGAGGTCGTAACCTTCGCCTCGGATGCCGTAATTCTGGCAACAGGTGGACCGGGGATTATCTTCGGCAAGACGACCAACTCTGTTATTAACACAGGAACAGCAGCGAGTGCGGTGTACCAGCAAGGCGTTCATTACGCGAATGGTGAATTCATTCAAATCCACCCGACAGCGATTCCAGGCGATGACAAGCTGCGCCTGATGTCGGAGTCAGCTCGCGGTGAGGGCGGACGGATTTGGACTTATAAAGACGGTAAGCCTTGGTACTTCCTTGAGGAGAAATATCCGGCCTACGGCAATCTCGTTCCACGGGATATCGCAACGCGGGAGATCTTCTCTGTATGTGTTGACCAGAAGCTTGGAATCAATGGCGAGAATATGGTGTATCTTGACTTGTCGCATAAAGATCCGAAGGAACTGGACGTTAAGCTCGGCGGCATTATTGAGATTTATGAAAAATTCGTCGGCGATGATCCGCGTAAGGTTCCGATGAGGATCTTCCCGGCGGTCCATTACTCGATGGGCGGCATGTGGGTTGATTATAATCAGATGACGAATATTCCGGGTCTGTTCGCAGCAGGCGAATGCGATTATCAATACCATGGGGCCAACCGCCTAGGTGCGAACTCACTCGTATCCGCTATTTTTGGTGGCATGGTAGCCGGTCCTAAAGCAGTAGAATATATCCGCGGACTGAAGAAATCGGTCGAAGATATGAGCTCAACTATGTTAGACAATGCTCGCAAGTTGCAAGAGGACAAATTCGAGAAGCTGCTCAAGATGGACGGCAAGGAAAATGCCTATGTACTCCATAAAGAGCTAGGTGATTGGATGACGGACAATATGACAGTGGTTCGCCATAACAATCGACTGGAAGCGACGATTAACAAAATTAAAGAACTGAAGGTTCGCTATAAAGATATCAATGTGAATGATACTTCGCGTTGGAACAACACGGGGGCTGCCTTTACTCGTCAGCTGTGGAACATGCTGGAGCTGGCTGAAGCGATGACGCTTGGCGCGTTGCTCCGCAATGAAAGCCGTGGCGCTCATTATAAGCCGGACTATCCGGAGCGTAATGATGAGGAGTTCCTGAAGACGACCAAAGCGACTTGGACGCCGGAAGGACCGCAAATTTCGTATGAAGATATCGATGTATCACTGATTCCGCCGCGTATTCGCGACTATTCGAAGGAAAAGTAGGAGGGGAGAGCAATGGCAATGGCGGAAACAAAAGCAGCAAGCAGAAAGGTAAAGTTTATTATCACGCGTCAGGACGGCCCGGAGACAAAGCCTTATACTGAGGAATTCGAGCTTGATTATCGTCCTGGTATGAATGTGATCAGTTCCTTGATGGAAATTCAGCGAAATCCAGTGAATACAAAAGGCGAGCATATTGCCCCAGTGTGCTGGGAATCGAACTGCCTAGAGGAAGTGTGCGGAGCCTGCTCCATGGTAATTAACGGCAAGCCACGTCAGGCTTGTGCCGCTTTGATTGATAATTTAGAACAGCCGATTCGTATCGAGCCGATGCGTACCTTCCCGGTAGTACGTGACCTGATAATCGACCGCAGCCGGATGTTCAACGCTCTGAAGAAGGTTAAAGCCTGGATTCCGATCGATGGTACGTATGATCTTGGTCCAGGACCACGGATGGCGGAGAAGAAGCGGCAATGGGCATATGAGCTCTCGAAATGTATGACTTGCGGCGTCTGTCTGGAGGCTTGTCCGAATGTGAATGAGAAGACAGACTTTATGGGTCCAGCTCCGATCTCCCAAGTACGCCTGTTCAATGCTCATCCGACCGGTGAAATGAACGCCGAGGAGAGACTTGAGGCATTGATGGAAGATGGAGGCATCGAGGGCTGTGGCAATTCGCAGAACTGCGTACGGGCATGTCCAAAAGGCATTCCGCTGACGACCTCGATTGCCGAGATGAATAAAGCGACAACCAAGCATATGTTCAAGCGCTGGTTAGGGGTGTAATACCGAGCGTAGAATAGATTCCTATATCCCATGAATAGACTGGGGTATAGGAATTTTTTTGGTTTTCTATAGAAAGACAATATACCATAGAGTATCCCGTTATTCATTCTGATTGACGATCTCTGCAGCCACATGCTAAGGTTAGCGAAGCTAACATGATGCTAGCTCGTTCCTATTTACGTGAACTATTTCACTTATAATATTGAAATATATAAATTGACCTTTTACTTTAGCTTAAGGAGGCCAATAATGAAGTATCTTTATTTGACATTAGGTTTTTTATTTCTAGGTTTGGGTGCGATTGGCGTATTTCTTCCCGTGCTGCCTACGACACCGTTCCTGCTGCTCGCCTCGTTCTTCCTCTCCAAAGGTTCTGATCGGTTTCACCGTTGGTTCTGCGGTACGAAGCTGTACAGGGAACATTTGGAAGGGTTCATCCATTCGCGATCCATGACGCTTCGCGCCAAACTCGGTATACTTGTACTAGCTACTTCTATGTTGGCGATAGCTTTTATTGTAATGAAGAATTGGATCGGCAGAGGCTGTATCCTACTCCTTATCTCGTTTATGTACTACTATTTTATTTTTCGCATTAAAACGGTAAGAAGGTCGGAGACGGCCGCTTCTGTTGAAGAGTTTGAATGATGGTTGCCATACATTACGGTATAGGAGTACGATTAATATATAAAATTTATGGCAAGCAATAAATGATAGGAAGGAAAGTGAAAATTACATGGAAGCTTCCAATACAGTGAAATTAACAACTTTAACAACCAAGGGAGGGTGTGGCTGCAAGATTGGTCCTGCAGATCTTATGCAGGTCATCCGTAGTCTGCCACCAACAGAGCCGAACCCCAATTTATTGGTCGGTTTAGATACAAGCGATGATGCAGGGGTATATAAAATCAGCGAGGATCTGGCCCTGGTGCAGACGCTGGATTTCTTTACGCCAATTGTCGATGATCCGTATTCCTTCGGACAGATCGCAGCGGCCAACGCGATTAGCGATATATATGCGATGGGCGGTAAGCCTTTGACAGTTATGAACATTGTAGCCTTTCCAATTTCGACGCTGGACAAGAGTATTCTGGCTGACATTTTGCGCGGCGCTGCAGACAAGGTGCGGGAAGCCGGAGCTACCTTGGTCGGCGGTCATTCGATCGATGATAAGGAGGAGCCGAAGTTCGGTCTCGCAGTTACCGGCTTGGTGCATCCAGACAAGGTTAGAACCAATGCCGGCGCTAAGGCTGGCGATAAACTGATCCTGACGAAGCCAATCGGAGTTGGAATTATGACAACCTCGATCAAGAAGGGGCAGCTAACTGCCGAAGAGACAGAGCGTGTTACCCGTGTCATGTCGACACTGAACAGAAAAGCAGCAGAAATTATGGAGCCGTATGATGTTCATGCTTGTACGGATGTGACTGGATTTGGGTTGATGGGACATGCCCTGGAAATGGCAAAAGGCAGTGGAACGGGAATCCGTATCAAGCAGGATCAGGTTCCTGTATTGCCGCGTGTGCGTGAACTGGCTGAGAATGGGTTCATTCCTGGCGGAACGAAGAATAACTTCGCCCATGTGGAGGGGGATATTTCGTTCCCGGAAACGATGGATCAGATCGACCGCTGGATTTTGTGCGATGCAGTGACCTCGGGTGGTCTGTTGATCGCTGTTGCGGCTGCAGAAGCGGATTCCTTGCTGGACGAACTGGTTAAAGCAGGGGTTGAGGCGAGCCTGATCGGTATAGTGACAGATCAGCATCCAAGCCATATCGTCGTTGAATAATAAGTGTGTGAATAACCTCTATAAATGCAAGTTCAAAAAGAACGGTTTTCAGCACCAAGAGGGTTGGATGAAGCTTTTTGAACAACCTCTATAAGCAGGGAAGGGAAAGAGATTAATGTTTCAGGATCTAAGCATTACAGAGTGGCTAGAGAGAAAAGACAAGGAAATGACGATGATCGATGTACGTTCCCCTTCAGAATATACCGATTCATCGATTCCAGGCAGTATAAATATTCCTCTGTTCGATGATGAGGAACGGGCCGAGGTAGGTACGATATATACACGGATAAGTGTTGAAGCCGCCAAAGAACGGGGCCTGGAAATTGTGTCCGCCAAGCTCCCCCGGTTTATCCGCCAATTTGCCGATATCGAGGGTCCTAAGACGGTGTTCTGCTGGCGGGGGGGCATGCGTAGTAGGACGACAGCGACCTTATTGTCTTTGATGGATATCCATGTCTATCGATTGGCCGGAGGTTACCGTGACTATAGGAAATGGGTCGTATCGACTTTGGAGAGCTTGGATTTCAAACCGAATGCGCTCGTTATCCATGGGAATACAGGGAATGGAAAGACAGCAATTTTACGTAATTTACAAGCCAAGGGCTATCCGGTTATTGATCTGGAAGGAATGGCTGGACATCGCGGCTCGGCCTTCGGACATATTGGACTGCAATCCAATAATCAGAGGATGTTCGATTCTCTGCTTCTGGAAGAGCTGCTGCGTCTGCAGCATAGTGAATATATCATGCTGGAGGCAGAGAGCAGACGAATCGGTAAAGTTTGCGTGCCTGACTTCATCCTGTCCAAGAAGGATCATGGAAGGCATGTCAAGCTGGAGCTGCCACTCGAAGTCCGCGTGCAAAATATTTTGGATGACTATGAGCCCTGGAAATATCCGCAGGATTGCATACTTGATTTTCAGAAGATACGTTCCAAGATTCATGTGCCTATCGCTGCAGAAATTGCTGAATGCCTAGAGCACGGAATATATGCTCGGGCCGTGGAATTGCTATTGCTTCATTATTACGACAAACGGTATGCCTATTCGGAGAAAAATTATGCGGAGAGTGATTTCATCACGATTACCGCCAATACCATGGAAGAAGCGGAGCAACAATTAGAGCAGCTTCTACAAGAGAGTTATCATTAAGAGGTTTATATGGCGCATAAGGGGGGACGTCGTTCAGGTACGATGTCCCTCTTCTATTTGAGTCGAACTGGAAAAATAAAGGAAATAAAGCTACAATAAAAAGATTAGCTGTTTGGAATGGTCAAACAAGACATCACTTACTGGAGGCATCAGGTATGAAGAAAAGAATGATTTTTCGATATGTATGTGTTCCCTTGTTTGCAGTTGTCCTGTTCGTTGCCGGCTGCGGTGGTGGGGGCGGCAAGACGGACTCCAGCCGCAACAATCAAGGTGGAAATACACCATCCGGGACCGAAGGGAATCTGAATGGAAATCAGACTGGCGAAGGTAATCAACCGCCTTCTTCGACGCCCAAGCCAACGGATCTGGTTCAAGCGAAGTTAGATTCGCTAAGCACGGCCGAGAAGATTGGACAATTGTTCATCGTTGGCATGGATGGGACTGCGAGCAATGACAACATCCGAGAGCTTCTGCAACAGCAGCATGTTGGAGGGGTTATTTTCTATAAGAATAATATAGAGAACACGAATCAAGCTTTATCCCTGTTCAATCAGCTTAAGGAGGAGAATAGGGATAATCCTGTACCGTTAATCCTTAGTGTTGATGAAGAGGGAGGACGGGTCTCGCGAATGCCAGCTGATTATACAAAACTACCGGCAGCGGCGAAAGTCGGCGCTGTAGGGGATGCCGAGGCAGCGGAGGAGTTAGGGGACATTATTGGCACGGAGTTGGCGGGTTTTGGCCTAAATATGGACTTCGCCCCTGTGCTTGACGTCAATAGCAACCCTGATAATCCGGTGATCGGTGACCGCTCGTACAGTTCCTCGGCCTCGATCGTAAGTAGGATGGGGCTTTCCGAAATCAAGGGGCTAAGCGGGCAGGGAGTTATCCCTGTCGTCAAGCATTTCCCTGGACATGGTGATACGTCGGTTGATTCTCACTTGGGGCTTCCGGTTGTTAAGCACGATATGGAGCGGCTGCGCAAGCTTGAGCTCGTTCCCTTTCAGGCCGCAATTGAGGCTGACGCTGATGCCGTTATGGTTGCTCACCTGCTGATGCCAAAGCTTGACCCGGATCATCCTGCATCCTTCTCCAAGGCGGTTATTCAAGACCTGCTGCGCGACGAGCTTGGCTTCGACGGGGTTGTTATCTCAGACGATATGACAATGGGAGCTATTTCCGAGCACTATAAAATAGAGGATGCCGCGGTTCAGTTCATTCTGGCGGGCGGCAATATCGTATTGATCGGACATGAACTCGAAAAAGAGAAGGCGGCTATTCAAGCGATCACCGATGCTGTAGAACAGGGAACGATCCCGATGGACGTACTCGATGATCGCGTGTATAAGGTGCTTGAGCTGAAGGAGAAATATAAGTTGAACGATGACCCGGCGAAAGGGCCGGATATCAAGCAAGTCAACAAGCGTATCCAACAATTTTTGAGCAAGTATAAATTAAAATAGTTCTTGTTCAGGGCTGTTTGGCATGGATGAGGGAGCAGGTTGAGACAGGTATTGTTGCAAATCGATCCCTCCTCCAAGCCCGATGTATACACCCTCTGCCTCCAGAAGCATTCTCTGGAGCGAAGCGCCTTCGTCATCCTGAAGGGCAATTTCTCCCCGCGAGTTCACTACTCTATGCCAGGGAAGCTGATATTTGCGGCTCATGGAATGGAGGATACGTACGACCTGTCTGGCCGCTCGAGGGCTTCCGGCCTCTTTGGCGATCTGACCGTAGGTCATCACCTTTCCTTCTGGAATGGATGATATAATATGGATTACCTGGGTAGTAAACGGCTGCATAGGATGAGCACTCCTTTATCGTTACGAAATTCATTAAATTAATGAACTGATATGAAAATGTGGGGAGAATTATGAAATCCATACTTTATACGGATCGCCTAACCTTGAGAATGCTGGATGACCAGGACAGTGTTGCTGTAGTTCGGTACCTGCTGGATAACCGTGTTTCTCTGGCTGAATGGGAGCCGCTTAGATCGGATGATTACTATTCAGAATTGTATCAAAAAGAACAGCTCAGACAAAGCATAATGATGAGCTATCGAGGAGAAATGTGCAAGTGGTGGATAGCCCGCAAAGATGAGCCAGAACGGATTATCGGGTCCATCTCGCTTAGTAACATCGCAAGAGGAGCTTTTCAGTCCTGTCATTTAGGGTACGGCATGGATGGGCGGGAGCGGAATCAGGGTTTCATGACAGAAGCGTTGCAAGCAGTTATTGAATACGCCTTTGGAGAACTGGGTCTGCATAGGATTGAGGCTAATATTATGCCAAGGAATGGTTCGTCCTTGAAGGTTGTGGAGAAGCTTGGCTTCTATCATGAAGGATTGGCTTATAAGTATTTGAAGATCAATGGCGTCTGGGAGGATCATATTCACATGGTATTAAGGAATGAAGCGATGGAGAAATAGAGGGCTCAACCTTGTAAATCTCCGCTCGCATATATATCCCCGAATCTTAAGCCGTAACTATCCGTTGCCCCGATACGTATATGAGGTACGTAATCTGAACATGCTTCGTTAGTAGGCAGAGAGGAGGAGAATGCCTTGCAACAGCGACTCAAGGAATTAGGATATCCGATGAAACTCGTTATCTATATCATGCTATTCATCGCAACGATGATTGGAATGAAATATGTAGCGGAGACGAGATTGCCAAGCGGGGGCAGACCCCCTTATTTATTTTTGATCTGGAACACTTTTCTTGCCTGGATTCCACTCGGATTTGCCGTAATGCTAGACCTGGTCAGCCTGCTTCATTCCCGTACTGTAAGAAGAGGATTGTATTTGATATTCGGTCTTTTATGGCTGTTCTTCTATCCGAATGCGGCTTATTTGATTACGGATTTATTGCATCCCTTCGTGCGCTATCCAACCCAATCCTCGCGCTTCTGGGAGGATATTTCCTTCTGGAACCATTTGAATACGGTGTTCTTTACCGCTATTATCGGCCTGGCTCTAGGCTCGCTGGCGCTCGCTTCGGTACACCAACTGGTGCGCAGAGCCTACGGCAGCTTCGTCGGCTGGTGCTTTGCTATCGCTGTCCTGCTGCTCAGCAGCTTCGGGGTTTATCTGGGCCGCTTTATCCGCTGGAATAGTTGGGATATTCTGCGCACCCCGATCATTGTACTGCGGGAGACGGCGAAATATTTTATGCAAATTGATAATTTACGACATGCGTTTGGCTTCTGCAAATGGGTTTTTCTGATTACTGCCTTTTGTTATTTGTTGCTCTATTTATTCGGGAGACTTGGGAGCAGTATGGCTTCAATTGAAAGGGAGCGAGAACATGGACACGAAGCAGCTAAGCCTGCAGCAGCAGCTGAGAATGAAATTTCCCGTATTGGAGAACGAACGGCTACGGCTGCGAAAAATAGAGTCTGAGGATAGCGAGCTATTATTTCAATATGTAACGGATCCCCTTACCCAGCGGCATATGTCTTTTCAACCCGACACCTTGCTTTTTCCAAAGCGTCTATTTCGCTATTTTGAGGAAACTTATCGGAATCTGCATGATTTGCATTTTGCGGTGATCTGGAAAGAGACAGGGGAGGTGATTGGCATTTGTTCTCTGCAACAATGGTCAGAGCTGAACGGTAAGGCGCGGCTGGGGTACCTGATATCGCCGTCCTTCTGGAACCTGGGGATCGCGACTGAGGCCGCAGGATTATTGCTTCGCTTTGGTGCTGAGGTGCTTGGACTGAATGAAGTTGAGGCACGATGCGGGGTAGACAATCCTGCTTCCGAACGGGTGCTGCAGAAGCTGGGGTTGTCCTTCCAGGCTTATGCGGATAATAGCGTAGGCCATCGCAGCGATGAATATTGCCGATTGAAAGTTTATTTACTACGACTTTAATAGATGAATTATTATAAGGGGCAGCTCCAAAAATACGATTTTGAATTACGAAGTGATTTGTTACACAAATGAAATATTGCTGTGATCGAACCCTAATAGTCAGGGGGTACACTTATTACATGACCCCCTTTTGAATATATTTGTATCTGGAATCCGGCGAGATTGCTCGGGTTCCCTTTTTTTGTCTATATGAGCATATGCGTGATCAAAAGTGGATTTTTGAACTTCCTATTACAGGGGTACACTTACCTTTTGCTTGTTCTTGAAATATACCCAATGATCAAATCCAATCTCGCGCAGCCGGGCGGCTACATCATCCCATTCATCCCCGACCCGGGATGGAATATGGGCGTCAGATCCGAAGGTGACCTCTACTCCATAATAAAGCGCCCGCTCCAGGATGGAATCGGCAGGATACCATCCCCCGGACAGCTTTGTCTTACCAGAGGTGTTGATCTCGATCGCTACATTGTGGTCGGCGATCACCTGCAATGTTTCATCGATCGCTGCAGTGGCGGGAATATCCGAGAAGGCGGGATAGTTGCCCTTCATGGCATCGATATGTCCGAGAATCTGGAACATTCCGGAGCGTGCCGAATCTCGGATCAATCCATAATAGGCTTCTTTGTCGGCAATTTGTTGTTTTGGACTGAGCCCCTTCCAGCGGTTCTTGTTGAAGATACTCACATTCTTGACACTATGCACAGAGCCGATCACATAATCAAACGGGTACTGACTTAGGATATCTCTATAAATCTCGACGTGCTCTGGGAAATAATCGGATTCGATACCAAGAAGAACATCGATTTTTCCTGCGAACTTCTGCTTGAGGGATAGCACTTCCTCAACATAGCCTGCAAATGCGGATTTGGCCATGGCAATGCGTGGATGAGCTTGATCCTCCTTACTCCCGAAGTAAGGGGTATGATCACTGATACCAATGACGGACAATCCGGCAGCGATTCCCGCTTCAATATAATCGGAGATGTTGCCATCGGCATGACCGCAGCGGAAATGATGAGTATGAAGATCAAATTTCATAATTAGGCTCCTTTCTTAGCTGTCTCAAGCTTGGGATTATTCTGAGCTAATAAAGTGGGTTTCAGGCATCCCTTTTAAATCACCGAGAAATTGCTGCATGGCGGAGTTAATATATCTACTGGACTTATAAATGACGCCAACGGGGTGAGTGACCTCCAGTTCAGGGATAGGGATTGTCTTCAAGCTTCCCTGGCGAAGCTCGCGCAGAATGGATTGCTTGGAGATGATAGCAGCCCCGAGATTAATCTCGATCATACGCTTTACTTCTTCACTGCTGGACAACTCCATGACGATATGAGGTTCAATGCCATGCCGCTTAAAAAGGTTGTCAACGAACATCCGTCCGACAGTATCCGGGGAGAGCATAATCAGTGGGACATCCTTCAATGTACCCAGTGTAGGCGCGGGCATACTAGCCAATGGGTGAAGCGGAGATACTGCCAATTCAAACGTATCGTAGTATAGCACTGAAGATAATACATGGGGATTATTCTCAATCAGATAGCCTATACCGATATCCACCAAACCTTGCTCCACGTTCTGATAAATAAGAGATGAAGGCATGGATTGGATCGTTGTCTTGATCATTGGAAATTGATCTTGGAAATAGGATAGAATCCGAGGCAATATCTGAATGGCGATAGAGGTCGTTGTGCCAAGCACAATATGCCCTTGAGGCGTATGCTCCATGTCGGATAGCTTCTGCTTCAGTTCTTCTACGATATCCAGAATTTGTTCCGCCTTCTCCAGGAATACCTGGCCGCGGTCCGTGAGTGTCACAGGCTGATTGCGGTCGACCAGGACGCTTTTGAATTCATCTTCTAAGCTTTTGATTTGCGCAGAGACGGCTGGCTGAGTCAGATTCAGCAATTCACCTGCTTTGCGGAAGCTTTTTGTTTTGGAAATGGTGATTAGTGTCTCCAGTTGACTGATGTTCATCCCACATCCTCCTTTCTTCCACCGTACTCCACAAGTCCGCTGAGTGCGGTCATAAATCTTATTATATTTATTTTAATAATTATAGGTGATTTTTATAGCCTAAGGCAATGATGGGGTGCTGACCTGTCTGTCTCGTGACAAAGATCTAGTTCATTCAGCATAATTCAATTTATAATGACTTATATCTGGTAATAAAGTATAATAAATTTAATCAAATTACGGGACTTTAGTATCGATTAACTTTCTGTGAAAAGGGGACCAAATAGTGAAAGCGGAAATGATAAATCCTTTTCTTGAGTCAGCTCGGTCTGTGATTGAACAAGTAGTACAGATTAGCCCTTCTACAGGCAATTTGGGGATTAAGGACGTAGTGCCTGCCCGGGATCAGATTTGGATTCAGATTGATATGAGTGGTCATTTTAGCGGTATGGTTGTCTTTGGACTACAGGAGAGCGTAGCTCTGCGGATCGTATCGGCAATGATGGGCGGGTTCGTATTAACGGAAATGGATGAGATGGGACAGAGCGCGATCTCAGAGCTTGGAAATATGATTAGCGGCAATGCGAGTACAATTTTGTCAAATCAAGGGATTGTTGTAGATATTACTCCACCCCGCGTCATCAAGACCGGGCAGAATGACCTACCGGTACGTAAGGCTTTATGTATCCCGTTATTAATGGAAGGGATTGGCGAACTGGATATACAAGTCATGGTTTCATGAGAGGTAGAGCCTGGCATATAATAGAAGCTAGGAGTTGAATAACCATGACGCTGAATAATAAAGTGATCGTTGTAACGGGAGCTTCTAGTGGTATCGGTGCATTGACGGCGCAGATGCTGTCGGAGCGGGGAGCAACGGTTGTGATCGCTGCGAGATCATTACATAAATTGCAGAGCGTAAGCACTGGAATGATGGGGCCTTGCCGAATGCTCGAACTCGATGTAAGTCAGGATGAATCGGTTCAGGCCGCTTTTGAACAGGTGATTAAGGAATTTGGACATATTGATTGCCTCGTTAATAATGCCGGCTACGGGAAGTTCGAATATTGTGAGGACATGCCTGTAACGGAGTTCGCAGAAATGATGAATGTGAACTATATGGGAATCGTACGCTGTACCAAGGCTGTGCTTCCCCATATGAAGAAAGCAGGAAGCGGAATCATTGTGAATGTGGCTTCCATGGCCGGGAAGCTTGGAACGTCCAAGTCAACGGCTTATTCGGCGACAAAGCATGCGGTGTTGGGCTTTAGCAATTCATTGCGTCAGGAGCTCCGCGAGCATGGAATTCAGGTCACGACGATTAATCCGGGACCGATCGACACTCCGTTCTTCAGCATTGCCGATCCAGAAGGTCATTACGTGAACAATGTGAAGTGGTTCATGATGAAGCCGGAACGGGTCGCCAAGGCGATGGTGTCAGCGATTGAGAAGCGGAAGGCAGAAGTGAATCTGCCAAGGATGGCGGCAGCAGGAATCAAGCTGTATCAGCTGTTTCCAAGACTTGCGGACCGCTTGAGCTATAGTATGCTGAATAAGAA
Source organism: Paenibacillus motobuensis (assembly GCF_039521865.1). NCBI lineage: Bacteria > Bacillati > Bacillota > Bacilli > Caryophanales > Paenibacillaceae > Paenibacillus > Paenibacillus motobuensis. Next base: position 137,890 of record NZ_BAAACX010000013.1, on the reverse strand, counting down.
ATAAGTGAGCTATTGAGCCGGCTGGCAGCAGCCGGCTTTTGTATCTTGAAGCGACCATTTGTTGTGTTCTACTGTTATCGCATATAATGGAAATAATGACAAGGAAGAGGTTGTTTGCAAATTCACTATCTCTAACAAAATGATTTGAACAAGTATTTAATGATAAGGATGAAAAAAATGTCTAATACAACTTTTACAGGCCTCGGAATAGGCGAGAAACTTGCGGGGAAGCTAGCTGATTATGGAATTCAGCAGCCGACTCCGGTACAGGAGGAATGCATTCCGGCAGCTCTGGATGGCCGTGATGTGCTTGCCCAGTCCCAGACGGGCACCGGCAAGACATTGGCTTATTTGCTGCCAATGCTAGAGAAGATGACTCCTGATAAGACGCTGCAGGGTCTTATTCTTGCGCCTACGCAGGAACTGGCCATGCAGATTCAGCGCGAGGCTGAGAAATACGGGGAAGCGCTGGGAATTACAGTCCAAGCTCTGATTGGTGGTGCAGCGATTAAGAGACAGCTGGAACGGCTGCGTCTGCATCCTCAACTTGTGGTCGGTACTCCAGGGCGAATTCGCGAGATTGTTGAAATGAAGAAGCTTAAGCTGCATACCTTACGGACGGTCGTTGTGGATGAGGTTGACCAAATGTTCAAGCTCGGCGGGACGGCCGATGTAGAGCGGATTTTGCGCGGTACTCTCCGCGACCGACAGCTGCTGTTCCTGTCGGCAACGATTGACGAGCATATTCGCGCTCTGGCAGGGCGGGAAATGAAGGAGCCTATTGAGGTAGGCATCGAGCCGGAGCAGCGGACTTCGCGAAGTCTGGAGCATCTTTACTTCAAGTGTGAAGACCGGGATAAGATCGATATGCTGCGGCGGATTGTCCGTCACTTTAATCCCGAGCGGGCCATCGTATTTATTAACAATACAACCGATATCGCCGAGGTTGAGGCGAAGATGAACTATGTTGGCTTAAGTGCGGGAGCGCTCTATGGTGATGCGGACAAGACGGTGCGCAGCGTAACGCTGCGCCGGTTCAGGGAAGGCAAGATTCGCTTGCTCGTTGCCAGTGATGTCGCCGCTCGCGGCCTTGATGTCGAGAATCTGACATTGGTAATCAACCTTGATCCGCCGATTGATGCAGATCATTACGTTCACCGTGTCGGCCGTACTGGACGCATGGGGCGCTCTGGTCTGGCAGTCTCACTCGTCTCGTCCAAGGAAGAATTCATCATGCGTAAGTTCTCGCGTGAATTAGGTATCGAGATAACGCCGCGCAATTTATATAAGGGACAGATTGTTGAAGGTGACGCGTTTCCTGGAACGAGAAGCAGTGCGACTACTGGTAGACAAACAGCCAAAGGAAAAGAGCGGAGTATTGACTCAGCTCGTATCTCGGAGTCCGGACAGCCGAGACGTCCAGCCAAGGCCAAGGAGACCTCGGGGAACCGGCCGAGCAAGTCGGCGCCAGCTCCTGCCCGCAAGAAAGCCCGCGACCAGGATCGAAAGAATAAAGGGGCGCCGAAATGGCTTAAGGATAAGCAAAACAATCATTAATCCATGAATGTTAAAGGGGGGATTCATCGATGAGTGAGACACCCGTATTGCAAGTGGAGGAACTAAGCGGCGGTTACAGTATAGGACGTCCGGTATTACATGATGTTCAGTTCACCGTGAACAAGGGTGAAATGGTCGGCTTAATCGGTCTGAACGGTGCAGGCAAGAGCACGACGATGAAGCATATTCTGGGCCTGATGTCGCCTCACCGTGGCGGAATCACCGTCCAGGGGAAGACCAGGGGGGAGAATTCGGAGGCGTACCAATCTTCACTCGCTTTTGTACCGGAATCTCCGCTACTATACGAGGAATTGACGGTGCGTGAGCATCTGGAATTTGCGGCCAGAGCTTATAACGTATCAAAGGAAGATTATGAAGAGAGGGCAGCAAGGCTGCTGAAGCTCTTCAATATGGAGGAGAAAGCGGATAGCCTGTCCATGCATTTGTCCAAAGGGATGAAGCAGAAGGTCATGATTATGTGCGCCTTCGTAGCCAGACCGCCGCTCTATATCATTGATGAGCCGTTTCTGGGGCTGGACCCGCTGGGGATTCGCTCTTTGCTGGACTTCATGATGGAGATGCGGGCCCAGGGCTCGTCGATTCTGCTCAGCTCTCATATCTTGTCCACGATTGAGAACTATTGCGATCGCTTCATTGTGCTACACCGGGGGGAGGTCATCGCCCAGGGGACGCTTGCCGAGATTGCAGAGCAGGCCAAGCTGCCGGGGGCTGCGCTGGAAGACATTTTCTATTCTTTAGTTAAAGGCGGAGATTAGAAGATGGAACTTCAGGAGCTGCGCCGAAAGCGCAAATCTTCGTTTTGGAGCAAAGTGCTCCCGTTTGTGCCATATGTCATTCAGAGCGGCGTTGCCGTTCTGTTCTTATTGCTGTTGATCGCCTTTGCAGCCTGGTACACTAATTTTCTGCAAAATATCCCGCCAGGACTGCCGGTCCTGTGGATTATGCTGCTCTTGCTCGGTCCGATGACGGTTTTTTCCGGTTTTCGTACCTATATGCAACCGGCTGATATTATCTTTCTGCTACCGAGGGAAGCCGACATGAAGCAATATTTGTCGCCGGCCCACCGCAGCGGAGTTATCTACAAGCTGATCGGCTTATTTCTCATCTTAGTGCTTGTCTGGCCGTTATACATCCTCGGCGGAGTGGATGCCAAACCGCTCTGGATGGTCTTGCTCGTCCTGCTTTTGCTTAAGGTACTCAGTGCCTATGGATCTTGGCAGGAGCTTAGAATGACAACAGCCCGGGCCAGAATGGGCTATCGCCTGCTTCGTTGGTGCGTCATCCTTCTTATGCTGGCCGCCTGGTTATGGCAGCCCGCCTGGAAAAGCCTAATCTTTATGCTGCTAGTCAGCGTCAATTATGTATTGGCTCTGCGCTTCCCGATGAGGCATGCGGTGGCATGGGACAATCTGATCGAGGCGGAGAAGATAGGGGCGTCCAAAGTTATGATGTGGCTGGGATGGTTTGTTGAGGTTCCAGCTGACGGACAGAAGGTGATTCGAAGACGCTGGCTGTCTGCTGTAGGCAACAGAATGCCTTGGCAGCGTTCTACCGCGTACCGCTTCTTGATTACGAAGACGTTCATACGTAGTGAATTGTTAGGGATTGTAGCGAGATTGACATTGTTGGGGATGGTACTCACCGGCTGGAACGGTGCAAGCTGGATCGGGATCGGGCTGTATCTGTTCTTTACATTTCTGATCGCTACCCAGCTTACTTCACTGCACCAAATGCATGCTGATTCCCCGGCTACGGCCTTCTATCCGCTTCCAACTGGAGCCCATAAGACAGAGGCAATTCGCCTTGCATCGCGCTTGCTCTTGGTACTGACGGTTCTGATGTGGATTCCTCTAGCGGCAGCGTCGTGGATGGACAATTTAATGTGGGTCCTGCTGAGTCTTGTGATCGCTGTACTTATGGTATTTGGATTAAGATCTACCTGGATCAAGAAATGGAAAGACGAAGACGAATAATATAAGGAAGTTCAAAATGAACAATAGGCCAGCGGCGATATGCCGGCTGGCCTGTTGAATTACTTGAAGGTATGGTCGGGTTAGATAAATGTACGGCTAACAATGACAAGCAGGATAAAGAGCACGAGAATAACTCCAGTACTGGTCCACAGACCACCGAATCCGCCTCTTCCTTCTTCGATAACTCCGCTCATGTACAATTCCCCTTTCTGATTAAGAAGATAATTTATACAATGTATGGTATGACTATAGCCGGGAATGTGCTTGGGCGAATGTATCGGTGGTCTCCGTAAAAATGGATCTAAGCCTGTAGGTCCATAACCCCTTTGTAGATCAGATTGAACAAATCCTCAAGATTCTCTTCGCCGATGCAGGAGAAAGCGATTCGCAAATCGGTATCGCCAAGCGCGATCGTGCCGACGCCATACTCGCGAATCAGATGCTGACGCAGTGCTTCTGCATTTACCGTCTTTAGCTTCAGACACATAAAGTATCCGGAATTGAAGGGATAGTAATCCCACACATCTCCGTAGTTTCCACTATCGAGCAGCGTTTTCACCTTATTGGCGCGTATCTTCATGATCTGGAATTTCTCTTCCTTCTGCGCATGGAAATCAGGCGATTTGAGCGCTTGAAGGATGAAGGTCTGCGAAGGATGCGAACCGCTAGAGATCGTGGCGCGAATAATGCCTGTTGTCTTCTGCTCTAATGCGGCAAGGACATCAGCATTATCGTTCGCAAAGGTAATAAAGCCAACTCTGAAGCCCCATACATACTCTTCTTTCGTGGCTCCGTCCACCTTGATCGGAAGAATTCGCGGATGAAGACCAGCAAGCTTGCCGAACAGAGATTCTGTCATCGATTCTTCGAAGAACAAGCCGAAATAGGCGTCGTCCGTAACGGCAACGACATTGATACCGGCTTCGGCAGCTTCATGGATTGCAGACACGATCTCTTGGCCTTCCTTAGCTCCCGGTGTGTAGCCTGTCGGGTTGTTCGGGAAATTGAGGATAACGATCGCCTTGCCTTTGTCTCGTTGCGCTAGCAGAGCCTCGCGAAGGCCAGCACTGTTGAACTTCATATCTTCGGTGAAGAGGGGGTAGTTGATAATATGAGCATGGCGGCGGATGCCGAAGGTCAGCTCATAATTCTCCCAATTTTTATCTGGGTAAATGACGGCATCGCCTTCATCCACGAACAGATCGGCAACTACGCTCAGACCATGTGTAAGCGCATTAGTAACCACCGGGCTACCGAAGCTCTTACCGCCAATTGCAGGATTCTCCTCGATCATCTTCTCACGCCATAATTTACGCAATTCCGGTTTACCCGCAGGCGGTGCATAAGGGTATAAATCCTGCGGTTTATAGGCGGACAAGGTGTCTTGAATAGCTGCAAGATGCATAGGGATGCCATTCTCGGTTGCGATACCGATTGTCGCATTATACTTCTTAGCTCCTGCGGATGCTTCAGCCGATTGGCTCAGGATTCCTTCCTTCGGGAAATAAATCTCCTTACCCAACTGAGATAACATGTGATAAACATAGCTTTGCTGTAAGGTCTGGTTCAACTGCTCTGCAAGTGGATTCAGGCTCATTCTCGTTCCATCCTTCCGATCGTTTATTTTATTGTTTCTATAGTTAAGAAGTTCAAAAGGTCGGTTTTCAGCACCGAAGCTTATGCTTCCGATGTGCGTTTTTTCAAAACGCTTCAGCTGGATAAAGCTAGGGTCTGAGGAGCGGAGCTACACGTTTTCGTAGAAAACGACCTCAGAAGCATTTGCTTGTAGTTTGTACGTGAGCACCTGAGATGTTTCTGTAGGAAACATGACTTCGTAAGCATCTGCTTAGACCCGGCTGAATTCAAGATTCGATGTCGAGTTAACCTCTTGATTCACTTCGTGATCAAAAGCGACTGTTTTAGACTGCCTTACATTATATCATTTACAACATAAGCCGTCACGAATGATTTCCTTCTATTCCTCGGGGAAATAGGACAGTTTGAAGATGTTCAACAGGCAACAAAATGAGTATAATACTTACAAGTGTGTGTTCAAAAAGGTCGGTTTTCAGCACCGAAGCTTATGCTTCCGATGTGCGTTTCTTCGAACGCTACAGCTTGAATGAAGTTAGGGTCTGAGGAGTGGAGCTACACGTTTTCGTAGAAAACGACTTCGGAAGCATGAAATTCTATATCACAAGAAAACCTCCTCTGCGTCACGGTCGCTCAGCCTTGAATTTGCCTCGATTGGTTTTCTTATCAAAAGCGGACTTTTTGAACAACCTCTTACAAGAAATATTTTTTGGGGGGAGGGAAGGACATGCTTCACGTTTCACCATCATCTTTTATTCTGAAGCCGGCTTTTGCCAAAATTGTATGCGAACCTAACTGGAAGTGGCGCAAGCGAGATAAAGCGCTGGAGAACTATGATTTATTCTATGTGTGGAGCGGGGAAGGGAACGTCGTCCTGAACAACCAGCCCTTTCAAGTGAGTAAAGGAAGCTGCTTCTTGTTTCGTAAAGGCGATCATCCGACAGCGACGCATAATCCACAACGGCCACTAGTGCTTACATATATTCATTTTGACATTGATGAACCTGTAATGGAGGTGCCCAAATCTTATCGGGTACTGGACAATACCCTTGATTTTGAATATATGCTGTCTCGCTATGTACGCTTGTTCCTGGTAAATGCTTATGGAGCGGAGGAGGAGGCTCGCTTGATCCTGAAGCAACTTCTCATCTACTTGCTGCGCGAGGAGCGTGAGGTACCCCGGGAGAAGAAAGTGAGCAATCAGCTGGTCGAGGTCATCCATGAGGTGGCTAATTATGTTCTTCAGCATCCCGGATTGCCGCATAAAGTCGAGGATTTGGCCGCTCGGGCCGGATTATCAGCACGCTATTTTTCGATCAAATTCAAAGAGATTATCGGCATGTCCGTGCAGACCTATATCATCAAATGCAGGATTGACCGCGCACAGCATCTGCTCTTGCATGCAGGCATGAATGTAACTGAAGTGGCCGATGCTTTGGGGTATAGGGACATATTTTTCTTCAGCCGTCAATTCAAGCAGTATACGGGGAAAAGTCCTTCTGAAATAAGATGATCCGTACGGGATTGAAAATAAAGTTAACAAGAAATAACCTGAGTCGTACTCAGGTTATTTCTTGTCTAAACGATCAGTGACTCGACTCAGAATTGTGGAAATGTCCGAGCAGGGTCCCGACTTTGACTTTACTTCCCACGTCCAGGCCGGACAACGGATGGAAGTTCTTCTGCATCAGGAGAACCACGGTGGAGCCGAATTCAAAATAGGCCAGCTCATCGCCGCGCTCCCACTCTTTGGCGTCGTTATCGACATATTTGATGCTGCTGACATTCATGGCTCCGACTTTTACGACGGCGGTCTCCCCGTATTGATGGGAAATATATGTGATGAGCCGCTCGTTGCGGCTGAGTACAGAACGCATATTGGTCATGCCGAAGTCATTCACGGGATATACTCTTCCCGGTATGTGCTCGCTTTCCAGCTTGCGTCCACCGACAGGCACATGAATGCGATGATAGTCGGTTGGGCTGAGATAGAGCACATAGGCATAACCATTGCGGTAAGCCTCGCTCCTCGGTGAGTGGTTAAGCAGTTCATCAATGGAATAGTCCTGTCCTTTTACGTTCAGAATCGTACTGGATTGGATCTTTCCCATGGCAGTAATAAGCGCATCAACTGGGCTTACGACACCGCCTGGCTCCTGACAAATCGGGCGCATCCCCTGCTTGAGCCTACGCGTAAAGAATTCATTCAAAGTGCGGTATTCTTTGATTTCTTTCTCAGCTTCATCCAGGGTGATTCCATAAGCTTTAGCAAAGCGTGGAATGACGAACCTGCTCCATTTGGAATGGGAAAAGCGGCCAGTCAGCCGGCAAACCGATTTGCGCGAGGATAGCTCTGTCATCCATATCATCCATTTGGTAGCCAATTGTTATTTCCTCCCATAGGTGAAGGGCAGTTGGAACTGCCGCAATCTACTTTCGTTATCTTGACATAGAATAAGAGTGAAAGCAATAAATATAAAAATATTGTAATTGATGCTTGCGAACTTGGAAACATGTGGTGTATTGTAATGTTAATTGCATAGGGATACGGGGGCTTGAGTGAATCAGGCTGAGATGGCAGCATACTCCGCTGCAGACCGTTAATCTGATCTGGATAATGCCAGCGTAGAGAATCTATCGTCCTGTTCATGCTTATTTTGTGGACTCATCATGTCTGCATACTGGGACTATACAACCGACTGAGCTTATTCAGCCGGTTTTTTTGTTGTTCTCTAGACGGAATATCCCCGCAATAAATTTATTAAGGAGTGATAGGTAATGGTAGAGGTCAACTTGCAAGAGGGAAAAAAAGGACTGAAGCTTAGCGATCTTCTGGTGACGGTGCTAATCTCGGTCGTACTCGGAGTAGTGTATCATTTGTGGAGCTCGGTCTACGGACTCCTATCTCCGCTGTTCTTTCAGGCGGATGAACTGGTGTACGGCATGTGGTTCATCGCTTCGACACTTGTATTTCTATTGATTCGCAAGCCGGGTGTGGCGCTGATTGCCGAAGTTGCAGCCGCGCACGTAGAGGTTCTATTCGGCAGCGCTTGGGGAATTCAGCTGCTTGTCTATAGTCTGCTTCAGGGGCTTGCCGCAGAGCTCATATTTGCAGCATTCCGCTACCGTAATTTCTCCGCGCCAGTTGCGGGTCTGGCAGGTCTTGCTGCATCGATTGGCTCGCTGATTCCGGACATTTTCTATGGATATGTTGGAGATTATGCGCCGTGGATGTTCATTGCCAAATATTCGATGCGTGCCGTCAGCTCGGTCGTAATCGCTGGGTTCCTGGCCTACAGCTTGGCCAAAGCAGTCGAGCGAACAGGGGTAACCAATCTGCTTCGTCCTGTCGAATCCAAAGATCTGGCGGCGTTGGATGATTAATGATGAACACATCTTATGCAAATGTGATTGCAGAGTCTGATATTGAGGTTGGTGAGCAAGCGTCTGTGGTACCCGATATCATTTTGGGGGTGCAAGACCTTCGTCTGAAGTTCCCAGAGGAAGCTGCATTCGTATTCAAGGACTTGTCCCTCTCAGTCCGGCGCGGTGAGAAGGTGCTATTGCTAGGACCCAGCGGCTGCGGCAAGTCTACTTTGCTCCAGGTGCTGAGCGGGATCATGCCTGAGATGGTCGAGGTACCGATGCGGTTTAAGGAGAGAATCGTTCCTGAATCGAGAGGCGTGTTGTTTCAGGATCCGGATACGCAGTTCTGTATGCCCTACATAGATGAAGAACTGGCCTTCGTGCTGGAGAATCTATGTATTCCCAGGGAAGAGATGGAGACACGGATGAGGCAGGCTCTGGATCAGGTAGGCTTGTTCTTTGAGGATCTACATGTTCCGATTAATTCACTGTCGCAAGGAATGAAGCAGCGACTGGCGCTTGCTTCGGTGCTTCTTGCCGATCCTGAAGTCCTGTTCTTGGATGAGCCTTCCGCATTGCTTGATCCCGAAGGACGCAAGCAGATATGGGAGGCCATTCATTCTATCGCTGAAGGGCGAACGCTAGTTATTGTTGAGCATCGGATTGAAGAAATGATTGGGCTTGTGGACAATGTAGTACTGTTTGGCCCAGACGGACAAATTCTCGGGCAGGATCCTCCAATGAAGCTGTTTGCCTCCTTCCATGAACAATTGGAGCAATTCGGCATCTGGTACCCTGGGGTATGGGAAGTCTTCTTCATGTCCCGGGACGGGGAGAAACTTCTGAGTCTCCCTGAGGATGTCCCGTGTTCCTCCTTGGCAGATCCGCTGATTGAGTTGAAGCAATTTCACGGCTACAGACAGCGGAGAGCTGTGATTGAAGTGGAGCAAGCCGAGATATATCCTGGAGACTTCATCGTGATTACAGGGCCAAATGGTGCAGGGAAGAGTTCATTATTGCTCAGCTTAATGGGTCTCCTGCCTACAGATGGAACCTACAGGCTGCAGGGGATTGATATGAGCGGAGACAAGGCGAAGAAGAGACGGACCGAGAAGGCTGCTCGGAAGATTGGCTTTGTATTTCAGAATCCAGAGATGCAGTTCCTGGCTGATCATGTGAGCGAGGAAATTGCTTTCTCACTATATGAAGAGGGATATGACAAAGACAACATTTTATCCCTAGTAAGGCAGGCGATTGGGCAGTTCGGATTAGAGGGAATGGAGCACCGTCATCCCTATCAGCTCTCGTTGGGTCAGAAGCGGCGCCTAAGTGTGGCTGGAGCGACAGTACTGAATAAGTCGGTGCTGCTACTGGATGAGCCGACTTTTGGTCAGGATGCGGTGAGCACCTTCACGATTCTAAGCTTGTGCGAGGAACTTCGCAGGCAGGGAACCGCAATTGTGATGATCACGCATGAGGAGAAGCTGGCCGACACGATAGCGACCTTGGAATGGAGAGTAATGAATGGGCAACTTGTGGAGAGAAGGTTGACCAAACGGGGAGAGACAATGGCTAAGCGAAAGCGGAGCGATAGGGGCGTAGATGGGGCATGAATGATTTTTTAATTCCACGTCGTGTTAATCTATTTCATCGCGCGAATCCAGTCGCTAAGCTGATTTGTATGATTGCGCTATTTATGCTGACGCTCTTCACACATCGGCTTGATTTCATCTTTTACCAGATGACTTGCTTTCTGCTATTGCTAGTGTTCTTCAGTGGACATAGACTCTGGAAAATATCAATGATGATGACGCCGTTCCTAATCGTCTTCCTAGCCTCCTCTTCAACAATGATTCTGTTTGGCAAGGGAGATACAATCTGGTGGGCATGGGGACTGATCCAGATTTCCCAGGAGAGCTTCTATCGCGGCATACACATCGGGTTCAAGGCTGTAACGTTTGCTTCGGAAGGCCTATTGTTTGTACTGACAACTCCGCCGGTCGCTCTGTTCTATGCCTTGATGCAGAAGGCGAAGCTGCCGCCTAAATTTGCTTATAGCTTCATGGCTTCGATCAGGCTGCTGCCCATGGTGTGGGAGGAACTGCAAATTCGCCGTAACGCCTTGAAAATTCGTGGAGCCCGCTCCTTACGCGGAGGGATGAAATGGATCGGTGGCCTTAAGCTGTATATCGTTCCGTTGCTTGTCCAAGGAATCAGGAGGGCCCACCGGGTTGCGGTGGCGATGGAGACGAAAGCTTTTGATGGGAAAGGAAGAAGAAGCTACTATTACCCCTCAGAGTACTCTAGGAATGATTATTGGGTTGCTCTCTTACTAAGTGCCACTGTTGGAGCTGCGCTAATAATGTCGCTTCTACTGCCGCCTTTCGGTGTAGATGATGTAAGATACCAGTTATGAATAGATGCACGTTAATGCAGGAAGGAGCTGTCCCTAGTAGTAAGTACTACTTTAGGGATAGCTCCTTATTAATGTTCGAATTAGCAGATAGTAAACGCTGCGTCTAATCGATTTAGGTTCTACTTTATTCTTTCGCTTTCTGTCCATTTCTGATGATTCAGTAAATACCTTGCGTAGGCTATTGGAGTCCGATAAGTGTCCTTCCAGATATTTGTCATTTCCGCTTTGCGAAATCCGTAGCGTTGATCCCGTCCGTTGCATTCTATAAAGTAAGGGCGTCCATTATCCGTAAGTCCGATGTCCAGCCCTAGGTCGGCTAACTGCGGTAAGTTGGCGGATAACTCTGAAGCGATTGATAAGGACAGAGATTTAACCTGAGCCAAGACGCCAGCGACGATAGGGGCAGGCAGCAGGTTGCCCAGCAGCACAGGAGCCGGGTATGCCGTCCCTCCCTTGGCAATGTTGGAGATAAAGCTGCCCGTGGGGGCAACCTTGGCGAACAGACCGGTAACATTCCAGGTACCGTTAATCCCTTTCTGGACAGTGACACGAAGATCGAGCGGCCTGTTATTGTATTCCAGCAAGGGAATACGTTCCTGTATGAAATAAGGTGTACGGGCAAGCAATTTTTCAAGCCATTTTGGCAGATCTCCCGGATATAGACGCGCTTTGATCCAGCTTTTTTGGCGTAAGGAATAATGAATGATTTCCCAGCCTTTGGTTCCTTTTCGTAATCGTATGATTCCGTGACCCACCGATCCGCGTACTGGCTTGAGAATGAGGTCGGAGTATAGCTCCATCATTTGCTGCAGTCCGGAAGATGTCGCTGGGACAGAGACCGGTAAGTAACTGCGAAGATACTTATTGTCCCACAGCAATTTGTGGATGAGATCCTTACGATATCGATTGTTGGCGTTAAACACGGTTGTTCCTTGCGATATGAGCTGGAGGACATTCCTGTGGGCGGCCGGATCTGAGTAGAGAGCCCGGTTATGAATCACCTTGGGGATAGGAATGATAGCTTTGGCATATTCCCGGCCGTTGTAGATATAGGCGATGCACTTCCCCTGTTTCAGATCGATATCGCCCAAGCGGAGGAAACAGGGGGTGAGATCGAATTCCTTGGCGACTTCCTCGTAATTATTTATCGATTCCTGACCGGTACGTCTTGTGGGAATACCACGAAACATGCTGGAATTAAGCAGGATTCCGACGTGGTCTGGTCCCATAGTGTTCCTCCTTCCTACTTGAGGCTTCTTTTACACTCTATGTTGGCCTGACCCGAAAGCGTGGACGACTGTTCTGCGGCAACAGCCTGTTTTATTGACGTTGCCTTTATGCACATTTTACAGAGTAAGGTCGTATATTTATCTATAAGTGCGTGTTCAAAAAGTCCAGTTTTCAGCACCGAGAAGGTTGGATGAAGCTAGGGCGTGAGGAGCGGAGCTACACATTTTCGGAGAAAACGACTTCGTAAGCATTTGCTTGTAGTGGGTACGTGAGCACCGGAAGGCCCGGCTGAATTCAAGATTCGATGTCGAATAGCTCTCAGTGTTACTTCGTGATCAAAAGTGGACTTGAAGAGATTCATGCGGAGGGTTTGGAGATGAACAGTATCATCGTGACAGAACGGGGATCTAAGTCTGTATTGGAGCGCCCTAAGGTAGCAGTGATTACTCCCGGCTCCTTCATTATTCCATCAGGCAGGAGCAGCTCGGTTGAGAGAGTGATTGAGAAGGTAGTACCGCTTGCGTCAGATCAATTGAATATTCGCATATTTGGGCTGTCCGACAGGCAGCTTCCGAACTTTGGCATGGTGGGCCGTGTTCCGTGTTTTCGTCTGCCAGGTGGGAACCGTTACTTACAGTCGATCCTCCAGCACCTCCGTAAATGGCATCCGGATACTATAGATGTGCATAACCGCCCTAGATTAGCTTATCAAATCAAGAGCAAACTCCCGTTCACTCGTGTTCTATTGACGCTCCATTCTACAACATTTATTAGTACGACCTATAGTCCTCTGTCTGAGACTTCCCGCTGGCTGAATCGGGTAGATGGTATCGTCGTGAATAGCGAGTATTTGCGCTCAGAGCTGTTGCTTCGATTCCCGGGTCTGCAGGTTCCGATCCTAGTAAATCCGTTAGGGGTCAGCCTGGAAGATTTCATACCTCGCTGGACTCCACTCGGAGAATCGCTCCGCCAGGCCAGATTGGCTGATTTCGGTTGGGAGAACCGCAAGGTTGTTCTCTATGTAGGCAGGCTGCTGCCAGCCAAAGGCGTACATCATATTTTGAGTGCTTGGCCAACGATTCAGAAGTGCGTACCGGATGCAATGCTAGTTATTGTAGGCAGTGCATTTTATGGGGCCGAGCGTGAGACCGCCTACGTTCGGAGGCTGAAGAAGCTGGCTGAGCCATATCAAGATCATATCGTCTTCCTTCCATATATTGAGTATCCCCGAGTTGCTGATTGCTATAATTTGGCCGATGTCGTTGTCGTTCCCTCCGGTGAGGAAGAGGCCTTTGGATTAGTAAATGTCGAGGCGATGGCCGCAGCAATACCGGTTATTGCCACCAACACCGGGGGGATTCCGGAGATTGTAGCCGATGGACAGTCCGGATATCTGCTTCCGCCCGGTTCTCTCCAGCAAGGACTCGCTGAGTATGTATCTTATTTGCTTAATCATGAAGAGGTACGCCGGGTAATGGGGTGCGCGGGGCGTGAACTCGCTCGCAGTAGATTCCGCTGGAAGCATACCGCGGATCGTTGGGGACAATTAATGAGGGGAGTCGAATAGAATTGTATGAAGGGTGCGTAAGGAGCTTACGCGCTATTTTTTTGCATATTTACATGAATGTACATTTGCCGTTGCGTCTATTTCACACTCACATACACTGTTTTATATAGACTGGTACAACAAGACGGGGAGGTGCAGGCTTGATCAGAAGAAGGAAGAGAGGCTTGGTCCCAAGTACCAGAAAACAGGCTTCAAGGCCAAAGCTGCCGAAGATCGTTAATCATCGCGATCCTATGGTTTCTATAATTATTCCGGCCATGAATGAGAGAGCGCGGCTGCCCTCCGTACTGCGTGAAGCTAGTAAAGTTCATCCATGCAGCGAGACGATTGTCGTTGCAAATGGATCGACGGACGGAACGGCTGAGATCGCCGCCGCAGTTGGGGCGAGGGTTATTCGCTTTGCCGACCCGCTCGGGCATGATGTTGGACGACGTATCGGTGCGGAAGCAGCCAGAGGGCAGGTTCTGTTGTTCATGGATGGGGATATGGTTATTTCGGCTGCTGAGCTGCGACCTTTCGTCAGGGCTGTATTATCCGGTGTAGACGTAGCCTTGAACGGGTATTCCGGTTCAGTTGGCAGACAAATGGCTCATCCTGTCGTGTTAGCGAAATACTCGCTGAATGCTTGGCTGTCCCGCCCAGATCTCCATGGCGCCTCAATGACAGCTGTACCTCATGCGCTCAGCCGTCAGGCTCTTGCCATAATAGGCCCTAAGCTGCTAGAGATTCCTCCACTGGCCCATACAGTCGCAGCGATTAGGGGATTGAATATCCAAATCGCGAATACCGTCGCGGTGGGGAGCATGAATCCTGTGCGCCGGAGAGTGGGAAGGTCCGACCCGCTAGCCTCGCTTGTGGTTGGCGACCATCTGGATGCGGTGCATTGGCTGATTCAGGAACGGGGGAAACGTGGAGGTTACAGTGACTTGAACCGACTACGGGGCAAGGTGAGGTGATAGTATGCGAATGGGAAGAATGCATGCAGCTGGTGAAGGTAAAAACCGACGGGATAATATAGCCAGACGCAACAGAAGAAAAGGGTATACTGTTAGGCCGAAGAAGGTGTTCCACGAGGCAAACGCTACTCGAGCGGAAGCGCGGTCATATGGTTCAGACTGGCTGGAACGGCTGGCTTTGCAAGGCGGAAGAGAGGCAGCCGCCGGCAAGAGTGAGAGCGAACGCTCCTGTAATCACATGCAGCAGAGCTTTAATTCATGGTACTTGGAACACGCGGCGGGAACACAAAGGAAATATTCCCCAACACTCCGTATTTCCACAGCTTTTGCGCATGGTTATGCTGCGGGAGACAGCCTGCTGTGTCATTATATCCCACTCCCACTTAGAAGGACGACAGCAGCTGTAGTTGTAGCCAGCAATGAGAGAGGGACTTTAAATGCGGTACTGGCGCAGCTTATGCGCTTACCCTTCGGGGAGATTGTGGTGGTACTGAATGGCTGCAGTGACGGGAGCTTCACAGCTATGGAACATGATCCTCGTCTTATTAAGCTGAACTATCCGGAACGGCTCGGCCATGATGTGGGGAGAGCCCTTGGTGCCGCGGTGACTGCTAAGGATACGGTTCTGTTCGTGGATGGGGATATGGCGCTACCTGCGGAGGATCTCGGGGCCTTTCTAGTAGCTATTGAGCAAGGGAGCGATGTGGCTCTCAATGACATTACACCGTTCCTGCCTTCATTCATGAAGCAGGATAGTGTGACGTATAGCAAGATGTTTCTAAATATGTCGCTTGGACGCACGGATTTATTAGCTAACTCGCTCACTGCTGTTCCACATGCTCTATCTCGCAGAGCTATCGATGCATTAGGTCATGCCAGCCTGACCGTCCCTCCCAAGGCACATGCACTTGCCTTAGTTCGCGGATTAACTGTAACGGCGCCGTATTCGGTGAATGTGGTGAAGAATAACCGAATTCGCAGCACAAATACAGGTCCGGCCAATTCGGTAGCCGGACTAATCCTTGGCGATCATATAGAGGCATTGGCGGAAGTGATGGAGATTTATGGTCCGCGGTTGAAATTTACGCGGATGACTCGCAGTGAGCTTGCGAAAGTGAGGAATAGACGTTGAGCAAGTTCGGTCTAACCAGTATCATTATTCCTACCTATAACGGTCTGCATTTATTGATTCCATGTGTAGAGGCGATTCGTCGCTTCACGGAGGTACCCTATGAGATCATTATCGTAGATAACGGATCGAGCGACGGGACTGCGGAATACGGATTGCGTGAAGGGCTTATTGTTGTAGCCATGCCTGATAACACAGGCTTTCCGGCAGCCTGCAATCGAGGGCTAAGCATTGCATCGGGTGATCAGCTTCTCTTGCTTAATAATGACGTGATCGTCTCACCACGGTGGCTTAGCAATATGTTAATAACACTGTATAGTTCACAAGACATCGGAATGGTCGGACCCGTAACAAATTATTGTAGTGGGAGGCAGCAGGTGGATATTCAATGGGAGGGACTGGCGGAGTATTACGCTCTTGCGGAGCAATATAATCAGTCTAACCCTGAGCGATGGCAGGAGGTGCCAAGGCTCGTCGGAATGTGTCTCATGTTCAAGCGGAAGCTGTTCACTGAGCTCGGTCAGCTCGATGAGCGATTCTCACCAGGACACTATGAAGATGATGATTATTGCTATAGAGCTAGACGGCGTGGATATCGTCTTATGATATCCGGGGATACACTAGTCCACCACGCCGGAAGCGCCAGCTTTAGACAGCATCATCCTGATGGATGGAACCCTCTGATCGAGAGGAACCGAGGATTGTTTATCGAGAAATGGGGCATAGACCCTTGGCAGTTTATATAGATGAGTTGAATTAAGGAGGGGAGCCAATGAAAGGTGTGATTTTGGCGGGAGGCACCGGAACACGACTGTACCCGCTGACCCGATTGGTGAATAAGCACCTGCTTCCGGTCGGGAGATATCCTATGGTCTGCTATGGCATAGAACGGCTGCGCCAGGCCGGAATCACTGATATTCTCATGGTTATCGGCAAGCAGTCGGCAGGCCTTTATGCCGATTTTTTTGGAAGCGGGGAGAACTACGGTGTAAAGCTGAATTTCCGAATCCAGGAATCCGCCGGAGGAATCGCCGAAGCGTTGGAATTGGCAGAAGGATTTATAACGCCCGGAGAGAAATTCGTCGTATTGCTTGGAGACAACTTATTCCTCGATGATCTTACACCCTATGTAGAGAAGTTCAAGCAGCAGCACAGTGGAGCAAGAGTTCTGCTTAAACCTGTGGATGATCCTAGACGCTACGGAGTTCCTGTCTTCGATCCGAATCAGCCTGGGCTGATTTCGTATATTGAGGAGAAGCCGAAGCATCCGAAGTCGAGGTATTCCGTAACAGGAATATATATGTATGACTACACGGTATTCAGCATGATTAAGGGCATCACCCGCTCGGCCCGAGGTGAACTGGAGATTACGGATGTGAACAATCGGTACGCGGAACAAGGCAAGCTGGAGTATGACATATTGAAGCTGTGGTGGGGAGATGCAGGTACACCGGAATCTCTGCGTGAAGCTGAAGTATATATGAGAGGGGTACTGCCCTGATTCAAGGGCAGAAGCGATTTCTTATTCAAGTTGCCAATGAGGTTACTGAAGAATAGTCCAGCCTGCTTGGAGAGGAGCGAATAGGATGTCGGTCAGAGGGTATCAATTCCGAACAGCCGGCAGAAGTCGGAAAATCAGGAGAATACCTCGTCAAGCGGGTCTCGTGCATGACGGACCGCCGGCACGAAGGAGACGGATGTCATGGCGTAGACATTGGCGGAGACGGACCGGCTCGTATTTGTGGAGCGGAACGGATAAGACAAGGCAGAGTTGGGGGAAGCACCACCGCCAGTCTATAAGCTCATCCCCTGGGACACTAGGGATGAGCAAAATGACTGAGAAGTATAGGAAGAACAGGATGAGAAGAATGTTGCCAGCGCCGATTGACGGCAAGAATGAGGCGGTGAAGGACCATAGGATATCCAAGTCGACCAAGATACCCTTACGGGCTTCCGTTCTTCCGGATCGGGTCGGGATACGGCAAAATATCGACGCTTTACCCTATGAGGAAGGCTATCGACAAGGATTGTATGATGGGGGAGAGGCCAAGGTAGAGAAATGGTTACCGAATCAGATGGTGCTGCCAGAGTTGACAGTGGATGATGTTATACAAGCTGGAATACAGAGCCTGACTGGATCTTTAATACCGATCCTCACAACTGTCGATGTCTCTCAAGAGCTGGCAGAAGCGATTAAGAACGCTAGGCCCTTCTCATTAGTACGCCTTGGTGATGGAGAACTACTAACCTTAGCCCATGATACGGTTATGTCTATAGAAGAGGTGAGGCGCTGGGGAAGCTTTTTGCCATATGCAGGAGTGAACCTTCCTGATTCCCGTGTGCGGTTGGAATTAGCTAAGGCAATTTCCAGTGCAAGCATCGTCGGTATCCCTGAGTCACGACATCCTTCCTATCAAGGGTTATTGTTCCCGGTATTGCGATATTTCGGAATCAATTATCGAAGCCTGAAGATGACCTCGTCTACCGTTAACTATGCTCTCAACGAAGAGGGAAGGCTGAGACAACTGCTGACTGGGCGCAGAGTTCTGCTGATTGGCAATGAGGCTCCTGGCTTGGCCAAGCATTTGCGATCTCTGGGGATTCAGGTTCAAGGAATAATCGCTCCGGTGCTCGGTGTCACTGATATTCAGCGGGTGATGAATCAGATCGCACATATCGAATTCGATATTGCATTTGTATCGGCCGGTATTGCAGCTGTCATTCTATGTGCAAGAATCGCTAATGAGTTGGGGAAGGCTGCTCTAGACATGGGGCATCTGGCGGATAAAATCACTTCAGGTGAGTTGTCGCTCACATGAGAGGAGGAGGTAGCTTCTTGCGGAATACCAGACATACGGCCCGTAAAGCCGATTTCCGGCGGGGATATCGTACGGGTTACGACAAGGGTTTTAAATCCGGTAAAGAGACATTTGGTACCTGGTTCGAGGGAACTAGCATCATCATTCCGACTTATAATCAGAAGCAATTACTGCTTCAATGTGTGGATTATATAGAAGCCCATACCGTGTCACCCTATGAAATTATTATTGTTGATAATGGATCACAGGATGGAACGGTGGAGGCATTGCGTCGTCGTAGAGGTTCACTTCGTATTGCGGCGCATTCGTCTAATCTAGGCTTCGCACAAGCGATTAATACCGGACTTATGATGGCCAGAGGACAGACGATCGTACTCCTGAACAATGACGTATTTGTTACAGAAGGATGGTTAACCCAGATGCTGGCCTGCCTGTATGAAAGTCCCGATACGGCGGCTGTAGGTCCGGTTACGAATTACATTAGTGGGGAGCAGAAAATAGATGTTCCCTATCATGAAATATCCGAAATGCCTCGATTTGCAGCTGCCTATAATCGCCGTGATCCTGGCAAATGGCGGGATACGAGTCGCCTTGTAGGCTTCTGTATTCTAATGAAGCGCAGCACCTTTGAACAGGTAGGATACCTCGATGAGGGGTATGAAGTCGGGAACTTCGAGGATGATGACTGGAATTTGCGCTTACGCTTGCAAGGCAAAAGGATGCGAATTGCCGGCGATACTTTTGTCCACCATATTGGAAGCGTGACGATGAAGGGGCTTGGCGAGAAGCAATTTTCTGCTGTGAATGACAGGAACGGGCGGTTCTACACACAGAAATGGGGGGATCGCTATGAAAGGGTACGAAGCAGGGTCAAGGAATCGACCGCTGCCCCTTATCAGGCGGCTGATTTCTTTCCAACACATACCTGGATCAGAAGCGCCAGCGGGAAGCTATTCTGGATGCAGCATGGCGTGAAGCATCCTGTATCCACCCGAATAAGGGACGAGGCGATGATCGCATCTGCTGTTCAATTGTCCGTCATTGAATTACTGCAGATTCCAACGGGATCTGAGTATGGAGAAGCAGAGCTGGCAGCGATCAAGGGGGATCTGTTCAAGGATGGGAAAGTTGTAATAGCGGAGGACGGGACGATCTATCAGCTCGATCAGGGGGCAAAGAGAGCATTTGTATCACATTATGCTTGTACTGCTTGGGGATTTATTATTCCTAAGCAGGTGACCTCCCATGAAGTGTGGAACGATTGGGCGGAAGGTCTTCCGATCGCACCTCCCACCCGGTTGAAATCGGTGGTTTTGTAGGTTGTCATACAGGAACGACAGGCTATGGCCGTGCATATGCTGGAACAAAGATGAATGCCGGGCATAGCCTTGTGCCGTCTATTGTAATAATTATAATCATTTGGAGGAATCAGGATGGAGGAGAAGATTACAGAGATCATTGTCCACGTGTCTCATTCACACCAGCAGATGGCGAGAGTGATGGATGCTGAACGGCAGGTTGTTGTTCGTTTGGCCCAAATCGTTCATGCCATTCCTGATACCGAACCTGGATTTGATGGAGTATCTGGTCTGATCGAGAATACGGGCCGGATCAACAAAAGCGTAATTTCTTATTTAAATGCCATTGCTGATCTTCAGGAGGCTATGGCAGAGAATTTGGGCTTCGTCTTAAAAGAGCTAAGAAGCCAGGATGAAGAGTAATAAGCTTGAAAGTGGGGAGGATGCAATGAGTAGAGAGCAGGCTTATTTGCATATTTTAGATGCAGCCTCCAAAGTCCAGTGGAATGTCGCTATGATCCTGGAGGCTAAGGCGCTTGAAGCCGAGAAGGTGCGCAATTGGGTATTGAACCATGTCCAACACACCAGCTTCGAGGAGGATGAGAAGCGGTTGTCCGAGCCGCTCGACATTCATGAACAGATTGTTGAGGTAATGGAGGGGCTTACTAAGCTGCAGAACGGATTATGCAGTAATTTAAAGACAGTACTTGTCCCGGCAGAAGAAGAGGCGGATAAGGAAGGAAGCCTTGACGGATTGTTTGGTGACGGCTTCGATTTGGGGGATACAGACAAATGATGATCGATCTTCATGCTAGAGAGAAGGCCAAAATAAGTGTCATAGAATCCATTGCCAGGAGCCAAATGGCATTGGCGCGCATTCTGGATAGCATGGCAGATGTGACTCATTCCGAAGGAACGGCCCGCCATCTCGCGGAAAATGTCAAGACGCTGGTGGAATATCAGCAGGCGATAGCCCGTACGATATGTGGAGTAACACTGCATCGCGTCTATTACGGAACTCCTTCATCGCCCTGGATTACGGATTCTTGTTATGCAGCAAAGGTTGTCACCCGAGGAGAACAGGAGGAAGATAGAGTATGTTAAGACCGAAGGTTCGCGCCGGCCGCCGACCCAAATCGAGGAGGCTTGGGCGAGGTAATGCCGGTAAACGCAAATTAGCGCTAAAACGCGGACGCAGGCTGCACGGCAGGGGCCTCCGCAAGAGTAGATCAAAACGTAGAGGCAGGTTTCAACGCAGGCGTTATTTGAATCACCGTCGTAAAAGAAATTTGGCATCCGATCCTATAGTCGTTACGGTCCCGGAGGAAGTGGCAAATGATTCAGAAAGTTATCAGAATTCTTATAATGATGCCTACCAGGAGGGCTTCGATTCAGGGTTCTCCCAAGGGTTCGAGGATGGGCATAAAATAGGTTATAAGGAACGGATATAGGACTGATCTATTATCTATAAATTTCATAGAGTGTGCAATCTGAAAGCCCCTATTCGGCCACAAGACCGGGTAGGGGCTTTGATGTCTGCTACATAGAAGGCATTCGCCAATTTATGCGGACGCGGGGTAGTCGTCCATGATGCACGTGTACCCCTAGCATATATTTATACAGACCTAGGAAATCCATTCAAAGATAGGATGAATACCTTGAAGAATGCGAACGAGAGTACCCCCAGCGAGGTTTACCAAGCCGGATACCGAGAGGGATACCGTTATGGTGGGTGCCAGGCAATTCTGGCGAGAATTCCACCGCAAATATCTGGCAAAACAAACATCAGGGTTCTGTACATCCCTCAAGGATTCGAGGCTATTGATCAAGGGATGAGTGATGCGCTCCAGCAGCTGGCAGCAGAGTGCATTATCGCCACTCCAGATAAGATGCTTGAAGCAGCGAGAAACTGCCGACCGGATCTGGTGATTGTAATGAATGGGCTGCATGTATTTCCTGCCGATCATGTGGCTCATATCAGAATGATTCGTCAGATGGGAATCAAGACTGCGGTTTGGTTCGTGGATGATCCCTACTTTACAGATGAAACGGTTGAGTTGTCGGTGTCTTATGATGTTGTGTTCACTCATGAGCAGGACTGCGTTTCTTTCTATAAGGAAGCAGGCTGCTCACAGGTTTATTATTTACCTCTAGCAGTATCTCCGAATACATTCGCACCGGTTAGGACGACGATAGAGCAGCAATTCGATATTTGCTTTATAGGCAACGCCTTCTGGAACAGAGTCGAACTGTTCGATCAGCTGGAACCTTTTCTGCAGGATAAGAAAGTGATCATCGCGGGGGGACATTGGGACCGGCTCAAGCGCTACGATCAAATGTCCCGCTTTATCCGCATTGGATGGGTTCCTGTTCCGGAGACGGTCGCTTATTACAATGGTTCCAGAATAGTGATTAATCTTCATCGTCCGACGTCGGCCGGTTCGGATAACCACAATGGTAGAGGGTTATCTGGAAGCTCAATCAATCCGCGAACCTATGAGATTTCAGCCTGTGGAACATTGCAAATCACCGATATCCGTAGCGATCTGCTTCGGTATTACCGTCCGGGGTATGATATTGAAACATTCCAAGATGTCGGCGACTTGCAATCCAAAATTGACTATTATCTTCAGCATGAACAAGAACGTCTAGCTATTGCCTGGCGCTCTCTATGGACGACACGGCAATACCATACGTTTGTCCATCGGGTCCGTCAATTGTTTGAGTTCGTACTCTAAATTTCCATTGAAGAAGGAGTGACAGTTCGTGTTACAACAAGGGAAGCATTCCGCTCGGCCATTTCCAAGGGATCCTTCAGACGACTCCGGGCGCAAAGGATGGGAAGACGGGCTCAGAGACGGATATGCTGAAGGATACATGCGGGGGCACGCGAAGGTCATTGTAGAGAGAACCAGGCCATTCTTTCCGGTCCGAAAGATTAAAGTTCTCTATGTAAGCTCTGGTAAAGGGTTCCCGTATATGCCGATAGATGAAGCGGTTGTTGAGACCTTGAAGACTTTAACCGCAGATGTAATTACAACTGAAAGTAGACAGCCAGAGATCCGGGAACTAGCGGTAAAACATCGGCCCGATCTAGTACTAGCGCTTGACGGAATGGACCTGCCGGTTGAACAGATCGACGCGGTCCGGGCGTTAGGGATTAGAACAGCAATCTGGTTGACGGATGATCCTTATTATAGCGACATGACGTTGAAGATCGCTCCCCATTATGATTATGTCTTTACATTGGAGCGGAACTGCATTGATGTCTACCGCGGTCTGGGATGCCGCAATGTCTACTATTTACCGTTTGCCGCATATGTAAGTCATTATCGTCCGACATTAACCCTCTCTGCGATTCGCCGACAGATCAGCTTCATTGGTTCGGCCTACTGGAATCGCGTAGAGTTTCTGCGTCCGGTCATTGGTGGGCTGATGGAGAAGGGATTAAGGATTAACGGAATATGGTGGGACCGACTGCCGGAATATGAGCAATATCCTGATCGGATTGAGATTGGTAAATGGATGGGGCCGATGGAGACAGCGGAAGTCTACAGCGGGACTAAAATTGTGATTAATCTGCATCGTTCACCGTTTGATGAGACAGTGAACAACAATTCGGCCAAGATCGCAGCGCACTCACCCAACCCGCGTACCTTTGAGATTTCAGCATGTGGAACGCTGCAGCTTGTAGACAGTCGTGAGGATCTATCGTCCTTCTACAAGCCAGGCGTAGAAATTGAGACATTCTCAAATTCCGCTGAGCTAATGGATAAAGTGAATTATTACTTGTCCCATGAGAAGGAGCGGCAGCAGATTGCATTGCGGGCTCTCGAAAGAACTTTCCGTGATCATACGTACAGCCACCGGCTGAATGAACTGCTCGGCTATATTTTCGAATAGAGATATTCAACGTTTCATCAAATGGCAATGCATGCCGGCTATCACCTTCCGGAGAAGGAAGGATAGAGGGATACGGGGGAAGTTGATAATGTCAGATAAAAAAAAGCTGATGCTCTTCTCGCATGTGTGTAACTCTCGGAACATTACAGGGGCAGAAAAGCTGCTGCTCTTTCTGGCACGAACTTTCTCTTCTTATTTCGACTGTACGATCGTTATGCCAGGGGAAGGGAGACTGACCCAGTTGGCTAATGAAGCGGGGATTCGCACTATAATCCATGAATTTCCGCTGATGTATGGAATATTTACTCCCTATGAGGGATTGATCCAGGATATTCAGGCATATATCCAGTCTCCTGGCTGCAGGGTGGCGATTACCCTTCTACAAGATGAGCGACCAGATTATGTCTTTGTGAATACATGCGTAAATGCAATGCCGGCAATTGCAGCTAAGTCGTTAGCCATTCCTGTGATCTGGCATATTACTGAGGTCATCATAGATACCGCTTATATCCAGCATGCCATCAATACGATTGATCAGTACAGCGATTTGATTATCTGTATCTCCAATTCGGCCATGACTCCATTTCTTCCTTATCGGATTGAGGATAAGCTGGCGCTGCTCTACCCCTCGTGGAATCAAGATGATCTCAACTCGTCCGAATGGCAGAGCTGGAGATGGCAAAAGCGCATGAAGTGGGGAATATCAGCGAATGAGAAACTGATTGGTTATATCTCTTCATTCTTGACGCCAGAGAAGGGGGCTGATCATTTCATCAGGGCGGCAACCTTGATAGGAGCAGCGCATCCTGAGACGAGATTTGTCATTATCGGCGGAGAGCTCGACAAGGAGTTCTTCCGTAAGCTCAGACATCTTGTTACTTACTCTGGAATAAAGAACAGATTTCTCTTTGTAGATCATGAGCAGAACATTGAGGCAGCATACTGCGCTATGGATATCGTCATTATTCCTGGGTTAATAAGAGAGGGCTTCGGACTGACAGCGATGGAGGCGATGATCTTCGGCAAGCCGGTTGTGGCATATGCCTCGGGCGGGCTGGAAGAGATTCTAACCTCTGTCGGAAGTGGTTGCTTTCTGGCGCCTCCTGGGAATGAGGCCGAGTTAGTTCACAAGGCAAGGCAACTGCTTGAGACACCGGATCTGGCGGAGCAAGTCGGAAGGAATAATCAGTATGGGGCTGTAGCCGTCTTCGGAAGGGGAGCACACGACGAACGAGTGCAGGAAATAATCGGCCGGATACAGGGGTTGAGCAGAAATCCAATTCCTCTACCTTTCTCTTCCGTTCCTACCTCGACAGTACCTCAGAGTGCCGTTGCCCCAGTGGAATCAGCAGTTAGCCCTTCGGTGGGTCGGACACAGGGCAAGGTAGGATATAAGCACCGTTCAGTCTCCGGTAGAAGAAGAAAGAGGAAAGCCGGGGCGAAATCACGATCTAGACGTAAAACAGCAAAGAGATCATCACAGCGGTCAACTCGGCGAAAGTCTTCCCGTCGGCGCAGGGGCATTAGAAAATCCGGTCAAAATTAGGTGCATCATCGATCGTTCCCATACCCCTATATACAAGTTGTCCCTTAGCTATATACGAAGGAGTTGAGAATGTGAGAATCATGACGATTTTAGGTACGCGTCCGGAAATTATCAGATTAAGCCTAGTTATTCCGTTATTGGATCGGTATGCAGATAAGCACATTCTAGTGCATACGGGACAGAACTTTACCAAGAGCCTGAGCGGAATCTTCTTCCAGGAACTGCGGTTAAGACAACCGGATTATGTCCTTCAGGATCGGCAAGCGACACTCGGTGAGCAATTGGCCGCTATGTTCTCACAAATGGAAGAAATTCTGGACACGGAGAAGCCGGACCGGGTGCTGCTGCTAGGAGATACGAATAGTGCTCTGTGCGCTATTCTGGCCGAACGAATGGGTTACCCGGTCATCCATATGGAGGCGGGGAACAGATGCTTCGATCTGGAGGTACCAGAAGAGAAGAACCGGAAAGTGATTGATGCTATTTCCTCTATTAATATGCCTTATACAGAACAGAGCAAGCAGCACTTGATTGCCGAAGGAATTCCCGGATATCGGATTGTCACGACCGGAAATCCGATTTTTGAGGTTATTGAGCATTACAAAGAGGACATTTCCGCGAGCAATATTCTGGAGCGCTTGTCGCTGAAGTCACGTGAATATTTCCTAGTTACGACCCACCGTGCCGAGAATGTAGATCATCCTAAACATCTGCTGGAAATTATGAATGGACTCAATATGGTAGCTGAAAAATTCGGCCATCGATTGATTTGCAGTCTTCATCCGAGGACTAGGTCGCGTATGACGAGCGATCTCAAGCTCAAGCTGAACCCGTTAATTGAGTTCCATGAGCCTTTCGGCTTCTTCGACTTCGTCATGCTGGAACGTCATGCGTTGTGTGCCCTCACTGACAGCGGTACAGTACAGGAGGAATGCTGCATCATGCATGTACCGACGGTGACATTGCGAAGATCTACAGAGCGCCCGGAGACCGTGGATTGCGGCAGCAACATCGTATCGGGTCTCCATGCCGAGAGAATATCTGCAGCAGTACAGTTGATGACTGAGATGGATCGGGATTGGGAGTGTCCCAAGGAATATATGGCGGACCAGGTTGCAGAGAGAGTAGTCAAATTTATGTTTGGAGGGAAATGGCATGTTTGAGAATAAGCGTATATTGGTGACTGGGGGCACCGGTTCATGGGGATATGAATTGATCACCCAATTGCTGCCTCAGCAGCCCAAAGAGGTCATTATATATTCGCGGAACGAATCATCTCAGGTGGCGATGAACCGTAAATTTGAGGATCCGAGGCTAAGCTTCTGCATCGGAGATGTCCGCGATAAAGAGGCGCTCAAGGCAGCGTGCCAAGGAGTGGACTATGTGTTCCATCTAGCCGCACTCAAGCATGTTCCGGTATGTGAAGACCAGCCATATGAAGCGCTCAAGACGAATGTCATCGGTACGCAAAATGTGATCGAAGCGGCAATAGATAACGGTGTCAGCAAAGTCATCAATATATCCACGGATAAAGCGGCGAACCCATCCAATTTCTATGGAATGACCAAGGCGATCGGAGAAAAGCTGATCGTTTACGCAAATTTGCTGCATAGCAAGACCCGATTTGTTACTGTTCGGGGTGGCAATGTACTGGGAACGAACGGAAGTGTAGTCCATCTGTTCAAAGATCAGATCGAAAAGAAGAAGAAGGTCTTTATTACGGATTTTAACATGACACGCTTCTTCCTGACGCTGCGCGATGCGATAAGCCTCTTGTTCAAGGCTTCTGTGGAAAGCATAGGCGGAGAGATCTTTGTAATGACGATGCCGACCTGCCGAATCGTAGATCTGGCCGAGGTGCTCATTGAAGATTCGGGAGTCCCAGGGGTAGGAATGGTGGAGAGCGGAATACGTCCTGGTGAGAAAATCCATGAGATATTGATGAGCGACTTCGAAAGTATAAATACCATCGTGTATGATGACCAATACCTGGTCATCCTGCCGACGATTAATATGCCTGAATTGAAGGAGCGCTATAAGGACTGCAAGCCAGTAACCTTCAGCAGCTTCAGTTCAGATCAGCATTTGATGAATAAGGATGAGATCAAAGATATATTGAAGCGTGGAGGTTTTCTCTCATGAAGCTGCTCGTTCTGGGCGGCCAGGGTATGGCCGGACATCTTATTATAGAATATTTCCGGCGACAAGGGAGACATACCGTATTCTATACGACACGGGATAAATCGGATGAAGGCGGTCTGCTACTCGATGTAACAGACTGCCTTAAGACAGAGAATGTACTTGAAGCAGTTCGTCCCCAGGTTATTATTAACGCCGTAGGGGTCCTGAATCAGTTCGCAGAGAATGACAAAATAAATGCTTATCACATCAACGGTTTTCTCCCGCATCGCCTGCAGCGGATGGCTGACAGACTAGACGCAAGATTAATTCATATTAGTTCGGACTGTGTATTCTTGGGTTCACGAGGAGGTTACCGGGAAGATGATGAGCCGGATGGAGTCAGTGTCTATGCCTTAACAAAGGCTCTAGGGGAAGTGCGGGCTCCAGGTCATATTACCATCCGCACTTCTATTATAGGTCCTGAAATTCGAGATTCTGGAATTGGCTTGATGCATTGGTTCATGCAGAAGAGGGGAACCGTTCAGGGATATGTCAATGTGCTATGGAATGGCGTAACCACTCTGGAATTGGCCAAAGCGATCGATTCTTTGTTGGACTCTCCTGTATCCGGCCTGGTGCATCTGGCTTATCCGGAGAAGATCAGTAAATACGAGCTGCTTCTCCTCATGCAGGAAATCTGGAATGTAACCGGAGTAAAGATTGTACCCAGCGATACTCCAGTATTGGATCGGAGCATCGTATCTACCCGAACGGATTGGAAATATGAGGTTCCTCATTATCGCGATATGCTGAAGGAGATGGAGATATGGATGAGACAGAAGTTCTCCGAGGCCAAGTAATCCTCATTACCGGTGCTTCTGGCTTTACAGGCAGACATGCCTGCGAATATTTCTCTACGCTTGGGATGCAAGTTACAGCCCTTGTACGCGATATGAATCGAGTGATCAAGATGGATGGTATCCAGTATTATTCTTGCGATCTATTGGATCATTCCCGTGTATGTGACCTTGTAAAGAGAATCGCTCCCGATTATATTCTCCATCTTGGTGGGATGAATTCGGTCTCCGAGTCATGGGATAAGCCGATGGTCTATATGCAATCCAATTTAATGCCTACGCTGTACCTGCTGGATGCGATGCGTGCTAAACCGGAATGCATCATCCTGGTCGTTGGCTCAAGAACCTCGGCAGATCTGACGGTTCTTGACAAAGTGAACCATCCTTATGGTCTAAGCAAGAGTCTGCAGAAAGCGGTGGCCCTGTCTTGGAGAAAATTGTTCGATCAGAAAGTGATTCTGGCAGAGCCGTCGAATTTAATCGGTCCCGGTGCGTCCACAGGCTTCTGCACATTTTTAGGCAGATATATTGTACAGTGCGAATTGGGCAGACAGCCCGGCCCTTTTCGCATCTCTTCCCGGGCTGACCGCCGCGATTTCCTGGATGTACGGGATGCCGTTCGTGCTTACGGGTACTTAATGATGTTCGGCTCATTTGGAGAAGTCTATCAGGTATGTTCAGGAATTGAACGGAGCTTGGAAGAGATTACAGATAAAATGCTGGATGTTGCAGATCAGAATGTCCCGCTGATATGGGGAGATGATCGGTCCTCGGAGGGGTTCAGCTTCTCAGAGCGAGCAGCGGAGGTAGAAAGTCTCGGCTGGTATCCACGGATCCCGCTTTCAAAATCGCTTAGAGATATTATTGAATATTTGCGCATTACGGAAGGGGAGATTCGATGAACCCTCTGGTTACAATTGTAATACCTTTCTATAACTGTTCTTATGTTAATCAAGCGATTGAGAGTGCCTTGAACCAAACGTATTCCAATATTGAAGTTATCGTTGTAGACGACGGGTCAACCAGGCATCAGGAACGGGTGGCCCCTTATTTGAATCGAGTGCATTATTTGGGCAAAGCAAATGGGGGGACGGCTACAGCACTTAACCATGGAATTCGGCATGCTTCAGGTGACTACATTGCCTGGCTTAGCTCTGATGATCTATTCACCCCTGATAAGATCAAAAACCAGGTTCAGTTCATGATCCAGCATAAAGCCCTTATCTCACACACGAATTTTCATTATATCGACGATCTGGGGAGAATTACGCATGCTCATGTTGTTCCCAATAATACGTACAGCGATTTGAAGGTATTCTATCGTACCTTCCTGAATGCTAATCCAGTGAACGGTTGTACCGTCATGATGCGTAGGGGATTATTTCAACAGATTGGACTGTTTGATGAGTCTCTTCGCTATACGCATGATATAGAGTTCTGGCTACGCGCTATTCAAGCAGGAATTTACTTCCCGTTCTTGAATCAGTCGTTGACAATGTACCGCTGGCATGATGAAATGGGGACTCGCCGCCATATAGAAGCTGTGTCGAAGGAATATAACCAGATTCAAGAACGAACGAAAGCGGCCTTGCTGAAGCTGATTCATAGAAATGAGGGGCGTTAGATAGAGTTATTTCATAGTTGAGTTTTCCCTCCTAGCAAATGCCTTTTTATTGCATATGGAAAGTGTGTCCATACCAAAAAGTTCTCTCGGCATAGAATAGTATCAGAAAGGAGGGAAATCCCAATGCCAAACAGATTACTAGATAGTCAGGTTTCTGTGAACTCTTCAGCGACAGGCTCCATTTCGGTACCTGTGACAAGCACACCAACTGTCTTCGCTACGTTAGGACTTAATGCAACAACTGCGGGACCAAACTTGGAGGTGCAGTTCACGGTTACTGCTACTGTCTCTGTAGCCGTAGCAGCTGTTATTACCCCGGTTACTATATCAGTACAGCGTGTTGTTGCTGGTGTTCCTACAACAATCTACAGTGTAACTACAGATTTGCCAATCGTAACTGCTCTTTCCAACACGGTAATTACATTTGATGGAGCAGACTTCCATCCTCCGGCTGGTTTCCTTGTATATCAAGCATTAATCAGTTCCCCGGCTGGATTATTAGTATTCCCGACCCGGGTCGGCCCGGAAAGCATGATTGCCGCAGCCTATTCCGATTAAGAAACTATAGGCGTCGAGTGATGTAATAATCAGTACACTAAGAGCAAGCAGACAGACGGCCCGCATTCATAGATGGAATGCGGGGCCGTCTTTTTATATTTACATATGATCACAGCTGGCCTAATGGTTGACTGTTTTTTTGGGCAGGGGTTCAAATGTCGTGTCTTGCTGTCCAGCTTTTCAATATATTGTATTATCAAGTTTTTTCGAAACACTCTTGCTTAGAACATAATGAGCTACAGGAGAGGTCCGGCAAGGAACGGATTTCTCATCTGGGAAGGAGAGAATATGAAGATATTGTTGGCCACATACTGGCTGATTCCTCATGTTGGCGGAGTATGGAAATATATGACCCAGCTTAAGGAGTGGCTTGAAGCCAGAGGGCACGAAGTAGACCTCCTGGGGAATAGTCCGGATTATTCTATGTTCTACATGCCGAATCGCGGTTGGGGACTGTCGAAAGACCTGCTCCGCCCGCTGCTGAGTTCTAAGCTGAATCCAGACAGCGCACCGGCATTATTCGCAGACCCTTTAATCACCTTTTATGAGATGGATCGTTACTATTTAGAGTTGGCAGCTGCTTTTATAGATCTCAATCAATATGACATTATCGATACGCAGGATATATTCGCAGCACGGGCGCTTAGCCGGGTAAAACCACGCCATAAGCCGCTTGTCGCACATCTTCATGGGTCGGTATCGGCCGAACTGAAGCGTCACTTTCAGATGAATCCCCAAGTCGGCGTTACAGAGAAAGACCCGGCATGGAGATATTTCGAATCAATTGAACATTATGGCGCTCTGTCGGGAACGCCTACAATCACGGCGAATCATTGGATGAAGAACTTGCTGGTGTATGAGCTAGGTGTATCCAATCCGAATATTGAGGTGATTCAATATGGAATTGATGCCGGGGCCTTCTGGAATAAGGCGAGCCAGGGTACAACCATCACGAAGCCAGCGGGGAAGAAGGTGATTATCTGCCCGGCACGGTTATCCTTCGTCAAAGGAATTGATATTCTAATATCTGCACTTGGCATATTAAGAAGCATCCGCGATGATTGGGTATGCTGGATTGTCGGAGGGGGTGAAAAAAGGGAGGAACTTGAGCACCAGGTGCGAGGTTTATCGCTTCAGAATGATTGCTTATTCCTCGGAGAGCGGGACGATGTACCAGGGCTATTGGCTCTTTCGGACATTTTCGTCCATTCCTGTATTCAGGACAATCAGCCTTTCTCTGTTATGGAGGCTCAACTGTCAGGGGTTCCGGTATGTCTTTCTAACGCCTGTGGACTGCCTGAGATGGCTGAGCATGGCAGGACAGGGCTGATTCATCCCGTTAAGGATCCGGTGGTCTTGTCACAGCATATACAATTGTTGTTGGACAATGAACCACTCCGGTTGAATATAGCAAGTGAAGCGAGGAATTGGGCGAATTCACACTGGTCCATGGATGTCATGATGAACCGTGTGCTCGGGGTTTATCATATGGCTTTGAATTCACATCACTAAGGAGGAGATTCATGATGAGCGATCGCTTTATGGTCATCTCGGATCTATACAATCGAATCTTTACCGTCGAGACTTCTCATCCGGAAGTAGAGGTAGACTATGTAATCTGGAACAGAGTATTTGCTCTGCTTCCGCGTGAATATAAGCTGCCGGACCATGCGGTTCTATCTCTTCGCTTCGAAGGACTCCAGTAAAAATATAGAAAAGGCCGATGGGTTGATTGCTTGCAGGTGCACCCATTGGCTTTATTTCGCTGTATTAACGACTCTATGAAAATTCCGCTTAAAATTTTCGTGCATAGCGAATTGTTGCCTTTCCAGATTTCCCGACCTGGTAGAACCAGAGAGCATACATTGCTCAGAGGGCAATAATTATCAATGATCCCCGGAACAGGCGCGTGGATGACATGAAGCAATCGGTTATCATTTACAACGTCTTGGGAGAGTACGGTATCCAAGGTTAGAATTTCATCAAATGTACTTCCGGTATGAATGAACAATATGCGCTGGCTAGCCGCTCAGATATTTGCGAAATGGCCAGCCAATCCAGAGGGCCTGAATAAAGACGAAGTCCATTTCTTTCTAATTGAATCGCGGGAAGGCAGTTCTCGCCTAGGCTGAAAACAGCCTGGTATCGTCCTTTCATATCATGCAGCAGCATGTGAATGCCTCCTAGTATTTTTTCTTTATTCTTTTAAATGCTACGTATACCTCATTGCTTGGACCAATGTATAAAGGCTGGAGAAATAGGTAGAGCAACATAGATGGATGACCTGTGCATTTTGAGTTAGGAAGCATAGGATGATAGAAATCATTAAGATTGCTGGAGGGCACGATATGTCCATTTTACGATTGAATTCGGTTGAACATGGCGCTATAGATTCTCGATTCATTCAAGCCTTTGATTTGGAGCTATGCAATCTGGGCAGCGAAGGATTCGAAATGCTAATTACGGTGTATACGCCCCAAGGCTTATTGTATCGCGGGTTATATCACTTAGCTCAAGGGGTTAATGTGATTATTCCGCGAATTACGACCCAATTCTCACCGTTTCAGTTGATCATGGTAACGAACATCAATAAATATGACACAACGGCAATGACTGTAAGAGCCTGGAATGGCGTGCAGCCCGTAGCTATCTTTACTCAAGAGCAAGCGGTCAGAATTAATTAAGGCTTGGAGGTGGGTACACTGAATGTCTTGTTTGTATTTTACGTTCCGAGCGGGGGTGTGCATTCGGTTAATCGGCAGCGTTGTCAGGCATTGAGGCGATATGGAGTTCAAGCGGATTGCTTGTATTACAGTTGGGGGGCAGGGCTGCAGAATCCTTCTGATTTTCCTATCTATATTACAAGCGATGATTATGAGACGAAGCAAATATTAGACCGAGGAAACTATCAGACGATTATTGTAACCACAGATCATACATCCTTTGAGCGATTTCGTTGGTTGGGCTATAACGGGAAATTCATTCTAGAAATTCAAGGCTACGGATCACAAGAGACGGCGAGACAGAAATTGACCGAAGCTGTTCCCATCATCAATGCTCATGCCTCTGCACTGTTGAATCCGAGAACGCCGCATATAACCGCTTTATTTAAGGAATTGTTTCCTTCTATTCCCCATTTTAATTTCAACAATTGCTTTGATTCCGACTATTTTACCTATCAGCCGGTGTATAGCCCGCTTCATCCGATTATTGCCTGGGTCGGCAGGATGGAGGACAATAAAAATTGGCGGGAATTTCTCGTGATTGGTCATCAGTTATCTTATTATTATCCGGATTTAGAGATGCTGATGTTCGAGGATATGAACCTATCGATTCCATCAGAACGCGAGCAATTTTTCCAAGTAATAGATCAACTGAACTTGCATGGCAGAGTTCGGCTACTCTCGAATGTGCCGAATTCCGAGATGAGGTATTATTTCTCCACAATCGGAGAGTCCGGCGGTTTCTTGATCTCGACCTCTAAGGTGGAGGGGGCACCACAATCCGTCTTGGAAGCGATGAGCTGCAGATGCCCTGTTCTGGCTACGAACTCGGATGGCGTCGCCACATCCATTATTCATGATGTGACCGGAAAGAGCTATTCTCAAGGCGATATTAGCCAGGCTGTTAGAGAAGCTAGAGATTTGATACACAATCATGCCAGAAGAGACTATATTCGGGAAGCTGCATATTACCATATTTATAGAGAATTTGGAATTAATAAATACTGCAAAAATTTTATCGATA
The DNA here is from genome assembly GCF_039521865.1 of Paenibacillus motobuensis. NCBI lineage: Bacteria > Bacillati > Bacillota > Bacilli > Caryophanales > Paenibacillaceae > Paenibacillus > Paenibacillus motobuensis. Next base: position 103,609 of record NZ_BAAACX010000013.1, on the reverse strand, counting down.
TGCTGTACAGCATTTAAATGGGGAGGGAGCTTGATGAAGAGAGGAGCCGCGAGGGGGGAGTTCCAACCTTTCATTATTGGACCCCAGGAGGTTGCATTGACGTCGATAGATGTGAGGGGAATCGTTACAGGTCAATGGATACAGATCAAAATCGAAGTAGGTTGGGAAAAGCCGATTTATTGGGACACCGGAGAGATGGAGATTATCGTTCACAGAGATGCTCCGGATGGACCTGTGGTGTATTGGTCGCAAGAGGCTTGCTTTGAGAAATGCCTGATGATCGAGACCTATTCCGAAGCAGCCACGCAAGCAAATCATATCTACTATTTAAGTGTACGGTCTGAGGAATCCCGGGCGATTATGACGGGACCGTATTATCTGTCAACTCCAATATAGAATCGGAAAGCCGACCCCTGAATGAATGGTATCAGGGATCGGCTTATTTTATTGGATTTAGAGGGCTCCAGTTTCCGGATGGTTGGGATGAGTCATCATAGCGCTGAGGTAAGTTTTCTCCAGTCCTTGCCGTAAGCTATGAGATGGCTGCCATTGCAGAAGCTGGGCAGACTTGGTATTGGATAAGCAGCTATGCTTGATGTCTCCAGGTTTATCGGGGCGATGGGTCACTTGTATAGGCCGAGGATGAAGTGTGCCAAGAAGGTCGATCATTTCATTAAGAGAGGTACGCCTCGCTGTACTGGCATGTATAATACCACGATATTCACATTCAGCCGCTGCAATAATCGCACTTACGATGTCCTCAACGTAGATGAAATCACGTGTCTGCTCTCCATCTCCATTTACAGTGAGTGGAAGCCCTTGTTTTAATTTATCGATGAAGATAGCGATAACTCCGCCTTCTCCCTTGGGAGTCTGGCCGGGTCCGTAGACATTAGCAAGCCGAAGTATTGTATACGGAAGATCGAATAAGCGATCGAATAGGGCGATATATTGCTCTGCAGCTAATTTAGATAATCCATAGAAAGAAATCGGCTTAACTGGATCAGATTCAACAAGAAGCTCCCGACTGTTCTCGCCGTAAACCCCTGACGTCGATGTAAATATAAGTTTGCCAACCTTGACTTCCCGGCAAGCATTCAAGATGTTCAAGGTTCCATTAACATTGATATCAAGATCTGCTGCTGGGTCAAGAACCGAGCGTTGAACATCGGCCTGAGCTGCCAAATGCACCACGTGCGAGGGCCGTATTGTCGCGATCATATCTGCAGCATCCAAAGAACGTATATCCAGAACATGCAGCTTCGCTTCTGGATGAACATGCTCTAAATGACCTGTACTAAGATCATCGATTACATGCACCTCGTCCCCTAAGTTAATCAAGCGTTGTACCAGATGGGAGCCAATGAAGCCAGCTCCGCCTGTCACTACTACTTTCTTCAAGTTATAATCCTCCCTTAAAACCAGCATAATATGTATCGTATGTGGGGGAGGAATTATTGGCGCTAGGCAAGGCAGTCGGTTAAGTTTACCTGAATTTCGTACTCGCGATGAGAGCATCCTAAGTTCTGTTCATCATAAAATTATATTGCTGGAGGATGACTACATGCGCAAAATCGTTAGCTTATCGCTCTCCGCTGCTCTAATCGCTGGGATGGTCAGTATTACTGGTTGCGGTACAACGACGAAAAATAACAATGTCCGCACGCAGGGCTTACGCCAGACCGAGCACCGTTATGACGTGAATTCCATTAAGCCGGGAAATCGGATGTTCACACGCAGTGCTGGACACGGAACGACACACCGCGTTCATTCTCTAAAATCCAGCCCAATATTAAGCAACAAAATATCCGGACTATCCGATGTTCAGACCGCACATGTATTAGTGTCGGATCGTGATGCCTATGTCGCGGTAACTCTGCACAATCGTCATGGGGTCAACCGTAGCTCTGGAATCTCCGCCAAAGGATTAGGTGCTCCATTAAGTCCTTCAGGAGTTACAAGGGGAACAGGTCTGACTGGAACAACGGGTACAGGGTTAAATGGTACAAGAGGAACAGGTCTGACTGGTACAACGGGTACAGGTCTAAATGGTACAAGAGGAACCGGGGCCTACGGGATGAATGGCATTTATGGAACGAATGGATTGCATGGGGTTAATACAGACGGGCTCAATGGAACCTTTAGAAATGGAACAGATGGATGGGATGGAACCTATGGTATCCGTGGAAACACCGGTATGGCTGGTACTTATGGAACTTATAATTTCATGTCCAGCGGTACCCATAATGGTATAAGGAACAACTCATTAAGTCCGTTCAGCACAAATGGGACGGGAACTGTAAGGGATCATGTTCCGCAGCATGTTAAGAATGAAATTACGAACAAAATTAAGAAAACAGCGCCTCATATTAAGAATGTCTATATCTCTTCGGACCCTGATTTTGTAACCGGTGTGGGGGGATATACAACCAAATCGCGTGACGGAGCAACCCTGAATGGTTATGTACGTGATTTTGAACGGATGGTGGAGCGGGTCTTTCCGGGACGTGCAGGAACCATGACGGGTCCTAGCGGGTATACGCCAAGCGGGGTATCCACCGACGGCTACCGCACTCATATGCATCGCTAAATTTCATGTGATCAACGTAAATTAGAGGTTCCCTATAGTGTATAAGGAACCTCTAATTTACTTTTGGTTAATCCTGAAATTGACGGCCTTTGATCCAGATTTGCTGCAGTTCGAGATCATTGTCTACCAGCAGCAGGTCAGCTTGTTTGCCTGTCTCGATGGAGCCGGTGATATGGTCTATACGAAGTAATTTTGCCGGGTTTCCACTAGCCGCTTCAGAAGCTCTTTCGATGGACAGACCAACCTCCTGTACAAGATAACGGAAGCCGCGGATCATCGTAAGCGTACTGCCGGCAAGCGTTCCTTCGCTCTCCTTCAGAGTACATACATTATCCTTAACGACTACTGGCAGGTCGCCCAGCATGTAATCGCCATTCCCTAATCCAGCTGCTGACATTGCATCGGTAATCAGCAGTAGATTGTGATCTGTCTTCACACTGGCCAGCAATTTAATGGCAGCTTTGTGTACATGAATACCGTCAGCGATAATCTCTGCGCTGATCGCCGGGGTGCTCAGAATTGCTCCTGCTGTACCTGGTTTTCGATGATGAAGCGGAGTCATTGCATTGAACATATGAACCGAGTGGTTCAAGCCGACAGCTTGAGCAGACATAATGTCTTCATAGGTTGCGTCCGTATGACCTGCGGCAGCGGCAATTCCTTTCTTGCGCAAGAAACGGATGAGCTCATGTGAGCCTTCGCGCTCCGGTGCGAACGTGACTTGCTTGATCAATCCAGGATATTGCTCTTCCCATTGCTCGATCCAATCTTTATTTGGTGGGACAATATGGGCTGGGTTCTGGGCACCAGGCCATTTCGGGCTGATGAATGGTCCTTCCAGATGGACACCGCCGAGCTGAGCGTACGGCATATCATTCTCCATATAGCTCTGTACTTCAGCCAGTACTTCATCTAGAACGTCCTTCGGCATAGTCATCGTCGTGGCTAGCATTGTAGTTGTCCCTTGGCTCGCATGTAACTTGGTAATGGCGTCAATACCGGCTTTACTCGGCTTAGAGAAATCCTCCAGCATGCCGCCATGTACGTGGACATCAATAAATCCAGGCAGGATGTATTTTCCTGCTGCATCTACGGTTTCCAATTCAGCCGAATCCTGAGGGATGCCCGCAGTCGAGCCGACATAGGTAATAACTCCGTTCTCTACGGTAACAGCTCCGTCCTCGATGATGCCTTTAGGAGTAACGATGTTACCATTCACAATTTGAAAATTATAGTTGCTCATTATACAAGACTCCCTGCTTCTTGGTCTAGAATAACTACCACATTAGGATGTGTTTGCAAGAACGAGGCTGGACATTTCGTTGTAATCGGTCCTTTAAGTGCTTTGGCGACGATTTCCGCCTTATCTTTCCCTTTAGCCATCAACAAAATTTGCTTCGCCTTAAGAATCGAGCCGATGCCCATAGTTATGGCATGTGTCGGAACATCATCGATGGAATCGAAGAAACGTGCGTTAGCCTGGCGTGTACGCTCATCTAAGGTTACGATATGCGTCTGACCTTGCAGATCTTCATCAGGTTCATTGAATCCGATATGACCGTTATGACCAAGGCCAAGCAATTGCAGGTCAACCTGGCCTGCTTCGTCCAGCAGACGGTTGTATTCGTCCGCAGCTTGCTGTGCATTGCTGGAATTGCCGGAAGGAACGTGAGTGTTCTCCAACGGCATATCAATATGGTTGAACAGCTTCTCGTTCATGAAGCGTCTGTAGCTCTCCGGATGATCTTCAGGTAGCCCAATATATTCGTCCAGATTGTAGCTGCTAGCCAGCTTGAAGCTTACAACGCCTTCCTTGTACAGCTCGATCAATCTCTGGTACACGCCCACTGGCGTGCTACCTGTAGCCAAACCAAGCTTGACCCTCGGGTTGGTTTGTACCAGGCTCGCGATGATCCCTGCGCCTGTCTCATTAAACTGCTGCTCATTGTTAACTTTAATAATATTTATCATTATTAATAACCTCCTTGTCGTTTCCTATAGGTTTGAACATTCTGATAAGAATTTTCCAGCTTGGGAATGAAATCTTCAAATTCCATACTTACCATGCCTGTGAACAGAATATCGATGACGTGCAGCTGGGCGATGCGGGATGCCATATCGCCGCGCCGCATACCTTTCTCCAATGAAGAAGAGAATAAGGATATGTCGGCAAGAGAAGCGAGTTGATTATTTCCGTATTGGGTCAGTGAGACTGTGATGGCTCCGCTATCCTTAGCGCATCTGAGCGCATCGATGGTCTCAGGAGTCTCTCCCGAATAGGAGATAGCCAGTGCGACATCATCCTCCCCTAGTGTGGAAGCAGAAGTGATCTGCATATGCGAATCAGAGAAGGCGGTGCAGTTCTTGCCAATCCGGATTAACTTCTGGTAGAAATCCTGGGCGATGATGGACGATGTTGCAACACCATACAGATCGATTCTCTTTGCTCTGCACAGTATTTGCACAGCCCGCTCAAGCTCATTCATATCGAGCAGCCTCGTCGTATCCGTAATGGAGGCCAGATGATTGGCTTCGATCGCTTTGACGATTTCCTGCAAGTCATTGCCAGCCTTCAAATCCTGATATTGATTGGCCACCGTCTTCTGACCGAGTTCGCCAGCCAACTTCATTTTGAAATCGGGAAACCCCTTGAAATGGAATGTTTTACAAAACCGCGTTACGGTTGACGGGCTAATACTGCAAGCGTAAGCGAGTTCGGTAATACCGAGATGAATTACGGAGGAAGGGGCCTGCAAAATATATTCTCCAAGCCTGCGCTCTTGGGGAGGTAAATTGTCCAGATTACTGGAGAGCGCATGCAAGATTGGAGTGAGCATTGGAATCACCCTCTTTGATCATGAAAATTATTTTTGTGATTTTTATTAAATGTATGAAAATTATTTCGACTTCATCATAGTTTATTTTACCGATAAAATCAAGCGATTATAGCACACCAGGCCGGAAATTATGACACTTTCCTTGTATTTTCGACGCTCCCATAATACACTTGAAGCAGGCATTACGATTCGAAGAGGGGGAGTAACATTGGATTCGAATCTTGATGAATATGTAGAGCGGCTAATGACTGCATGGTCCAGGACTTTCAAGAAGATGCAGACCGAAATTATGCAGCACCGGGAGCTTGGATTAACAGGACCTCAGTTCCATATGCTTGCTCTGATTGCCCGAACTGATCCGTGCAATGTAAGTTATTTGGCTGACGCGCTGGAAGTTAAGCCTAGTGCGATTACTGTTATGGTTGACCGTCTCGTGCAGAGCGGATATGTTCAACGCCGTCATGATGAGCAGGACCGCAGATCGGTGCTTCTGTCGGTAACCGACAAAGGTGCCAAGGTATTCGCAGAGGCAGGAAGGAAGTCGAGAGAAGTGGTTCGAAGCTATCTTCAAGAGTTGGAGCCCCATGAGCTGGAGGTTCTGATCCAGGTTGTTGAGAAGCTAGGAGCTGCTGGACATTCTGATGTACCTGTATGCAAAATGAAGTAATTTTCATGTAAATAAAAAACCGCCTTTGACTGAGTCGTCAAAGAGCGGTTTTTTATTTGTCCAAATTACGAGTCAGAGTCGGTTCCAGGTGAGTCTGTACGCTTGCGACTAGTGAGCTGCCAGATAATGAAGAGCAGAAGATCAGCAAGGACCTGAGTTGAACTATAGAATAGACACGATCTGGAAATAAAGCGCCTATTTTACTTCCTTACGGCACCAATAATCCGATCTCTTCATAAAATGGTGTTGACTGTATCCCTTAACCTTGTAAACCATAAAACCCGAGCAAGGAGGGGTGACGCATTTTGAAAAGTAGCGATCGAAACAGCAAATTTCTGTTAACTCATCGTGAACGGGAAGTTTTCGAACTCCTCGTGCAGGATAAAACGACCCGCGACATTGCCGGCCAATTATTCATCAGCGAGAAGACCGTCCGGAACCATATTTCCAATGTCATGCAAAAGCTTAATGTCAAGGGTCGCGCGCAGGCGGTTGTTGAGCTGATCAAGCTTGGGGAGCTAAAAATCTGACGGTTTTACCAAGGGCGCAGAGAACATGGACCTTCTTTTTCCTCCGATAGCGGGAAGAAAGGGGAGGTTTTTTGTTTGTTTTATCTTAGTTTTATAGTACTTAAGCAAATCGTACGTAATATCGCTTATCTGATGAGAGTGCCGCGCCCCATTCGTATGAACATCTTGATAACCTCGTTAATGATGAGCGGGATCAAGGCTAAGCCAATGACTACTCCCCAATCTACGAGGGATAGGTTGTGTACTTTGAATGCCGCCGCCAGGAATGGAATGCTGATCGAAGCAAACTGGAGAACCAGACCCGCAATAACCGCGCCGACCAGAAGCTTGTTAGAGAACAAGCCGACCTGGAAAATCGATTTGGTGTCGCTTCGTTTGGAAAAAGAGTAAAACAGCTGCGATGCGGCAAGAACGACGAAGGCCATCGTCCGAGCATACGTCATCGCCTCTTCGGAGATATTCGCCGAGTTCAGGCTAAAGCCATGCTCTCTTAATCCCAGGTAAAAGGCAACTAAAGTTAAGGATCCGATCAGAACACCGCCAAGGATGGCCCGGAATGCGGCACCACCGGCGAAAAAGCTTTCCTTGGGATCTCTCGGCTTCCGCTTCATCACATCCTTTTCCCCCGGATCCACACCTAGCGCAATAGCCGGCAGCGTATCTGTTACCAGGTTGACCCAGAGAATCTGGGTAGCCAATAGCGGCAGTGGCCAGAAGAACAAGATTGATGCCAGGATCGCAACAACCTCGCCGAAATTACAGGACAAGAGGAAGGTGACGGTCTTACGGATGTTCGAGTAGATATTTCGTCCTTCTCGAATCGCATGCACAATGGTGGTGAAATTATCATCGGTTAGGATCATGTCGCTGGCGCCCTTCGACACGTCGGTGCCTGTGATTCCCATGGCTACGCCGATGTCAGCGTTCTTTAAGGAAGGAGCATCATTTACCCCATCACCGGTCATCGATACCGTATTTCCTTGCGCTTTGTACGCTTTCACGATCTTCACTTTGTGCTCAGGCGAGACGCGGGCAAATACTCGAATGTTCTTGATTTTTTGCGCAAAAACCTCGTCGGAGAGCTCGTCAATTTCTGCACCCGTCATGCTCTGGCCAATTGAATCGGCAATGCCGAGCTCCTTGGCGATGGCTACAGCTGTGTTCCGATGGTCGCCCGTAATCATCACAGCAGTAATCCCGGCTGACTTCGCTTCTCGAATGGAATCCTTCACTTCAAGTCTCGGCGGGTCAATCATGCCGACGAAGCCCAGAATCGTTAAATCCTGCTCCATCTCATCTGGCGATAGAAGCTGCTCGGTGTCTTTGAATGCTGCGCCTAGCACTCTCAAGGCATCATCCGACATTCCCTCGGCCGCCTTCAAATATTGCTGCTTCAGTTCCTTGGTTAAGGGAACAACTTCCCCGCCTACAATGGCAGAGGTTGAAATATTCAGCAATTGATCGATGGCCCCTTTTGTATGAACGCGGTAGCCCGTTCTTGTCTTGTTTAATGTGGACATGAGCTTACGGTCGGAGTCGAAAGGCTTTTCCGAGACTCTTTTGTACTCGGCCTCCAACGATTTCTTCATAATATTATTCTGTTCGCCGTAAATGACGAGGGCAACCTCGGTCGGATCTCCCGTGCTTTCCCCATTCTCATGCGTGGCATCGGAGCAGAGCACGAATGATTTAATTAACTCCACCGGAGGTTCGTCACCTAGAGGAGTAGCGGTGTAGTACTTCACGACCGTCATTTTGTTTTGGGTCAGTGTACCTGTTTTGTCAGAACAAATAATATTGACGGAGCCCAGCGTCTCCACAGCAGGAAGCTTCTTCACGATAGCATTGATTCTGGACATTCTGGTCACGCCTAGTGCGAGAACAATCGCAACAATCGCCGGAAGGCCTTCCGGAATCGCTGCCACAGCCAAGCTGATGGCCGTCAGGAATAACTCAAATATATCCCGCTTCTGAATAAGACCAATAACAAAGATCAGAACACAGATGCCTATGGCGATGAAGCCAAGTGTCTTGCCGAGCTCTTCGAGCTTCTTCTGCAACGGGGTCAGATCATGGATGTCCTCATCCAGAATTGTCGCAATTTTCCCCATTTCTGTGTTCATCCCCGTAGCTACGGCAATGCCTTCCCCCCTTCCATAGGTCACGAGGGTAGACATGAAGGCCATGTTGGACATATCCCCAATCGGAGTTTTAGGATCTTCGTGCAGAGAATCAGCATCTTTATCCGAAGGCACGGACTCCCCGGTCAAAGCGGATTCCTCAATCTGCAAGTTGGCGCTCTCGAGCAGTCTGAGATCAGCCGGTATGTATCGACCCGCATCCAGTATAACAATGTCCCCGGGAACGATGTCCTCGGAATTGATCTCCTTCACCTCTCCTTGACGGCGAACGAGCGACTTGGGCGTAGTCATTTGCTGAAGTGCCTCAATAGCCTTCTCCGCCTTATGCTCCTGGAATACGCCGATCAGTGCATTGAGCAGAACAACAGCCAGAATAATGATTGCATCCACATATTCCCCTACGATAAGGGTAACTACCGCTGCACCCAAGAGCACGTAAATGAGCATATCCTTTAACTGGGCCAGAAACAGAGCGATCATGCTTTTTTTCGGCTTGCCCTTTAGTTTGTTCGGCCCGTGCTGCTCCAGCCTCGCGCGTACTTCTTCCTCTGAAAGCCCAACCGCCGGATCAATTTGCAGCTCCTTAAGCACTTCTTCCTGTGATTTCGAATGCCACATCCAATAGACACCTCTTATTCTTGATAAAATGCATGTTCGTGTTATCTATATTGTAACCTCATCGATCAGAAGTAATCGATTGGATTATTACTATATACGATGCAGCACGCAAAATGAACTCAAAATCAATTCAGCTTATATCAGCTTATATTGGAGGCTTTGCGAAACAAAGAAGCTGTCCATATCGACAGCTTCCTTGGTAACAGCGTTGAGTAGTTATACGCTCATAGTATTATTTATCTTTATTACAGGGATTTGAGATATTCAACGATGGTCAGCAGACCTTTGTCGAAATTTTCAAGGTTGAAGTGCTCGTTCGGCGCATGCAGGTTCTCGTCAGGAAGTCCGAAGCCCATCATGACGGCTGGAGCTTCAAGAACACGGGACAAGGTCTCTACGATCGGGATCGAGCCACCGTCCTTGGTGAACAAAGCGCGCACCCCATACACCTTCTCATAAGCGTCGGCAGCCTTTTGCAGCATTGGAATTTCAGGATCGATGTTGAAGGCGTGAGCTTTCTCCATTTGCTTCACGACCAGCTTGGCGCCAGGTTGTACGCGCTGCTGCAGGTGAGCATCAATCTTATCGAGAATATCCTGCGGATCCTGATCGCCAACTAGACGGCAAGTAATCTTGGCATGAGCTTCCTTCGGAATAACGGTCTTGCTGCCTTCACCTTGGAAACCGCCATATACACCGTTCAGTTCCAAGGTTGGACGGACGCCGGTACGTTCTGCGAAACTGTAGCCTTCTTCACCATACAGTGTCTCCAGGCCAAGGCTCGCTGCAAGTTTGCTCTCATCCAATCCACGCTTGGAGATTTCCTCTCTTAATTCAGCAGGCAACTCAGGCGTGCCTTTATAGAAGCCTTCCACAGCTACGCGTCCTTTGTCATCATGCAGAGAAGCGAGCAAATCCACGAGCGCATGCAGCGCATTAGGAACCCCGCCGCCAAATGTACCGGAGTGCAGATCCGTATTTGCTGTATGCACGCTAACTTCCAGGGAGCAAAGGCCACGAAGTCCAGTGCAGATCGCTGGCTTGCCAGGCTCAAGCAGTGAAGTATCGGAGATGACAACGACGTCTGCCGCCAGTTTATCCTGATTTTTCTCTAGGAAAATAGGTAGATTCGGGCTGCCAACCTCTTCTTCACCTTCGATGCAGAATTTAATATTTACAGGAAGCTCTTTCTCTTGCTTCAGGATCGCTTCTACAGCTTTGATATGTAGGAACATTTGTCCTTTGTCATCTGTAGCGCCGCGGGCGTATAGCTTGCCGTCACGGATCGAAGGTTCGAATGGCGGCGTATCCCACAGATTGAGCGGGTCTACAGGTTGCACGTCATAGTGCCCGTATACGAGTACAGTTGGTTTTCCTGGGGCATGCAAATATTCGCCAGTTACGATAGGATGTCCAGCCGTAGGGTTAACCTCTACATTCTCCATTCCCGCTTGACGGAGCGAGGCCGCAATCCATTCAGCCGCCTTCTGTACATCACCTTTATGGTCAGACAGTGCCGAGATGCTAGGAATTTTCAACAGTTCCGTCAGTTCATCCAGATGAATCTGGCGGTTATTTTGGAAATAATTTTGATAATCCATTTTGTCAGTTCCTCCCGAACATGTTTTCCTTACCATTTTACTACTTTTTGAGCCAGAACAGAAATGATAGCTCTGTCTTACTTATTGATTGTTCACAAAAAGCAAACAAAAAAACAATATTTTATAATTCTTTAAGGTTAAAAACGGACAAATCTGTTAAAGTCATAGAAGTGAAAGAGTTTCCAATTGAAGAAGGGAGTCACAAGCTGAATGGAAGACAAAGAGAAAGATCTTGAGCTAACAGGCAAGCAGGAGGACACGGCAGGCGAACCGGAGAATGGTCACGAGGATCCGGCCGGACAAGCTGTTCCTGATAGCGAGGAAGCAAACTATACAACAGAGTCTAATGCTTCGGCAGAGACTACAGAGAATAATCAGACAGATATAGAAGAACAACCGCAAGCTGAGAACGAAGGTAAAGCGGCGGAAGAAAATGAAGTGAAGGAAGAGCTAGCTAGTGACAGTGATGAGGTGAAGCCTGCCGAGCATTACAGCTGGAATCCGTCCCAAGAACCTGCGAGTGGCGGGAATTCAGGATCCAAGGTCTGGCCAATCGTATCGCTGGTGCTTGCCGTATTGCTGATCATCGTCCTCATTAAGCCGCCATTTGCCAGCAAAAAGGCTGAAGCGATCGCTACCGTCAATGGAGTTGAAATTTCCAAAGATACCCTGTTTGATGAATTGGCCTCTTCTGGAGGTGGAGAAGCAGCGCTCGACAACCTCATTAACCGTGAACTGGTGAACCAGGAAGCGAAGAAGGCTAACATTCAGATTAACGCTACTGATATTGATAAAGAAATTGAAACTTACAAAGAGTCCTTCGGTTCAGAAGATGCATTCAATCAAGCGCTAGCTTCTTCCGGTATGACACTAGATGAGTTTAAAGAGCGTCTTGATATGCAGCTCAAGCTGACGAAGCTGCTCGAGCCGAAAATTAATGTTACGGACGAACAAGTCAAAGAAACATTTGATCAGTACAAGGAATCCTTCAATACGCCGGAGGAAGTCCGTCTATCGGTTATTCTTGTAGAAACAGAGGATGAAGCGAAGAGCATCATCAAGGAATTGAACGGTGGAGCAGATTTCGCTGAACTGGCGAAGAGCAAATCGTTGGATACCGCTACGAAGAATAGCGGAGGTGACACCGGATTCTTCGGTAAAGGCGAGAATGGTGAAGAAGCTGTTGAAGAGGCTGCTTTTAAATTAGCCAAGGATGAGATCAGCGCACCGATCAAGACTGCTAATGGATACCAAGTCATCAAGTTGACAGATCGTAAAGAAGCGCATACGGCTACTCTTGAAGAGAAAAAGGATGAGATTCGCAAGGGTCTAGTCTCCCAACAAGTATCGCAAATGTCTTCATCGTGGCTAGAGGAAGTACGTGGCAAGGCGAAAATTACAAATAAGCTTGCCGACAGCACAGATACAGCTGACACAGATAACACAGCCGCAAAGTAAGAGTATTAGATCATCAGAGGGGCATATTCATTATGTCCCCTCTGTTTTTTTTGCATATCATGTGGCTCTTATAATGGCTAGCTCTCGCTTGAGTTCTAGACAAGATCCGGTACAATGGAGGGAAAACAAAGACCAGTGTTGGAATGGAGATGCTAGAGAGGAGAAAAGACAGAAATGGCAGAATGGTATGAACAGAGCTTCGGTGAGGATTACTTGCTCGTATACAAGCATCGCGATTTTCAGGGTGCAAAGCGTGAAGTACATAAAATGATCTCTTGGCTTGGGCTACCCATCGGTGCCAAAATTCTGGACCTCTGCTGTGGAGTGGGACGTCATGCTATGGCGCTTGAAGAAGCGGGATATGAAGTGACCGGCGTTGATTTATCCGAGGTTCTGCTACGGGAAGCAAGGAGAAATGATCCTGACCAACGGGTTACCTGGATGCATGCAGACATGCGGAATTTGCCGTTATCAGGAGGCTTTGACGCGGTCGTTAACTTGTTCACTTCGTTTGGTTATTTCGATCAAGATTCCGAGAATATTAAGGTGTTAAAGGAAGTGCGGAGAATGCTGAAGCCGGGAGGACAATTTATTATAGATTTCCTGAACCCCGAGTATACGAAGGCGCATCTGGTTTCTGAATCGGAACGAACCTATGATGGCCAGCTTATTAAAGAGCGTCGCGTAATTGAGGACGGATACGTCAAAAAAAGAATCGAGATTATCGATCAAACAGGTACCGTGGATAAAGGGACAGAGCCCAGACATTATTTGGAGAGAATCAAACTCTATTCCCGGGAGGACTTTACGGCAATGCTGGAGGAAGCCGGCTTGGGGCTGAAGGAGATATATGGCAGCTATGATGAGGATTCCTTCGATCCGCTGGCCTCGCCTAGGATGATCATGGTGGGGGATGTATCATCATGAATTCACAGATTGAAGTATGGGGAGATTACAGCCTCACTCGTATCCCCATTCCGATGGCTCCTCCGCTGCGCTACGTCAACAGCTATGTCCTCCATGGCGATGAGGGCGTAACGATCATTGATCCTGGACCGCATACTCAGGAGGGGGAAGCTGCATGGGAAGCTATTCAGCGGGAATTGAAGCTTGCGCCGCAGGATATCTGCTCGATCGTAATAACCCATCACCATCCGGATCATTATGGACTGGCCGGTTATTTGCAGCAGTGGAGTAGGGCTCCTGTCTACATGTCACATCGTGCGCATGAAGAGACGCTGCGAATGTGGGGGCCTGATAGTACAATGAATAAGGCTCTGCCGGAATTGTATAAGGCTCATGGAATGCCATCAGAATGGATTAGGCAGCTCCCGACACATATGGAGAGCTTCATACCTCAGGTCAGTCCATCTGCAGAAGTTACATATATTCATGAAGGGGACGAGCTTATCATGGGCGGGCAGAGATGGCGGGCCATCGAGAGTGCTGGGCATGCGCCGGGACATCTGTCCTTCTATGATGTTCGGCGAGGCTTGATGCTGTGCGGAGATGCAGTTTTACCGCAGATCTCTCCGAATGTAAGCCTGATGCCTGGGAGTGACCCACAGCCGTTGGAGTCATTCATAAGTTCACTAAGGAAGCTGGGAAAATATGAAGTCGCTCTAGCTTTTCCAGGGCATCGCCGCCCGTTTACACACTTTACCGAACGGACCGTTATGTTGATTAGACATCATGAGGAACGGCTTGATGCTGTACAGGCGATGCTGGCGAAGCAGCCTATGAGCGGATTTGCGGTATGCAGCGCATTATTCGGAACTGAGCTAGGGATCCATCAGATGCGATTCGCCATGTCAGAGGCGCTTGCTCATCTGATTGAACTGGTAAGACGAGGATATGTTGTACAGATTCCCGTTGATCGTGTGCGTGATGATTCATACGGGGCATGTGAGACATATTTATTTGCCGAAAAATAAACGAGGCTGCTTGTGAAATCAACAGATTCCACGAGCGGCCTCTTATTTTCTTATTTGTGGTCCTCTTCAATGAATTCCTCGCCATTATCACGCTCTCGTTCCGCTTGCTTGCGGTGGGCAATACGACTGCTGGCGGAAGCGGCGATGGCGCCGACGATATCGTCCAGGAAGGTATTGACCGGACCAAGGGATTTATCGTTCAGCCGCTCTAGAACCCCCGGCTTCAGCTTATCGACATAGCCATAATTGGTGAAGCCGATGCTGCCATAGACGTTGACGATGGAGAAGGCTAGTATCTCGTCCACTCCATACAGCCCCTCATCATTGGAGATCATATCCTGGAGCTCGGGAATCAAGGCTCCCTGTTCAGCAAGAATATCCAGTTGAATGCCTGTCAGCACCGCGTTCTGAACCTCTCTCTTGGTCAGCACCTGCTCAACATTATGGATACATTCCTCCATCGTTAGATTCGGATAGTATTGCTGTTGGAGGAATAAGACCAATTCGGCAATCTCCTCCATCGTGACACCGCGTTTATGCAGCCAGGCTTTGGTGGCGTCAGCGACTTTTTTACTGTTAAGACTATAAGGCGTTTTTGCTTTTGGTTGTTCCAAGTCCATCACCTCTACTCCTTAATAGTTCCATCACACAATTGCATGATGCAGTATGTCCAGTTCCCCGAAAAATATAGTTATTTTTCATAGGGAGGGCTCGTATATATAGTAATACAAACCTTAGTAAATTGTTAGGGAGGAACCCAGGTTATGAAATGGAACCGCCAGATTCGAAATTCGGTAATGGTCAGCGTACTGGCCCTGCCGATCGTGTTATCAGGCTGCAGCATGTTTGGTACAGGCCCCTCATCACAGATCGACCCTCCGCCTTCGGATATTGAAGCGCAAATGATGCAAGGAGCTGGTGTTAACGGTCAGACAAGCCTTACGGCAGGAGGAGCAGTATCGACGGTGTATTTACAGAATGATCATGGTCTGCTCGCCCCGATCTCACTGCATTTGCCGCAGGGAGAGGATGCTACGGGAAAGACGATGGCAGCACTGGAAGCACTAGTCAGCGAGGGCGCTTATGCCAAGCTGCTTCCCGCCGGCTTCAAGGGAGTCCTTCCGAAGGGCACAGAAGTGAAGGCGGTGACTCTGAAGCCGGATGAGAAGCTGGCAGTCGTTGAGTTCAGCAAAGAATTCGCCAATTACCCCGCTGCGGATGAGCGGAAAATTGCCGAGGCGCTAACCTGGACCTTGATCGACAATCCCGAGATTCAGAATGTGCAGGTATGGATGGATGGCGCCAAGCTGAACGAAATGCCGGTGGGCGGCATGCCGCTGGACAGACCGCTGAATCGCTCGATCGGAATCAACCTGCAGCTAGACAATGAGATCAACCTGTCGCAATCCAGTCCGGTAACGATCTTTTTCTCCGCGGCAACACAGGACGGGACAGCTTACTTCGTACCGGTAACACGGTTCGTACCTTATGGCAGCGACCTTGTTGCTTCTGCTGTCGATGAACTGATCAAAGGACCGCTCAAGGGGGATGGACTCGAGAATGTAGTGACCCAAAATACAATGTTTGACGGGGTCGAACGCTCAGACAATGGGGTAGTGACCGTATCGATTGAGGATGATATGTTCGATCCTGGGGAGAAGCTGCCTGCGCAAATGATGCAGTCGCTGGTTCTCACGGTATCGGAGAATTCAGCGCAGGACAAGGTCCGGATTTGGTTCAACGGGGAGAAGGAAGTGTTCGGAACGGACAATCAGGACTATGGGCAGCCGGTGCTGCGGCCACAGGTAATCAACGATATACCATTATAAGTGCGTGTTAAAAAATTGAAGCTCAGGAGGGCGCCATATAGGTCCCTCCTTTATTTTTGCAGAACAGTCTAGGATCTGATCTTGGGAAGATGGTTCTGCTTCGGATAATCGCTGGATAATTGGATATGGTAAAGAATGGTCTGGAAGGGAGCTTTCCAAAAATGAAGTCGAAAAGATGCTTTTATGTTTATGTTTTGGTAGAATAGGGAAGCAAATAGACAGCATGAAAAATGTAGGAGGCAATTATGATGAGACCTAACGGACGTGAAGTGAATGAGCGGCGGCCAATGAAATTGACCGTAAACATAAATAAATATGCAGAGGGCTCTGTGTATATTGAAGTTGGCGATACGAAGGTAATCTGCACGGCGACTGTTGATGAGAAGGTTCCCATGTTCATGAAAGGACAGGGCAAAGGCTGGATTACAGCTGAGTATTCGATGCTGCCGCGGGCGACGCAGACCCGGAATCAACGTGAATCAGCACGTGGCAAGCTTAGCGGCCGGACGATGGAAATTCAGAGACTGATCGGTCGTTCACTGCGCTCGGTCGTCGATCTTCATGCGCTTGGGGAGCGCTCCGTTACGATTGACTGTGATGTAATTCAAGCGGATGGCGGTACGCGGACCGCATCAATTACTGGTGCGTTTGTCGCGATGGCATTTGCTATTAATAAGCTTGTGCAGAAGCATAATCTGCCTACGTTCCCGATTAAGGACTTCTTGGCTGCTGTCAGCGTCGGGATTGTCGGAGAGAATATAGTACTGGATCTCGAATATGAAGAGGATTCCAAAGCCAAGGTCGATATGAATGTGGTTATGACTGGAAAAGGTCAGTTCGTTGAAGTACAGGGAACCGGAGAAGAGAATCCATTCTCGCGGCAGGAGCTTGACCAGATGTTGGCTCTCGCGGAGCAGGGGATCAGTGAGATGATACTGCAACAGCAAGAAGTCCTAGGGCCCATTGCCCTCAAAATTCGCGGAGATGAGACTGGAGGACAAGCATAGTGAGCTTGGACGGTAATGTAATTATTGTAGCGACCCGAAATCAGGGCAAGGTTCGTGAATTTGCGCATGCGCTTGGATTCCTGAACAAGCCGGTGAAGAGTATGTACGACTTCCCCGATGTGCCAGAGGTCATTGAGGATGGAGAGACGTTCGCGGATAATGCGCGCAAGAAGGCCAAGGAGGTAGGCGACCGGCTTGGGCAGCCTGTGCTTGCAGATGACTCTGGCCTGTGTGTGGATCAATTGGACGGAGAACCAGGCGTCTATTCTGCCCGCTATGCCGGGGAAGCGGCTTCGGATGAAGCCAATAATGAGAAGCTGCTGAAGGCGCTGGAACGCATCCAACAGGGTGAGGATACCGATCAGCCGCTGCTCAGCACAGCGAGGTTCGTCTGCCATCTGGCCCTATACGATCCGGCTACCGGTCAATTTATTGAGGCGGAAGGCTCGGTAGACGGCTGGATTACGGCGGAGCGTGCAGGCTCGGGGGGCTTCGGCTATGATCCGCTATTCTATCTGCCTGAGTACGAGAAGACGATGGCGGAATTGAGCATCGAGGAAAAGCAGGCGATCAGCCATCGCGGTGCGGCACTAAGACAACTGACTGAGAAGCTGGAACAGCGTTCACGTTAATAATATGAATTTTCGATAAGGCTTGATTCGAGAGAATACCTTCTTTCGGATCAAGCCTTTTTATATTTCTTGGGAAGGTTCTTTCTTCTAGCTGCAATATTTGTTGTGTTATTAATGAATGATATGAAGTTTGTCGCAAGAACTCGATTTTATAATTTTTTACCCCTAAATGATATAAATTTATCCCTTCCGTTCTTATCCTTGAGGTCCCATGATGTAATATAACTCATATCACTTCTCAGGTACTCTTATCTTCATCATCTTCATGAACAAAGAGAAGGGGCAATGAACCCAAGGTAAGATTTACATAGAGGGAGGGGCGATGGATTAATATATCACTTTGGGTAACCGCTTTCAATGGACTGGATTTTGAAAATGATGATACGAATGAGATCGCGTGCAGCAGGCAAAGACATTATTCTTTCAAGGCTCCTGTAGACTAGACTCTACAATACTTCCAAGAATAACACTTTTACTTGAACAAGCACTTATTTTCGAAATTTAGTTAGAGGGGTGACCAGATTGCTTTTTCGTTTCCGTAAAAAGTTTGTTAGGGCTGCTATTGTTCTTCTAGCCCTCCTCATGGCCTTTGGGCCATTGCTTGATTCCTCGCAAGTATATGCTGCCGAGCAAGAACCTACAGATCCAGTAATTGAAATTGTCCAGCCCGAAGAGCAAGGACCTTCAGAGCCAGCTGTAGAACCTACCCAACCTGAGAATGAAGCTATTGATGCTGCCACAGTATTAAGCAGTGATTCAGATTCCGAAGTAAAGTCGGGACCAACGAATCTTGCGATAGAGGAGTTGTACCATAACCGAGCAGTATTAAAGTGGGACTTCATCGATAATGATAATAATGAAATCGATATATGGAATGCTGATACGGATAAGGCTATTACGTGGGGGAATCTATGGACGAGGACCATTACAGGTCTTGAACCGGAGACCACATATCGAGTGTACATTACTTGGAATAAAGATAGGCCTTCGAAAGAGTACAAAAGCAATATTCTAGAATTTACTACACCCGCCGATATGAGTGAATACAAGGACCCTCCTTTGACACCGCCAAGTTATTTAAAAATAACCGATATTACTGAGCAAGCCGTAACTTTGAATTGGGGTGTAAGCCCTGAGGCAACTGGCTATGATCTGTATGTGAACGGCGATTGGAAAACGGGGACCTGGGAGAATACAGCAACGTCCGTCACCTACTTGCTAGGTGATCGGATTGAAGCAGGCACCAAGTTCACCTTCACTGTCGGGGCTCAGAAAGCGGGGGTCCCGCCGTCTGTTGACAGCAATGCGGTGACGATCACCTGGGGTACGCTGGAGTCTCCGCAGGATCTGCAGGTGATCACGGCGACTCGTCAGACCGTCTCCTTAGGATGGGCCCCCGTTCCGGGAGCAACGGCTTATGATGTCTATATGGATGGCACCTTCCTGGGCAGCAGTGAGGTTAATCGCTATGTAGCAAGCGGTCTTGTAGAAGGAAAGTCCTACTCTTTTGCCGTAGTGGCCAAGAACAAGCTGTGGGAATCTCCTATGAGCGCTGTGACAACGGCCGTCCCGGGCAGCGATTATACGTTAGTGAGCTATTATATGGCATGGTCCGTATACGAGAGAGAGTACTATCCGGAAGATGTTGATGTATCGAAGATGACCCATATCAACTACGCTTTCGCAGATCTTTGCTGGAAGAAGTTCGGCTCCGGGGGGGCTGAATGCCAGAACGAAGATATTCCACTGCAGAAGGACTATGTCTTCGACGGTGAGATTATCGTAGGCGATACCGAAGTTGACCTGGATAATTTCGCGAAATTCAGGGCCATCCGAGATGAGCACCCGAACCTGAAGCTGATGGCATCTGTCGGAGGCTGGTCCTGGTCGAAAAATTTCTCCAATATGGCTGCAGACGAAATTACACGTCGTTCTTTTGCCAATTCAGTAGTGGAATTCCTGAGAGTATATCAGCTGGATGGAATTGATATCGACTGGGAATATCCGGTTGAAGGAGGGGAAGAATCGAACTCCAGAAGGCCGGAAGACAAGCAAAATTTCACCTTGATGATGTCAGCACTGCGGGAGGCACTGGATGCGGCAGGGTCTGAGGACGGGAAGTATTATCTGTTGTCCATGGCCTCGGGACAAGGCGATAACTTTGTCATCAATGCCGATTTTGCCAATTCAGCGGCTTATCTTGATTACATTAACATCATGACATACGACTACAGCGGCAGCTGGGATACGTTGGCGAACCACAATGCTCCACTGTACTATGATAAGAAGCTGTCTACAGAAAACGCATCTAGAAGTAACGTAAGAGGCGGACTGCTCGGTCACTTGAATGGTGGCGTGCCGAATTATAAGCTGGTTGTGGGCATTCCATTCTATGGGAAGGGTTGGGAAGGTTGTCCTGCAGGCGGTGAATATCAGACTTGCGCCAAGCCTTCAACCTCCTTCGGCAGCTGGGAAACAGGAGTATTCGATTACTCAGATCTGGACAGCAATTACGTAAATAAGAACGGCTATGACCGTTATTGGAATGATGCGGCCAAGGTGGCGTATCTGTACAATCCGGAGAAGCAAATTTTTATTACCTACAATGATGAGAATTCTGTTCTTTATACCGCCTCTTTGGTAAAAACGCTCGATATCGCCGGAACGATGAACTGGGAGATTAGCGGGGACCGAGACAAGAAGCTGATTGCAGTGTTGAACAGTGCCCTGCCAATTGATGGTAGGGTAAATGCGCAGGGGCTTGCAGCACCAAGACAGCTAACGATAGTGTCTAAATCTCCTAAGTCTGTGCAGGTGAAATGGGATGCTGTAGAAGGGGCAAATGCTTATGAGATTTATGTAGACAACCAATTCATTGGCTACTCCGACACAACGAGCTATACGTTAGGGACGTTGACACCTGCTACTAATTATCAAATTCATGTTCTGGCGATCGATCGGGATGGCGAGAAGTTCAATAGAGTTTCCGCAGCTTCCGAGAGTCTTAATGTGAAGACAGACGCAGATACAGATTCAGGCTCACCTTCCGGACCGTCCTCTCCATCGAGCGGCGGCTCCAGTTCTGGGGGAGGAACTACATCTGCACCTCAACCAGAATCTAAAAACAAGGGAACGTTACCGTTGAAGGTCGTTAAGGAAGGCGAGAAAGCGATCGTCACCCTTCCCGTCACAGATACGCTGAAATCCATTAAAAATGCACAGACGACTTCCTTCAAGCTCATCATTGAGGAAGGATTGAAGCAGGCGGAAATTACGTTGCCGCAAGAGGTCATCGCGGCCCTTGCCGAACTCGATAATTCTAGTCTAACCGTTGTCTTGAACGGCATGGAATTCAGCTTCCCTGTGTCAATGTTCCCTACTGGGACTATGGTTAAGCTGACGTTGGGTGCGATTGATCCTTCGTTAGAGGGAGCATTGCAAGCACTACTGGCTGGTAAGAAAACCTATGGGCAGCCTTTCGAGCTCAAGCTCGAGAAGATATCTGCTGATGGCAAGACAACCGAACCGCTCTCCTTCGGTAATATTTATGTGAGTGGCAAAGTGAGCTTCAATGCAGCGGGCGTTAATACCGGACGCATAGCAGGGGTAGGCTATATTCCGGGCAAGGATCATCTGCATGCCGTACCGGCCTTGTTCGGGAAGAATGCCGATTTGATTACAACCGAGCTGAAATTAAATGCTAACGGTATTTACACTCTGATCGATAATGGAGGTTCCCGCTTCAAGGATCATCTGGAGTGGGCGGCTCAGGATATTTCATCGGCTGTCACAAAGATGATCGCTTCTGGCGATTCCACTGACCAGTTCGGGGCGAAACGCAGTATTACACGTGCCGAAGTAATCGCCATGATCGTCAGAGGGCTGGGACTTATTCCACAGGAGAACAGTACAGCGCCTTACGCTGACGTAAGTCTGGATTCCTTATACGCTGAGGAAATTACAGTAGCGAAGCAGGTAGGCCTGGTCCAGGGGAGATCCGCAGACCGCTTTGATCCAAATGCGGCGATTACTCGTCAGGAACTGGCGGTGATGCTGGCCAATGCGATGAAATACGCTGGCAAGAGTAGCACAGCTGATACCTCTGTGCTGGCAGGATTTAAGGATAGCCAAGAAATCGCAGCTTATGCACAGAGCTCTATGGCACTGATGGTAGAGCAGAACATTATGAAGGGAGTCTCCGCAACCTCCTTGTCACCAAGCACGAATGTGACGAAAGCACAAATGGCCGTAACAGTCATGAGAATGCTTCGGTCACTTGGCTTATCGAATTAGTTGAGTTATTCATAAAGAGTAGAGGGACTGTCGTCCGGCTAAGTTCATCATGAACTCGGCCGGGGACAGTCCCTCTTGAATTCTCATCCTTCATTAACGGATAGAGACACGGTAATGGGATAGCCAGAAATTCACCTGTGTCAGATAGGCGAATAGCTGAGGTCCGGACATCAGTTGGCCGAACCAGGGCAGGTTGCTGGACGCTTCTGGCGATGCGGCGATGGTGCGAATTTTATCCGCATCAATTAGAGGAAGAATCGGAGATGCTGGATTATCGAGAATGTCGAGCAACTGTCCTTTTACTCTAGCTAAATAGTCGGGATGATGTGTCTTCGGATAGGGACTCTTTTTACGGTAGAGGACGTCCTCAGGAAGAATGCCCTCAAGCGCTTTGCGTAGAATGCCTTTCTCGCGCCCGCCAACGGTCTTAATCTCCCATGGGATATTCCAGACATATTGGACGAGGCGATGATCGCAGAAGGGGACTCGTACCTCGAGTCCGGCCCCCATGCTCATCCGATCCTTGCGGTCCAGCAGCGTGGGCATGAAACGGGTAATGTTGAGATATGACATCAGTCTCATGCGTGCTTGATCTTCATTTTCCCCGTATAAATGGGGGGCTTCCGCTACGGCTTGGCTGTATCTATCCGCTACATACTGCTCGGGGCGAATCCAGTCTCTAATTTCAGGGGACAACAGACTTGAACGAAGATCGGTGGCTACTGACCAGGGGAAGGTACCAGACTCTAGCAATTCCTTGCGATGGAACCAAGGGTATCCGCCGAATACCTCGTCGGCAGCTTCGCCGGAAATCGCGACGGTCGCTCCTTTTTTGATCTCCCTGCAAAATAACAGCAGCGAGGCATCGACGTCGGCCATGCCAGGCAGATCGCGGGCCAGAGTAGAGTCCGTTAGAGCGTCAACCAGCTCTGGAGTATCAAAGGTAATCCAATGGTGCTCGGTTCCAAGCTCTTCTACCATTCGCCTAATCCAGGGGGCGTCCGCTCCGGGCTGAAAGCTGTGAGCCTTGAAATATTGGTCATTCCCTTCGTAATCCACCGAGTACGTATGCATCTGTCCTTGGCCGCTTCTACGGTAATAATCGACGGCCAACGCAGTCAGGGCGCTGGAGTCGAGTCCCCCGGAGAGAAGAGTGCAAACTGGAACATCAGAGATGAGCTGTCTATCCATCGTGTCCTGCAGCAGCGTGCGGACATGGGCCGCGGTCTCCTCTATGCTGTGCTCATGGGCCTGTGCTTCAAGCTTCCAATACGAGAAGCGTCGCAGTCCCGAACGGTTGAAGATCATAACATGTCCGGGCAGCAGTTCCTTGATGTTGCGGTAAACCCCGTGTCCAGGCGTTCGGGCCGGTCCGATAACGAATATTTCCGCTAGTCCTTCGGGGCCGACCAAAGCTTCTACTTTCGGGTGCTGGAGCAAGGCTTTCGGTTCGGACCCGAACACCAGAGTTTCCCCTGCTTCGCTATAGAAGAGAGGCTTCACACCGAGTCGATCCCGGGCAAATAATATATGCTCGCGAACACTATCCCATATGGCAAAAGCAAATATTCCGTTAAGGCGCTCTACAGCATCAGGCCCCCATTCGATATAAGCCTGGAGCAGAACTTCGGTGTCGCAGTTGGTTCTGAAATAGCGTCCTCGTTGCCGTAATTCTTCTTTAAGCTCAGGAGCGTTGTAAATCTCTCCGTTATATACAATGGTATAGACGGCTTGTTCCTCTTGAATGGTCATCGGCTGAGCCCCGTTCTCCGGGTCCATGACACTTAGTCGGCGATGACCGAAGGCGCAGGGGCCGGAAATCCATGTGCCTTGTGCATCGGGGCCCCTTGCCTCAAGGCAGGAGGTCATGGATAGAACCAGATCCAGCTCTCCGCTCAGATCCCGGTTCCATTCGATAAAGCCGGTAATTCCGCACATATGTGGTTTCTCCTCTCTATGATGGCTTCCGTTCCCGTTCGTCAAACCGGGCGAAAAGTAATAACACATTATGCCGGAAGGAGGCATAAAATGTCTGTCCCTTACGGAAAACTATGACTAAAATAGATGACCAGGCTTGAAGGGAGCGGAATAAATGGAGAAAAAAACGTATTATGTGTCCGTGCATGGACGTTCGGTACTTGATGATCCGCAGGCAACCTCTTATGAATGGGAGATCCATGCGGCCCCGGAGGAGGTTGATGCGATCAGTCATATGCTGGAGTTGCTCGGTGAGAAGGAAGAGAGTACCTTCCTCGCTTATACCTATCCATGGCCGGACAGCCCAGAGGATACGGTCAATAGCAGCTATCAGAGCGTGCTGGACAACTTATACCGCGAGATTTACCGACTTGGTACGGAGGAGACTAGGCAGCTGCTGAGTCGTATAGGATATGAGAACTAAGGAGCCGAGAGGATAAGTGTGAAATGTATTATATAAAAGATGCGAAGGTTATCCGGTTAACAGAAGTAGGTGGAGTTGAATGTGCGGAAATTGCAGTAAGTCCAGGTGCGGTGGATGACCCTGAGCTGCTGGTGTATGTGTCTCGTTCTGCTGAGAATGGCAGTGAACAGTATGAGATCATAAGAATGCTACGGAGTGATGCTAGGATGGAAACCGATTGGTTCAATAATGACCTGCATCAAGCATATGGCGTCATTGCTGAGGATCAGTTCGGGGATGAGGGATGGCCCCAGCCCGCAGTACAGCGGGAGCAGTTCAAACAGCTATTGCTTGGATATATAGGGATTGCCGAGAGCTTGCATGAGAAGTTCTCTTCCGACTCCGCATCCCATAAAATGTAATTTATCGTCAAATAAAACCTCTTGAAAAATAAGCCAGATGCGATATAATAAATATCGCATTCTTTTTTTGTCCCAGTAGCTCAGCAGGATAGAGCAACGGCCTTCTAAGCCGTCGGTCAGGGGTTCGAATCCCTTCTGGGACGTAGATGAGAGTCCAGTTCTTTGAACTGGGCTTTTTTGCGTCCTTTGGGATGAGAACCCCTTGGGGGTTCGTCGAAGTGAGCCTAACTGCGTCAGCAAGTGGGGGCGAACGGAGTCTCGCGCCGGAGCGCGAGTAGCCTGATGGACAACCCCATGTTTTGACCGGATCACTCGGACATTATTGACCGTTAGCGTTAATCTATTGGTACGCTGCCCTTGTAGCGGACAATTATGTCCATTACAAAGGAGGAATATCGTGGAAAACTGCATTTTTTTCTTCTAATGGTCAAAAGTGTCCGTTAGAAGAGCCCAGTTGTTTTTTTCTTGGTCTAACGGTCATTTTTGACCGTTTGATAAGTACGATCACGCTAGTTCCAGGATTCCTATATTTTTAATTTCGCATTCCCACATGTTTGCCCTTTTGGGATCCTTCACCTATATGGAGGTGGTTTTGTCTTAATTAGAGAAGGTTGATAGGTGAATAGGTGTTTACAAAGCAGGGGTACACAACTATAATTGAAGAAAATAACCTTTATTTATTTTGCAAAAGGAGATTATATCCTAAAATTAATGAAGCATTGGGATCCAAGATAAAGAAAAAATCGATATAAGGAGAGTTGTACTATGCTGCATTCCATCATTCAATCTCTTAAGGGGGGGCTTATTGTGTCCTGTCAGGCCCTTGAGGGTGAGCCTTTCTATGGTAGCGACTATATGGCACGTTTTGCAATAGCGGCTGAAATGGGCAACGCGGTAGGAATTAGAGCGAATACGCCACAGGATATCAGGGCCATCAAGAAGGTAAGCCATTTACCTCTGATCGGCCTATGGAAGAAAGAATATAGCGGTTCTGACGTTTACATAACCCCTACGCTGCAAGAGATTGAAGGTGTAATCGCGGCCGGAGCAGATATTGTAGCTATGGATGCAACCTTGCGTACCAGACCAGGAGGGGTGAATCTAGCGGATATCGTGAATAAGATCAGGGAGAAGCATCAGGTTTTATTAATGGCAGACGTATCCACCGTTGCGGAAGGAGAAGAGGCAGAAAAATTAGGGTTCGATCTCATCTCTACCACTTTGTCTGGTTATACGGACTATAGCCCGCAGAGTGAAGAGCCGGATATTCAATTAGTTGCAGATCTCAACCGGAAAGTCAGTATTCCTGTGTTAGCTGAGGGAAAGATTCATAGTCCTGAGCAGGCATCAGAGTGTCTCCAAGCGGGAGCGTATGCGGTTGTCATTGGTGGGGCTATTACTAGGCCACAATTAATTACAAAGAAATTTAACGATGCTTTACGATAATAATCGTCTTTATATCTAACTCATAGATATATTATGCACGGAGAGATTAATACCTATCAAGAATGCATGATGAATCGATAGAGATGGAGGTCTGAATGGATGCGGCATTCTGAAGAAGTGGCCATCGGTTTGGATATTGGCGGTACAAACATTAAATCAGGAATTGTAAACGCCAAGGGTGAGGTTATCCATCACTCTATTCTTCCGACGAAGGCTTATGAAGGCGGGGAGGCATTATTAAGCCGAATAGCCGAAATTACGACGGAAATGGAGCGGTATTCGGGGAGCAAAGGTTGGAAGGTAGCGGGTGTTGGCATTGGAACGGCAGGGCAAGTCAATAGTCGGACTGGTATTGTTATGGGGGCCACAGCCAATTTACCGGGGTGGTCCGGAATGGAGCTTGGCGAACGGCTGCAATCCCAAACAGGCTTGTCCGTACTGGTTGATAATGATGCGAATGCGATGGCTTTTGGGGAAGCTTGGGTAGGATCAGGAAGACGCTGGAAGGATTTCATTTGTATTACCTTGGGTACAGGAATAGGAGGCTGTCTGATTATCGATCACCGGCCATATCCAGGGCGCGACGGGTTTGCTGGAGAGATAGGACATCATGTTATTAACCTTGATGGGTATCCATGTAATTGTGGAAGAACAGGCTGCTGGGAACAGTATGCTTCTGCGACAGGCTTGATGAGATTGGTGAAGGAAGCTGGACTAGAATTGGCGGAAGTCCATAAGCCGGAAATGGCATTCGCCTTCGCGCAGAGCGGGAACGAAGCGGCCATTCACGTTCTGAAGCAGTATACGGGGTATATTGCGGCAGGGCTGGCGAATATGGTCCATATCTTTAATCCGGAAGGAATCGTCATCGGAGGTGCCATTACCAGGCAAGGAGACTTCCTGCTGAATCCTGTCCGTAATCAGTTATCGCAGCAATTGCTCCCCGTTTTTAGGGAGAGAGCAGAGGAGATTGAAGTAGTTGCGGCATCTTTGGGGGATAACGGTGGAGTCGTTGGAGCTGTAGCGGGCTATTTTATTTAATATCATATAAAAAACAAGAAGCTCTCCAACAGATGGAGAGCTTCTTCTATACCGTCTTAGGCATTGAAACCGCGCTGATGCACCTTACCTTTGTTAGAACGGCTGCGGTATAGGCTTGGCAGCCGGAACAATACCAAGATGTAGAATTCAACAAGGGCGATGCCTGCGATCGCATCGGCAATGACATGCTGCTTGATAAGTAATGTTGAAGCGATAATTATTAAGGACATGCTGCTGATGAGAAGCGTATTTACACGGTTGCGGGCCGGACTGGTCCAGATCAACCGCATCACCATATAGCTGGAGAAACAGTGAATGCTTGGGAAGCAGTTGAACGGCAGGTCGCGATTATATATATATTTTACAATTAGACTGAACGGGTCATTTCCGGTTACTGTTGGCCGGGGTACCGTAGTCTGAAACATTAAGTAGATGACGTAACAAGATAAGGCCGAAACCGTGTATAGCAGTAAAGATCGGTAATATGACTTACGGTCCTTGAAGAAGAAATAAACAATACATACATAAATAAAAAATATCCAGATTCCATACGGAAGCGCGAAATACTTAATGAATGGCGTCGCCTGATCGAATGAGGTGCCAAGATAGTAGACCTGCGCCTTCGGGCGATTTACAAGTTTGTACAGAGCGCCGAGCACTGGAAAAATCAGCATGAGCAACAAGGGAAGCCAGCCTCTCCATTTCTCTGGGAGCCGCTCAATCAACTTATTCACATCATCAAAGCCTTTCTATAGGATAGTATGATTAGAAAGCATGCTATCTATTGTACATCGGTCCGTTATTTACTTCAACCTTTATATTAGGGAATAATTGTAAAAATAACCAAAAGACCTCTGGACAATTCCAGAGGTCGAATCTTGTATAAATATGGAGCGGGTGAAGGGAATCGAACCCTCGCCTCAAGCTTGGGAAGCTGGCATTCTACCATTGAACTACACCCGCATTAAGCATTATTTATTATAATCCTATGCAGCGGGAAGATCAAGGGGGAAGCTCAGCTTATTGCTCCAGCAGTTGCTCTATATCAGGTCGGATCGCCTCAGGCTCGGTGCGGGCACTGTACTGCTTCATTATATTGCCGCTACGGTCGATCAAGAATTTTACGAAATTCCATTCGATGTCTCCAGTACGGTAAGGCTCGGGCGTATGCTCCACAAGGTATTGATAGAGGGGATGTACATGCTCGCCTTTTACATCAATCTTGCTGAATAACGGGAAGGTCACCTGATAATTGGTCTCGCAGAAGGATTTAATTTCCTCCTCTGTACCGGGTTCTTGTCCAGCAAATTGATTGCAGGGAAATCCCAGAACGGCAAAGCCGCTTTCAGCGTATTCCGTGTATAGCTCCTGCAGCCCCCGGTAATGGGGTGTCAGGCCGCAGCCGCTTGCCGTATTGACGATCAACAGCACCTTTCCCCGATAAGGCTCCAGGGTTGTGATTTCGCCGGAAATGGTTCGTACCTCATAATCGTATATGCTCATGATCGCGCCTCCTATATTTTCATCTTATTGTCAGTTTAACCAATACAGCATGGAATGCCAAATTATATAGGAGGCGGACAGGTTAGGAGGAGCAGCTGACTGTGATCATGGCGAGGCCGATCAGAGACAGCAAAATGCCGCCAATGCGCTGAGTCACAAGCGCAGCTTGGCTGGGAGCATGATCCCTATACCTCCATCCGTAAGACAGGTACCAGGCCGATCCCGGAAAGAGAGCGGACATGGCCCCCAGAGCGATACATAGGACTGCAATGATCCAATTCATTTCTTCTCCACCTTTGCGGTGTTGTAAATAGGCGCTATTGTTACATCATATTCAACGTACTTCAGATGTTCGCTTCCAGAAGTGATTATTTCAGATATAGACGAAGGTATCCGCGTAAAATGCTCCGCGTAAATGCACCTCACCAGCCACTTATCTTGAATAAGCCTGAGAAATCATAGAGAATAGTGAGAGATGTAGATGTAACTTAATGAGGGAGTGGAATAGTGGAACGTATATCGATTCTGGTTGCCGATGACGAAGTGGAGATCGCTGATCTGATCTCGATCCATCTGGAGAAGGAAGGTTACCATGTCATCACAGCCTATAACGGACTGGAAGCGATGCAGGTCATTCAGTCGCAGCCGGTCGATCTTCTCATATTGGATATTATGATGCCGAAGCTGGACGGCTATGAGGTAACGCGCCAGGTACGCGAACAATACAACATGCCGATCATCTTTTTAAGTGCGAAAACATCCGATTTCGATAAGGTGCATGGTCTGGTAATCGGAGCCGATGATTATATGACGAAGCCGTTCACACCGATCGAGTTGGTGGCCCGTGTTAACGCACAGCTGCGCAGATACACGAAGCTGAACCAGCCCAGGGTAGAGCAATCTGCGGTGCTTGAATTCGGTGGGTTAGTGATCTCTGTCGACCGCCGAACTATAACCCTATATGGCGAGGATATCGTCGTCACGCCGAAGGAATTTGATATTTTGTATTTACTGGCCAGCCACCCGAAGAAGGTATTCAGCGTGGAAAATATTTTTGAACAGGTGTGGGGCGAGGCTTATTATGAGGGCAGCAACACAGTTATGGTTCATATCCGTACCCTCCGTAAGAAGCTGGGGGAGGATAAACAAAAAGATAAGTGGATCAAAACGGTATGGGGGGTAGGGTATTCGTTCAATGGCTAGAATCAAACGCAGTTTCCGTTCAAAGATGCTGATGTTGTTTGCAGCCAGTATGGGGATGTCTGGAGCTATCACTTATACCGTTTATAAGATTCTGCAAATTTATTACCGCAATAACGTACGGCTTGAGGATTCCATGGCCTATTATCGTAAATTGATCCGGAGCATCGGTGATGTGAACTTTTTCCTGATCCTGTTTATACCGCTTTCCATCCTGTTTTTTTATCTGCTCTCAAGGCCATATTCGATCTACTTCAGACAAATTTCCGAGGGGATCAATCATCTTGCCCGTGGAGATTTCAAACGGAGGGTCCAGATTCCGTCCCATGATGAATTCGGAGCTATTGCGGAGGACATTAATTTGGCCAGTGAGCAGCTAAGACAAGCCGTTGAGAGAGGAGATTTCACAGAGAGCAGTAAGGATCAACTGGTCGTCAATTTGGCGCATGATTTGCGCACGCCGCTCACATCGGTTCTGGGTTATCTCGATTTAATCTTGAAGGAAGAGCAGTTAACAAAAGAGCAGGTCAGGCATTACTTATCGATTGCTTTTACCAAATCCCAACGTCTGGAGAAGTTGATTGACGAGCTGTTTGAAATCACGCGGATGAACTATGGGGTGCTGAAGCTCAAGAAGACGCCGATCAATATTAATGAACTGCTGATTCAGCTGAGTGAGGAATTGTATCCCGTCTTTGAGAAGAATGATTTAACGGTTCGCCTAGATATGACTACTCAGCTTGCTATGATCGGTGATGGAGATTTATTGGCTCGCGTATTTGAGAATCTCCTGACCAATGCGAGCCGATACGGAACGGATGGTCAATTCGTAGATATTAACGGTTACATGGAGGGCGGAGATACGATCGTCGTGCAAATCGTAAATTATGGTGATATTATCCCCGCCGATGATATGCCGCATCTCTTTGACATGTTTTTTAATGGAGATAAAGCGCGCTCACACCAAGAGGATAGCAAAGGACTTGGCCTGTTTATCGCCAAAAATATCGTGGAACAGCATCAGGGTACGATTACTGCGGAGAGCAGCTTGACTAGAACCGTGTTTGAGGTACGCTTGCCACAAGAGAGTAAAGCTACTGAATAACTACGGATAATGCGGATAATTTAAGAAATATTTAAAGAATACCCTAATCTTTATTTTATAAGTTTCCTCTATTCTTAATGGGCAAGCAGATTTCAAGGAGGAAGCTAGAGAATGAAGAAAAGGGTATTTGTCGTACTGTTCATGCTAGGGTTATGCTATCTACTCATTAAAATAGAGCCAGTCTTGAAAGATAATGTGAAGATCCAAAGTCTTAGACAAACTTATAAGTCTGATTCGTCCCAGCATCAGACCACGAGTAAAATGAAAGTTGAAAGAAGCCAAATATACCAAGGAAATCTGCTTCTGGTTAACAGACAATTCGCAGTAAGACAGGAGAGTGTCAGAACAGATATTGTTAATTTATTCGATTACCCTGACCTGATGCAGGGATACGGGGTGTATGATCGCAACATTCGTCTGTCCGAAGAAGTGGCAAAGAGGTTTATGGATATGGTCTCGGCTGCGTCTAAGGATGGAGTTAACCATTTTCTGATCAGCAGCGGCTATCGCGATTTCGAGCAGCAGGACGTATTATATGAAGAGATGGGTTCGGAGTTTGCTCTGCCCGCGGGGAATAGTGAGCATAATTTAGGATTATCACTGGATGTAGGATCGACTCAATCGAAGATGTCCGAGGCCCCTGAGGGACGATGGATCGAGAAGAACGCTTGGAAATACGGATTCATTTTACGCTACCCGAAGGACAAGATCGATATTACCGGTATCGCATACGAGCCGTGGCATATTCGGTATGTTGGACTACCTCATAGCGCTATTATGCATGAGAAGGACTTTGTATTGGAGGAGTATATCAGCTTCTTGCAGGAGGAAGGAAGGATATCTGCCGAGGTCGATGGGAAGAAGTATACGATA
The DNA here is from genome assembly GCF_039521865.1 of Paenibacillus motobuensis. Taxonomy (NCBI): domain Bacteria; kingdom Bacillati; phylum Bacillota; class Bacilli; order Caryophanales; family Paenibacillaceae; genus Paenibacillus; species Paenibacillus motobuensis. The sequence continues at coordinate 71,502 of NZ_BAAACX010000013.1, read as the reverse complement.
ACCTATTATCCGGAGTCTCATAACAAGACGGTTGAACTTCCGGGGAGTAAGGAGTATGAGCTTTCCGGCGACAATGAGGGCGGGCTTATTATGACGGTGCAAGAGTGATGAACTGCAAATTGAAATAATTTAAATAAAAGTAATTAAAAAATAAGCATCCTCCATCATTTCCACACATTTTCTGGGTAAAGTAACATTTATCAGGATATCTAAAGTGGAGGGTTGGAAGGATGAAAAATAAATTGAAAATCTGGTTGGCGATTGGAGCGATTAGCACCGTGGTGGTGGGCTGTGCCAAGTCCGAGGGTACGGAGACCGCCAGCAAGCCTGTGGCCAGCCCGTCAATCCCGTTAACTCTAACTAGAGAAACGCCAGTTGCTGATGGCAAGGAATATACAATTGCGGCAAAAGCGAGCAACCTGCGGGTATCCGCAGACAAGACCCTTCCGGTATGGACATTCAACAATTCCGTGCCAGGTCCACAAATTCGTGTTAAGGTTGGCGACACCGTCAAGATTAAATTGCAGAATGAACTCGAGGAACCCGTCTCTATTCACTGGCATGGTTATCCGGTTCCGAATGGAATGGACGGAATCCCTGGGGTTACACAGGATGCAGTTGTACCCGGTAAAACCTTCACCTATGAATTCAAGGCTACAATTCCAGGTACGTATTGGTACCATTCCCATCAAGATAGCGTTAATCAATTGGATAAGGGACTCTATGGATCGTTCATTGTAGAGGGGGCGGATGAGGATTACGACCGTGACTATACACTTGTACTGGATGAGTGGATGAGCGCTGACAGCATGGATATGGGGAGCCATACAAACAACGCGCAGAACGGCGGGATGGAAGGCATGAATCATGGAAGCATGGATATGGGTGATATGGAAGGAATGGATCACAGTCATATGGATATGGGGGATATGAGTGGAATGGGACATGACATGAGCATGTATGACCTCTATACCATCAACGGCAAGACCGGTGACGCGATTGATAAACTGACAGTCAAACAGGGTGAGAAGGTTCGAATTCGCTTGATCAATGCCGGTTATCTGACACATACGATGCACCTGCATGGCCATGAGTTCAAGATCGTCTCCTCTGATGGACAACCTGTGAACAGCCCAGCTGTGATTACCGATCAAGGGATTGCTGTTGCTCCGGGTGAGAGATATGATCTTGAATTTATAGCGAAGAATCCGGGGAACTGGCTGCTGGAGGAGCATGGAAATGAAGCTCGGGTAGAGAATATGAGAGCAGTCATCGCTTATGAGGGTTCAGAGAATAAGCAGACAGACGCATCTAATGCTCCAGAGGAATTGCCTCAATTCGATCTGCTTAAGTACGGCAAACAGGCAGAGACTCGCTTCTCTCTTGATCAATCCTTCGATCAGGAAGTTCTACTGAACTTGAACACGGCGATGAAGGGCGGCGAGATGGTCTATACCATTAATGGCAAAGTATTTCCCGATACCGATCCGATCCGGGTCGATAGAGGAGAGAAGGTCAAAGTCACTTTTATCAACCATTCCTCGAAAGACGATCATCCGATGCATTTACATGGCCACTTCTTCCAAGTACTGAGCAAAAATGGACAACCGCTTGAAGGAGCGCCCGTGATCAAGGATACCCTTAATGTGAAGCCGGGCGAGAAATATGTAGTTGCCTTCGAGGCGGATAACCCAGGGGAGTGGATGTTCCACTGCCATGATCTGCATCATGCTTCGGCGGGGATGGTCACCGATGTGAAATATAACGGTTATCAGAGTGGATACACGCCTGATCCGAATGTAGATAACATACCGGAATAACGTAATATAATTGTGAATGGATCTCAGAATGCATGTCGTAATATGGAATGCCGCTTGCACTTGAAGTGCGAGCGGTTTTTTTGCCATTGTCGGATGTAATAATTCCTCTCCACAGGTTGAGGGGCGTTTCTTAAACGTGCTTTAATAGGATTAAGAAGAATATGAGACGAACCTCTATATCAGAGTTAGGGAGGAGGAGATATATGACCGCGCTTGAATTTGAACCTCGGGATTATTCCGTCAGCTTTCAAGGGGAGAACATCCATCTGCTTGCAAAAGAGTACGCGCTGCTGCAGTTTCTGTACCAGAATCGCGGCCAGGTCTTCAATCGGGAGCAGTTGCTCGATCAAGTGTGGCCGATGGAATATCCGGGGGAACGTACCGTGGATGATCATGTATATCGGCTCCGTAAAAAACTGAAGGCATGGAGCGGGAAAGTGCACCTCCGCACAGTCCGAGGGCTTGGATACAGCCTTACCCTTGAAGAATCGTCAGGACTTGCGATACCTTCAATGACGGATAGCGGGGTTAAGCAACAGGTCGGAGAACTGCTCGATACCTACCTTAGGCTGGGACAGAGCCAATCGATGCAGGCCCTTGTCAATCAGCAAGAGATGCTTGGCGTGAGTATCGAATCCAAGCATCAAATGTTCCTGAAGTTTGTACGGGCCGATCTGGACTGGTTCCTGGAGAGTGACATTGAAGACCGTGGCAAACTATATTGGCTGCTGATTTTTTATTGCGCTTTTTACATCGAACCGGAAAAATCCCTGGATTACTATGAACGGACCATTGAACTGGAGCTATTGCCGTTTGAGATGCATCGGGAACTGAAAATATTAAATATTCTTGGTCTATATGCCAAAAACGGACGGGTTGAAGAGGATCTGCTGCGTGTGCAGGAAGCGTATCGCGCTGTGGAAAAAGAAAATGGCGACTTGGATATTTTCAAAATTCATATTGCAACAACGGAGATGCAGATTCATCTGCTCGCAGGACATATTGCCGAGGCAGAATGTTGTTCTATACATATTGAAGAGATGTTGGGCCAGACACCCTATTTGCGGGAAATCGGCGCTTACTACAATATAAAGGGCAGATTGTTACTTCTTCAGGATCAGCGCCAAGAGGCCTTATCATCCTTGGAGTATGGTCTGAAGGCGGCTGAGACAGCGCATAATATACCGTTACTCATCGGATTGGTCGTAGGCATGCTTCATTTTTTACAGACGACATATACGGATCCAAAACTGCTCAAGATGTTCCAAGCCCGGTATGATGAATTGGAAAGGACCTATAAACTCGCAGTATATAAGCGACCTATCGAACAGATGATCGAACGAATTTTGGGTCCTGTCTGATATTCCTCTGATATTTCTCCATTAGAGTGGATTTAATTCTTAATAGCGGAGGAATATACATGTCTACATCTGTCTCTACCTCAACAGGGCCCCAGACCTCTGTCTGGCGCAATCGGATTTTTACGAAAATGTATTCGGCTTATGCCATTTCATCCTTTGGCGATTGGTTCGATGCTTTTGCCATTGAGATTTTGGTAGCATTTCGCTGGCGTGCTGATCCACTCATGATCGCTTTGATCCCGGTCATGATCGCTCTTCCCGGGATTCTATTCGGTTCATTTGCCGGTGTTATAGCTGACCGGTGGAAGAAAGTCAATCTAATGATGCTTGCCGATGCAGCCGAGACACTACTTACCATAGCGTTACTATTTGCCCCCGGTATGTACTGGTTGTTACCTTTGCTTGCGCTTCGGGCTACCATGGGTGTATTCCGTGTTCCTGCGCATCAGGCGTTAACACGCCAGGTTGTCAGAGAGGATCAATTGCTCAAGGCGACTTCATACAATGGGCTTGTTAATCAGTTCTCTAAAATTGTCGGCCCTCTTCTTGGTGCGGTAGCCTTGACGATGATCTCACCGCAATTATGTATTCTGGTGAATGCTGTAACGCGCTTAATCTCTTGCCTCCTGCTGTTCACACTGCGGCATATCGATCAGAATGAGCAGGCTTGGAAGCACGAGGAAGCTGAGGAAACAGAGGGGGATAAGCTCGGATTCATTCCGCTATGGAAGCAGGGCTGGGCAGCGCTCATCAAGAGCCGTGCTTTATATAGTAGTTTTATCGTTAATATGCTCGTCTTGCTGATCATTCTGATGGTTGATTTTCAATTTCCGACATTGTATCGGGAGATTGCTCCCCATAACGAATCCTTGATGGGTTGGATGCTGGCGGCTACCGGAGTCGGAGCATTTATTACCATTCTGCTGCTGAACCGGCTCGGTAAAGTGACTTACGGGATTGGCATCGGAGGAGGGGCCGTACTTATTGGGGGTGCCTTTGGAAGTATGGGACTGCTGACGGCAGGCTCGCATGAGATATGGAGTATCATCCTGGGCCTTATGATAGGTATCGGTAACGGGCTTAGTATTGTAACTTATAATTATCTGCTGCAGAAAGAAACACCTGAGGGCATGACAGGCCGGATCTTTGGTATTCAAAATATGTCCACCAGCACATTGATGATCGGTGCGCCCTTAATCGGGGGGATATTGATTCGTAGCATAGGAGTCAGCAGTGTGTTTTTCTGGTTAGGGTTGGTCGTCCTCATCATCGGTATTATTAGTCTGGCTATGCAGCGGATTTTGTGGCCTGTAGAGCTTCAGTCCGTACATCGGCAGGATATAGGCGAGGTATCCGGTTGACCCGTCAAAACCAGCGGCAATTGAATCTAACGAAACTACAGAACGCTAATTCCCCCAAAACAGCAGCAATTTAGATCTAACGAAACTACAGATCGTTATTTAAGAGGAATCCAGTCTCGAATCCCCAAATTCACCTAAATAACGATACCCAGTTTCGTTAAAATTTTCATCGGCTCAATTTAGGGGAAATAGCGATATGGTGTTTCGTTAGAGTAGTGTTCGTCTGGTTCACCAATGATCAACCTCTGCGCTGCAGGGCCAATCGGCCTCTGCGGCTTTTTTCTTTGAATTGATGATCTGCATGGGAGTAGAAACACCTTAAAAAATCACCAGACTACAGTATATGACACCATGCAGCGTCGGCCTTCTCGGCAGTACTATTAAGAAAAGCTAGGAAGGAGGCAAAGAAGACTAGTGATGCATAACAAAGTGGACACGGCAGCACGGCTACCCGTTGGCATGGCGCCTAGGCCAGGCAAGGAAGGCAGCATATGGCGCCTGATATGGAAGTATAGGGCGCTATATCTGATTTCCATCCCCAGCATCTTTTATTTTCTGATCTTTAAATATATTCCGCTGGGCGGCTCGATCATTGCATTCCAGGAATATAACATTTTCAAAGGCTTCGGCGGCAGCGAGTGGGTGGGGTTCGCTCATTTTGCTGAAATGTTCAGGCATTATGATTTTTTGCGGATTTTGAAAAATACGGTGCTGATCGGGCTGTACGATCTAGTTTTTGCTTTTCCCGCACCGATTATTTTGGCGCTCCTGCTTAATGAACTGCGGCTGGTGATGTTCAAACGGGTTGTACAAACCGTGGTATATATGCCGCATTTTCTCTCCTGGGTGGTCATTGCCGGTATGTCGGTAGCGATTTTATCGCCGACAACGGGGATTTTAAATCAGCTGTTAGGCTGGTTTGGCCTCGATCCTCTATATTTTCTCGGGGATAATGCTTATATCCGTGGTGTACTTATCGGATCCGGAGTTTGGCGCGACACCGGTTATGGCACCATTCTATATTTAGCAGCCTTGGCGGGCATCAATCCCGAACTGTATGAAGCAGCGCAAATCGATGGGGCTAACCGCTGGAAGCAGACGCTAAGAATTACCCTGCCGGCACTGCTGCCGACGATCATGATTCTATTTCTGCTTCATATCGGGAAATTCCTCGATTTCGGTTTTGAACGGGTGTGGGTGTTCCTGAATGCGCTGAATACCGAAAATGGTGAAATTCTAGATACTTATATTTACAGAGCGGGGCTTCTATCGCAGCAGTATAGCTATACGACAGCGGTTGGAATATTCAAGTCGCTTGTTGGTCTGGCTCTGGTAATGACCGGGAATTTCTTCAGCCGGAAAACGACGGGCGAGAGCCTGTACTGATGGGGAGGGAGAACAGAGTGTATCCGAAATCGTCGACAAGCTATAAAGTATTCAATATATTGAATATCCTGTTCTTGACCCTGATCGGGCTGATGATGTTTCTGCCGTTCCTGAATGTCATCGCACAGTCGTTCAGCTCATCTAGTGCCATTACTGAGGGGAAGGTCAGCTTCTGGCCAGTAGAGTTCACCCTGATCAATTACGAATATGTGTTCAACGATGTCTCAATCTGGCGGGCATTTGGAGTATCCGTGTTCGTGACCTTAGTTGGAACGATGATTAATCTGATCGCCACAGCGACGCTGGCATATCCGGTATCGCGGCAGGAATATGTGGGCCGAAGGGTTATCGTGCTCATGGTTCTGCTGACGATGATATTTAGCGCACCGCTGATTCCGAATTTTCTGCTGATCAAAAATCTACATTTAATGAATACGCCGTGGGCATTAATTATTCCCGGCGCGATCAGCGCATTTAATTTTTTCGTCATGCATTCGTTCTTCAAGCAGCTACCGCCGGAAATTATCGATTCCGCAAGAATCGACGGCTGTGGTGAGTTGGGTATCATGATCCGCATGGTGACGCCGTTATCTAAGCCGGTAATGGCTTCACTTGGCATCTTCTATGCCGTCAGCCATTGGAATGCCTATATGGGGGCGCTCTATTATATTGATCAGCCAAAATGGTGGCCGCTCCAGGTCAAGCTGAAGCGGATGTTCGAGACGGATGACATCAGCATTGATCCGGGAGCTTCGCAATTCAGCGATCTGGCCCATACCTCGCCTGAAGGAATTAAGATGGCAACGATCATTATCGCGACGCTGCCGATCATTATGATCTACCCATTTTTACAAAGGCATTTTGTGAAAGGGCTTACAATAGGGGCGGTAAAAGCTTGATTTGTCCTGGACTTTATAAACTCTCATTTTCTATAATCTTAAAAAATGACAGGTGAACATGAAGTAGCAACCTCACGCTTTCTAATTTTTAAGGATACAATCTTCTTACAAAAATGAAGCTACCCGCAAATGTAAATTCAATTATCGGGAAAGAGGGGATCGGTTTGAAGAAGTGGGCAAGCTTGATGTTAACCTGTATGTTCGCCATCAGCTTATTGGCAGGATGCGGGGGAAAAGACGAAGTGAAGGAGAAGGCTCCAGGAGCTGCCGAGCAACAGGCAGAATCGGGGGACGCGGTAACGAAATTCTCGATATCGCTGCGGACGCTTAATTTCGGATATGTAGAGCAATCTCCGGACATCAATGCGGATAAATGGGTTAGACGGCTGGAGGAGCTAACTAATACCGATATGGACATCCGCCTCGTGCCGCATAAGGAGTATGAGCAAAAGATGGCACAAATGTTCGCCACCAATGATATTCCGGACGTAGTGCAGGGCCAGGGCGGCACGACCGGCAAAGAAATGGCCGGCTCTGTGGAGGCGGGGGTATTCATGCCGTTGGACGATCTTCTGAAGCAATATGGTCCGAATCTGCTCAAGAAAATTCCACAAGAAGCATGGAATCGGATGAGCTATCAAGGTAAAATCTATGGTATCCCGGAGTGGCTGGGAAATCCTTCCCGCCGCGCTACGTGGATCCGTAAGGATCTGCTCGATAAGACGGGACTGCCTGTACCGAAGACGGTGGACGATTATTTGAATGTGCTTCGCGCCTTCAAGGAATTAGGGGTTGAGAACCCGTATATGGGACGGCAGGATTTTAAATATGCCGATACGTTTTTCGGAGCTTATGATGTGTTTCCGTATCTGAGTCAGTTCGAGGAGGTAGATGGCCAGGTACAGCCGAAATTCCTTGACGCAGACAATATGATGAAAGCGCTGTCTACTTATAAAACGATGTTTGATGAAGGGCTGATCAATAAGGAGTTCGCCACGATCAACCCGACGACATTCAAGAATACGATCTTGTCCGGCAAAGCGGGCATCTGGTCAATGAATGCCAATGAGCTGATCCAGTGGCAGACGCAGCTGAAGGAGAGTGTACCGGAGGCTGAGCTTGCCATCATTCCTTCTCCGGTTGGACCTGACGGCAAGGGCGGATATTATCTCTATGGCGATGTGGCCCGTTCCTACTTTATTAATGCGAAATATGAGCATCCGGAGAAGATCATTCAGTTCTTCGATTGGATGGTATCGGATGAAGCCGAGCAGTTCTTCACCTTCGGAGTTGAAGGAGAGGATTACACGAAGGATGGAGACAAAATAGATTACAAACAGCCAACCGATGTTCAGGCAGTTGACGAAGAGCGTTATCGCCAGGCATTTCTGTGGATGGTTCAGGATACCACCTACAATAAAGGTTCATTAAGCTTAACAGAGGAAGGCAGAAATCTGATGAGCGTGTTCGACAATACGCTGGCTAATGAGGGCCGGGACGGGATCGAATTCGATCCGCGGCTAGAGGCGTTGAAGAAGAACCCGGATATTACGCCGTTGTCTGATACGCCTCCGCCATTGTTCATTACCCATATGGTGAAGATGGTGTACGGCCAGGAGCCGATCGAGAATTGGCCTAAAGTCATTGAGGAATGGAAGTCCAAAGGGGGAAATGAAGTCCTCAAGGAAGCGAATGATCGTTACCAGTCCAAAGAGGGGGCATTCCTGCCGAGAAAATAATCTGGATTGCCTCGTGGACGGTTATTGGCTAGTTGCTAATCAAAATACGAAATCGAAAGGAGCTACTCTCAAGCATGTACCGAATTCTCATTGTGGACGACGAACCTATGATTCTAAAAGGATTGACGGTATTTTTGCAGCAGTCCGGCATAGACATCGCCTCGATCCGCCAGGCCGCGAATGGCGAGGAAGCACTTGCCGCGATTCAGGAGGGGCTCCCCGATTTTGTGTTTACCGATATCCGGATGCCGGTGATGGATGGTCTGGCATTGTGCGCACGGATTGAGGAGATGAATGTACCGATTCAGACGGTGGTCGTCTCGGGCTACGGCGATTTCACGTACGCGCAGACCTGCATCAGTTACGGGGTGAAGGAATATTTACTTAAACCAATCAGTAAGCGAGATTTACAGGATACGCTGCGCAAGCTTGTACAGCGAGCGGAAGCTGTCAAGACCGCTTCCTCCTATCTGTCTGTCGCCAAAGCCGATGAATGGATCCAGGAGATGGAGCAAGCGGTCTATTATTTGAACCAGGAACGGGTGGAGGAGCTTCTGCGGATCCGGGAACAGGAAATGGGCTCTTATCAATGGCCGGATACGGAGCGAACGAAGATGCTGGCAGAGCTCCACGTCCTGCTGGAGAAGAAGCTGAAGGCCCGGGATGTGAATATTCTGTTGCCTCCGTTCAAACCTGAGCAAGGCATGTTGTTCTCCACCGTTTACCGCTATTTTGCCGATGGAATCCGAGAAACCTTGTGCTTTCTGCAGAAACGGCGGAAGGGAAAGCTGAAGGACCCCATAGAAGAAGTGAAGAAATATATCGAACAAAATCTGGGCAGTGAAATTTCGCTGGAGGAGGCTGCTGAGCTACTCGGGCTTCATCCGAATTATTTTAGCGTCATGTTCAAACAGATGACCGGCGAGACCTTTGTGCAGTACCGGACGAAACGTCGTATGGAGCATGCCAAGCGGATGCTGGGCGAAGAACGGTATCGAATTACGGATATTTCCTATGCGGTTGGGTATGCCGATCACTCCAACTTCACCAAGACCTTCAAAAAATACGAAGGCATCTCGCCTTCGGAATACCGTCAGAAGCTGGGAATCTGATGCCACGTTTTTTTCGCAGAAGCATTTCCAACCGTATTTTCGGATATTTCATGATTCTGATCGTCATCTCTTTGTCGGTGGTCGGCACCATTACCTATTTCCAATCCTCCAAGCTTCTGGACCGTCAGCTCGAACGGTATTTGTCACAAATGATTACTCATGCGGCCTATCATACGGATCTATATTTGCAAACCTTCGATAATGCCAGCAAGACGATTCTGTCGAGTAGCGATGTCCTGAAGTTCATGGAGATGGACCCGGACGATGGCTATCAGTATTACGAGCTGTCGCAGAAAATCCAGAGCGAGGTTTTCGATTCGGCCTTTATAGTTTATCCGCAAATCGATCTGATCTATATCATTAATCAGGATGGCAAAGCGATCACGACGAAAGATATGATCCAGAGTGAAGTGAAGGATTATAAATCCTATTATGAGTTGATAGAACAAAATCTCCCGGAAAACGGTATGGGGGCGCTCATCAATTCGGCTTCTGTTGCCCCGGAGGATGAGCAGTACATTACATTTGTTCGGCGGGTGCGCGGCATCGTATCGCATAAGCCAAGAGGAATTCTCGGCATGAAGCTGAATACACGGGAGATCTCCAAGCTATGGGGACAGATGGATCTGGGGGAGCAGGGCTATTCCTTCATTATTGATGCGAAGGGGAACTTCGTCGACAAACCGCATCAGGCAGAGGCCAGCGAATATATGGACGAAGCGATTAAAGATAAACTGCTGGCCGGAGATGACACCTTTACCGAGCGGATTGGCGGAAAGAAACGGATGTACGTCTCGAAGCAGTTGCAGGCCGCCGATTGGCGTATGGTCATATCTGTTCCAGTCAGCGAGCTTCGCCAGCCGATTATGAATATTCGCTACACGACCGTTATTGCTGGGGCAGTTACCCTGCTCGTTGCGCTGTGGATTGCCGGTCGTTTTGGCAAGTCACTGGTGCAGCCGCTGAAGAAGCTGGTACGGAATATGCGTTTGATGGAAAAGGGCGAATGGCAAATGATCGATCCGGGCGACCGCGAGGATGAATTCGGTTATTTGATCCAGAACTATAACAAAATGCTAACCCGGCTGTCGGAGATGATTGAGCAGGTCTATGAAGCCGAGCTGAAATCCCAGAAAGCTGAACTGAATGTGCAAAGGATCGCCTTGGAACAGCATAAGGCAGAATTCCAGGCGCTGCAGCTGCAGATTAACCCCCATTTTCTCTACAACACGCTGGAGACGATTAAATGCTATGCGATTGTACAGGACTCCGAGGAGATTATGGATATGGTCGAGGCGATGGCGTCGATGCTGCGTTATGCTATTCAGACGAGTCTGACGGAGATTACGGTTGTTGATGAACTTAAGCATGTGCTGAATTATATGAAGATTTTGCAGTATCGTACGCAGAGACAATTTGAGCTGGAGGTGGATATACCGCCGGATCTGCTGCTTCATAGAATGGTGCGTCTCACCTTGCAGCCGCTGATCGAAAATATGTTCCAGCACGCTTTTCCGAACGGAATTCAAAATGATCACCACATCGGGATTCATGGATATATGGAAGAAGGCCGCTTTATTCTGGCCGTAGCCGATAACGGGGCAGGTATGTCTGAGGATAAGCTGCATGCGGTCAGGGAGAAGCTGCGCTTAAATCAGTTGGCCGAAGCTGATCCGCAGACGACGTATCATCAAGGCGGACTGGGGCTGATGAATGTACATCGTCGGATTCAAATGGTGTATGGCGAGACATATGGCTTATCAATCGATAGTATTGTTGGTCAGGGAACGAAGATTATAATGTCGCTGCCATCTGATGGCAGCATCGTTTGCAGATATGAGGAGGGAACGGGATGACGATTCAGTTGCAAGGGAAAATAGCCTTGGTCACTGGCGCCAGCGCTGGGATCGGGCGGCAGATTGCTGAGACGTTGGCTGCGTCTGGAGCGGCCGTCGCCGTGCATTATCGCAAAGGCAGAGAAGAAGCGGAGGCGGTAGCCGCAGAGATCATTCAAGCCGGCGGCCGCGCAGTAGCATGTTATGCCGATGTGACGAAGCTCGAGGATATGACTTCGATGATTAAGGAGGTGCAGGAGCGTCTCGGCGGAACGGTAGATATTTTGGTGAACAATGCCGGAGATTTAATCAATCGATTATCTAATTGCGAGATGACTGAGGAGCACTATACTCGCGTCATGGATGTGAATTTCAAATCCTGTGTGTTCATGAGCAAACTTGTGATTCCGGGGATGCAAGCCAAGGGTGCTGGCAAAATCATTCATTTAGCCTCGGTAGCAGCGCATGACGGGGGTGGCCCCGGAGCATCGATCTATGCGGCGAGTAAAGCTGCGGTTATTGCTTATGCCAAAGGCCTGGCTAAAGAGCTTGCTCCGCACGGCATTCATGTAAATTGCATCTCGCCAGGATTTATTGGACGGACTGCTTTTCATGCTACACATACTTCCGATCAGGGAAGAGAGGCAACCGTGGCGAAAATCCCGCTTGGCCGGGAAGGAACGCCCCAGGATGTGGCAGATACAGCCTTGTATCTGGCTTCATCCCTATCCGATTACCTGACAGGAGAGACGATCGAGGTTAATGGTGGATTATTCATGCGCTAGATGTGAACTAATGACAGAGCGGGTACAGGCAAAAGGGTGAAATGATTCTGAAGAAGCGTATCGTTCGCCTTTGTGAATGGATGTCTACCTTGTTGGATTCTATTAAATCAAGAAATCTGTGAACAACAGCGATCGTAAGAACACTTCACCCGGCTGCCTTTCATCCGTACAAGATTAATTTTCAAAATCTATCAAAATAAGAGGATGGAGGCATGCTTTCTTATGAGCACCACGAATGCGTTGTACCAGCCTTTAAGTGGAGATTTGACGGTTCAATACCAGCCCGACGAAGAGACGAAGCTCTATGAGAATCCGCCGCGGTTCACATGGATTCCAGCCAAGCTGGAAGAGGATAAATATATGCTGGAGATCTCCACTACACCGGATTTCAGCCGGGAGCACACTCAATCGTATGGACCGGTTTCTTATAATTTTTTTACCCCTGATGCGGTGCTGTCGCCAGGGGACTATTATTGGCGTTATGCACTGATAGAGAGCACGGGCGAACTGTCGGACTGGAGCCAGGTAAGGAGGTTCGAGATTCCTGCCGGGCTACCGGAGACCCCCCTGGCTTCACGGGTCGACCGATATGTACAGGCTCAGACTGCACATCCCAGGTTATGGCTTCAGGCCGATCAGTTGGAAGCTTTCCGTGAAAGAATAGAGCATGACGCAGTGGGAGCTGGCTGGTCGGAATTTTACGAACGGTCAGTTCTACCCTGGGTCAGCCGGGATTTGATCGCGGAGCCGAAGCCATACCCGGGCAATCAGCGGACGGCTGCGCTGTGGCGACAGAGCTATCTGGATTGCCAGGAGGTGCTGTATGCAATCCGGCATCTGAGTATCGCCGCTGTCGTTCTGAAGGACGAACGCCTGGCTGATCAGGCCAAACGCTGGCTGCTGCATGCCACATCTTGGGATCCCAATGGCCCAACTAGCCGTGATTATAACGACGAGGCCGCCTTCCGCATCGCCGGTGCGCTCGCCTGGGGGTACGACTGGCTCTATGAAGAGCTGTCGGAGGATGAGCGCGGACTTGTGAGGAGCCAGCTCCTGCGCCGCACCCGCCAGGTTGCTGTTCATGTGATGGAACGCTCCAAAATCCATCATGTGCCTTATGACAGCCATGCCGTTCGCTCTCTTTCGTCTGTGCTGGTTCCTTGCTGCATCGCCTTATTAGACGATGAGGCGGATGTGAGAGAGTGGCTCGATTATACGGTGGAGTATTACTACACGCTGTTCTCCCCTTGGGGAGGGGAAGACGGCGGTTGGGCCGAAGGGCCGCATTATTGGACCACAGGTATGGCTTATTTGACCGAAGCGCTCGATTTGCTGAGAAACTTTGCTGGGCTGGACGTATTCCGGCGGCCATTTTTTCAGCGTACGGGAGATTTTCCGCTATACTGCTACAGCCCCGTCACCTCGACCCGTGCTTCGTTCGGTGATAATTCTTCGCTGGGGGACGGCTTCATCAAGAAAGCGGGCTATAATATGCGTCAGTATGCCGGAGTGACCGGCAACGGCTGGTATCAATGGTATTATGAACAGCTCAAGGACCGGAATCCGGAAGCGGATGAAATGTTTTATAACTATGGTTGGTGGGATTTCCGCTTCGACGAGATGCTGTACCGCTATAACTATCCGGTAGTTCCGGCGGTAGAGCCTGAAGGGATTGAGCCGGTCAAGTGGTTTCGAGATATCGGCTGGGTAGCGCTGCATTATCGGATGCATAATCCTGCGGAGCAAATAGCGCTGATCGCTAAGAGCAGTCGTTACGGCTCCGTTAGCCACAGCCACGGCGATCAAGGGGCGTTCCTGCTGCACGCCTTCGGCGAGCCGCTGGCGATAGAGAGCGGGTATTACATCGCTTTTAACAGCTCTATGCATATGAACTGGCGCAGGCAGACGCATTCCAAGAACGCCATTCTGATCGACGGTCAAGGTCAGTTTGCGGACATGAACAAGCCGCTGAATATTGCTGCCAGAGGAGAAGTGGAGGACGCCCGACGCCATAATGACTATTGCTATGTACGGATGAATCCGACGCAGGCTTATCTTGAGCATGTGCCCTATTTGAAACAGTATAAAAGGGAAATTTATTTTGTGAAGAACGCTTATTTCGTGATCGTAGATTCGATAGATCTGGAGCACCCGGGACGTGTGGCGTGGCTCTTTCACACACTCTATGAAATGGAGCTGAAGGGTCAGGCATTTCATGTTCATGGATGCAAGGCGGATATGGAGGGCCGATTTGTGTTCAGCTCCGCAGGGGATTTAACTTTGACCCAGTCTGACGAGTTTACAGGTGTTGATCCTGCGGAAATTGAAGGTCTCGCCAGGCACTGGCATCTGCGTGCCGAGACGCCGGCTGCGGCCTCGCACCGGATCGCCACGTTGCTTGTGCCGAAGCGGCATAGTGAGCGCGGGAAATATGTGTCCTATTTCATGGATGATCAAGGCTTCAGCTACAATCTCTATTTCACGGATCAGGGGCAGACGCAGAAAATCGAGATCGGCAAGGCCTTTTAATAGGGGTTGTCAGAAATAGGCATTCACTAGTGTTCATGTACAGGAATTACGTATAGAGGGGAGCATGTGAGATGAGTAACATCGGGAAATGGGAAAATGCCGAACCGGGTGTCACACGCAAAATTATGCAGCCAGGCGCGGCGCTGATGATGATGGAGGTTCATTTCGACACGGGGGCGGAGGGCTATGAGCATGCACATCCACATGAGCAGATGTCCTACTGCCTGAAGGGTCGAGTCGAATTTACGATTGAAGGACAGAAGACGGTTATTGCGGCCGGTGAGACGATTGTTATTCCGGGCGGAGCGAGACATGGTGCCAAAGCATTGGAGCCAAGCGCTCTGTTGGATTGTTTTACACCAGTACGGGAGGATTTGGTCAGAAGGTAATAGGCCCCAGGTAGAAACAGGCATCCCTATCGTGTCATGCTTGAGGATTGCTTAGTCACCATCATGTTATCTGAACAGCTATCGACCGAGACGAATTCGCCAAATAGAATATTCGTTAGCCTGCACAGAAGTGTTATATAGAAGAGGGGGCGTCTGATGCCCCCTTGTTTTGATTTTTATAGTAAGAACTTATACAGCCATGATATTTTCTGCAGCGGGTAGGAGATCCATTTTTTGTACCACGGGATGTCTCTTGGAGGAGTTTGCGAGTTCTCGGAATAGCCGTTCTTTTTGTCGTATACCAGAGAAGCGGTTTGGTAAGCACTCATATGATCTTCAAGCCGGTCATGGAACTGACGGCCGTGAACAACCAGCATTACCTCGGTATTAATGTAGGTGCTTCTTAGATCCAGATTGTAGGAGCCGACCGAGGATAGATCGTCATCAATCAAATAGGACTTTCCGTGTAACGAATGACCGCCTTGATATTCATAGATTTGATCAAAAGTATCTGCCAGAGCCGTCCGTGAGGCCAGGTAACTGGAATAAGCAAGCACATTAGGTGAAGAAGCCTGTGAGTTCGTGAGCAGACTGAATTGTTCAAGTTTATCTCCGACCTGTCTCAAGGTATTTTCCATGGACCGGTTCAAAACGGTATAAGGACTTTGGATAGTCACTTTATGATCGGCGTTCAGAATTAGTTCACTGAGTTGATACCATAGAAGAGGTTCTTTTTTCTGCGTATGGCTTGGATTGTGGATGAAGCTGATCTTTGCTGTAGGTACGGTGATTTTCTCTGCATTTATATGCTCGGATACGAGATAGGGTTTGTTGGCGATGAAATGCTGGTAAGTCTCAACCAATCTCTCCGTCTGCAGCTGTCCAGCAGCGGTTTGCACCGCAGATAATTTGCCGTAAGTATGCTTAGAGGTGTTCAGGCCCCATATTTCCTCAAAATACTGTTTTACCTGTGGAATAACGCTTCGAGCTGAATGGGATGTTCCGACAGCCGTGTTGTAGACCAGCACGTCCCGATCCAGACTATATGACTTGTTATACCCTTCCATCTCAAAGTATTTGTCCCCGATATTCCGTCCGCCAAGCAACACAAACTTATCATCAACAATGATGTATTTGTCATGCAGCCTCCCATTGAAGGTCCATGGTTTAAGCAGCTGCACGGGATTATAAAATTTCAGCTCGACATTCGGATTCTGCACCAATGCATAGGCCGTTGTCTTCGCTTGTCTTGTCAGGTGATGGGCAACTCCGTCAATCAGAAAGCGGACTTTAACTCCGCGGTTCGCAGCATCAAGCAGAGCACCGAAGAAGACTTGGGTGCTGTCGCCCCAATGGGTGGAGTAATACGATACATCTAGGCTGCTTTGGGCGGCATGAATCAGGCCAACACGCGCTTCCAGCCCAGCTTCTCCTATCTCCATAATTCCTGCTCTGTCCACGGAAGGGGCTTCAGAGCCGTAAAAGGATGCTGGATCAAAGCTATCCTTGAACTGTTGGTTCACTTCAGGAAAAAAAGCATAGGGTATGAGGCCGAATGCGACTATATAGAGTAAGTACAGCGTCAGACCGATCAGTCCGTATTTTAGCGTCCGTCGCTGCCATGTTTTCTTTTTCATAGTATCCTGCCTTTCTCTTTATGATCACCGTCGTTATCAAATTTTAACGGTCACCACATACGCTTAAATGCTGCAAACTGCCGCGAATAGGTGTTTTATCAGATAACATGAAGTTATGTCCGTTAAAAGTCATAATGTTCCAAATTACCATACTAAGAGGCTGCTATGTCCATTAGATTTCTTTACATTACGTACACCGCTAATTTAATTTCCAGAAATTTTCGTTAATCGCTTCTATAAAATCGCCATTCAAGGTGATGATCTCATTCATAATGGACGGCAGTTGAAAAGTTTCTGTTCAGCATAAACGGCGATAGGGTGTTTCGTTAGAGGTGGTCTGCCTGGTTTTAGTTATACTTCAGATTGGAAGCGGCTATTCGCGTCGTGCGTCGATAGAATCAATAGAAAGTTAACGCTATTGGCTGGTTACTTGTACTCTTTCTATTAGAATCGCTTGGGCTGCGTAGATGGGGATTGGACTGTCCGGATTAAGACCTATGATTAGGTATACGGAGTAACTGAGAAAAGGTCTCAGAAAAGTAGGGGGCGGGGGTAAAATAGAGTGCGAAAAGGGCTCCTTTAACATTGAAAGTTTCTGTAATTTTAGGCTCAGAAATCCTGGAACCAAAAATGAGATCATCGCCTTACCGAGATCGCACCCATCAAGCGGTCAAAAATGACCGTTACAGCAAGAAAAAACAAACTAAGCGTTTCTAACGGACACTTTTGACCGTTAGAAACAAAAATGCGGTTTTCTGCGGCGTTTTCCCCTTGTAACGGACAATTATGTCCATTACAAGGGCAGCGAACTAGAAAATTGGCGCTAACGGTCAAAAATGTCCGAGTGATCAGGGCAAACGTGGAGATATCCATATTTAGAGGCATATAGGGGCACGCAAAAGTACATTTCAAAGTCGGAGATTGAACTTTTAAGCCTCCCCTTGTCATGATAAACCCCGGTGGGGTACTCGCGCCTTCGGCGCGAGACTGCGTTTGCCCCACCATGCTGCTGCAGACGGTTTCACTTCGACGAACCCCCAAGGGGTTCTCATCCCGAGGGACGCAAAAAAAGCCCAGTTCAATGAACTGGACTCCTTTTTTACGTCCCAGAAGGGATTCGAACCCCTGACCGACGGCTTAGAAGGCCGTTGCTCTATCCTGCTGAGCTACTGGGACAAAACAAAGCAAGCAAAAAGTATCATAACATATCGAGGGGGAGTTAGGCAACAATAGATTTTAAACGGATTTTGAGTCTATTTTTTGTCCTGTACAAAGTCTATGCTATAATTTCAAATAAATTGCTTCGGAAGAAAGGGGGCTGCTGCTATTAACAACTTACGGCCCGATGAAAAGGATAATGTTTTTCTATTCCCGAAAACTTTAGATTATTACCAAATTGAACTCACCAGGATGCTGGAACGGGAACAATACAAAGAGGCAGCAGGCCTTCTGCGGTTTTTACTGCAGTGTCAAGGAATGGAGCAGAGGAACTATGAAGAGTGGCAGGCTTTGCTGGACTGGCTGATCAGCGCTTTTCCAGGATTGCAGGAAGAATCACTGGAGGACGAGGAGGCCGGATTTGCCGACCAGGCCGAAGAAGAAATGGCCAGACAGCATGTTCAGGCCAAAGCGGCCGGGGATAAAGAATATGCGGCCAAGCTGCTTCAGACCGTAACAGGTCAGCCGTTGTCGGAACAGACCTTTCTAGCATTGGATCAGCTCTCTTACCTAGAGTCGTCTGATGTGGATGAAGTTCTCGTTCAATGGCTTGGACGCCAGAAGCTGCATCCTTTGCTGCAATATAGAGTTCTACAAACCCTGCGGCGTAGGGGGAAGACCGGACACGTTACATTTCTGCGCACAGGAGAGCGGGTCGAGATTGATGTAGAATCGGTGCCGCTAAGGCCGGAGGATTTTCCGTCCTCGATTCAGAGCATTTTGGAGCGGGTTGGTGACCAGACACAGGTTCATGATCCAACACTCTTCTACTTCGCCCAGGAGCTTTGGTTCCAGTTCGTGATGGCTATTTACGGGACCATGGATTATCGCTCTATGCTGGCCGAAGAGGATGATATCATCGATATTTGGGCTGCTGCTTTGCATCAGATCGTGTCGGATACCTTGCCGGGTGGTCAAGATGATGAGGAAATTCGCGCTTTATATGGAATCACGGATCATTTAAGACTGCGCTTTGAACAGGCGTATCGTTCGATGCGTCAGTTTGCAAGTTTCGGGTTAAAATAAGACAAGGTATATTTAAGCACGGTGGCGATCCTTTCCAGTCTTTTGCAGGCTCTTGTAAAAAGATATATTGTTGTTTATAATGGAATGGTTATTCTGAACGTGGAATAAGGACAGCTATACTGGAACCTTGATAGCTGCTTTATCGCGATTCGGTTTCAGTTCTTTAGTATATATGAATTTTGGAGGGGAAGGCATAAATGAAAGCGACTTGGGAGAAAATAGAAAAAAACCTCGGCGTTCTCGAGGTTGAAGTTGAGGCAGAACGCGTAGCCTCTGCATTGGATAAAGCTTTTCAAAAAGTAGTGAAGAAGATCAACGTTCCTGGATTCCGTAAAGGTAAAGTACCTCGGTCGATCTTTGAAGCTCGTTTTGGTGTAGAAAGCTTGTACCAAGATGCAATCGATATTTTACTTCCAGAAGTATACACAGAAGCGATCGATGAAACTAACATTTTCCCAGTAGATCGTCCAGAAGTAGACGTAGAGCAATTTGAAAAGGGACAACCTTTCAAATTCAAAGCAAAAGTAACGGTTAAACCTGAAGTTACGCTTGGCGACTACAAAGGAGTCGAGGTAGCAGCAATCAACACTGAAGTTAGCGAAGAAGAGCTGAACGAAGAGCTCACTCGTATGCAAGAACGTCACGCTGAGTTGGTTGTTATCGATGAAGAAGCAGCACAAAATGGCGATGTTACAGTAATCGACTTCGATGGTTCCGTTGATGGAGTTCCTTTCGAAGGCGGCAAAGGCGAGCGCTATTCGCTTGAGCTTGGAAGCAACTCGTTCATTCCTGGCTTTGAAGACCAAGTTGTTGGCATGGCAACTGGCGACTTCAAGGATGTAACGGTTACTTTCCCTGAGACTTATCATGCAGAAGAGCTTGCTGGTAAGGAAGCCGTATTCAAAGTGAAAGTACATGAAATCAAACGTAAACAACTGCCTGAGCTTGACGATGAATTCGCTAAGGATGTTAGTGAATTTGATACACTCGACGAGTACAAGGAAGATTTGAAGAAACAGATCGCCGCTCGTAAAGAGAACGAAGGCAAGGCAGCTCGTGAATCAGCTGTTGTAGAAGCTGTCGGAGCCAACGCTGAGGTTGAAATTCCTGAAGCTATGGTTCAAACAGAAGTACAAAACATGGTTCGTGACTTCGACAACCGCCTTCGCGCTCAAGGTATGAACCTTGACCTGTTCTTGAACTTCTCCGGCCAAACGATCGAAGATCTGCAAGGACAAATGAAAGCTGACGCTGAGAAACGCGTTCGCAACAATCTCGTTCTTGAGCAAATTGCTAAGGCTGAGAAGATTGAAGCAACTG
The DNA here is from genome assembly GCF_039521865.1 of Paenibacillus motobuensis. Lineage (NCBI taxonomy): Bacteria > Bacillati > Bacillota > Bacilli > Caryophanales > Paenibacillaceae > Paenibacillus > Paenibacillus motobuensis. Next base: position 51,085 of record NZ_BAAACX010000013.1, on the reverse strand, counting down.
AAGAAGAAATCACTAAAGAACTTGCGGACATGTCCGATGCATACAAGCGCTCCCCAGAAGAGATCCGCAACATTCTTGCAGCAAACGGTGCTTTGAGCAGCTTGAACGAAGAAGTGCTCTTGCGCAAGACGATCGAATTCCTTCTTGCCAACAGCAAGGAAGTTCCTGCTGAGCAACTGGCTGCAAAGTCAGAAGCTAAAGAAGAAGCGGCCCAAGAAAACTAAGGCGAATATCGATTCCCTTGAGCATCTAGATAACGGCGATAATTCGTCGTAACATAACACCGCAACCTTTAAATGTTAAGGCACGTATATTAAATGCGTGCCTTAATTTTTCACCTTTTTGCAATACATTTATTTCCAATTGCTTTCAGACAAGCTCCAGGGTATATATTCTCTTTCTGAGGTCATAAACTGTATCGTGTGAAAAATGACATAGACCTTTGAACGTGATAAAATACTTGATGAGAGCAGCAAATAAAATTGAAAAAGAAATGAGGTTGGTCGCATGAGTCTGGTTCCAATGGTCGTTGAACAAACAAATCGGGGTGAACGGTCTTACGATATTTACTCAAGACTGCTCAAGGATCGCATCATTTTTCTCAGCAGCGCGATAGATGATGAAGTTGCCAATCTCGTGATTGCCCAATTGCTGTTTTTGACAGCGGAAGATCCTGAAAAGGACATCCATCTGTACATTAACTCGCCCGGTGGATCAGTTACAGCCGGAATGGGTATATATGATACAATGCAATATATTAAGCCTGACGTCTCCACGATCTGTGTGGGAATGGCAGCAAGCATGGGTTCATTGTTGCTTACAGCAGGCGCGCCTGGCAAGCGCTTTGCGCTGCCGAACAGCGAGGTAATGATTCATCAGCCGCTTGGAGGAGTTCGAGGTCAAGCTACTGATATCAAAATACATGCTGACTGGATTATTAAGACCAGAGAGAAGTTGAATCAGATCTACGTAGATCGTACGGGTCAACCCCTGGACAAAATTCAGCGCGACACAGACCGCGATTTCTTCATGAGCGCGGAAGAAGCGAAGGCTTACGGGATTATTGATAAGGTGATTTATCAAGCCCATTAAATGTTAAAGGGGTGTTTACATGTTTAAATTCAACGATGAGAAAGGGCAGTTGAAATGTTCGTTCTGCGGCAAATCGCAGGATCAGGTTCGTAAGCTTGTTGCCGGACCTGGCGTTTATATATGTGATGAATGTATTGAACTCTGCACGGAGATCGTTGAGGAAGAATTGGGACACGAAGAGGAATTGGACCTCAAAGAGATTCCAAAACCGAGAGAAATTCGTGAAATTCTCGATCAGTATGTCATCGGTCAAGATCAAGCAAAAAAATCTTTGTCTGTAGCAGTTTACAATCACTACAAGCGTGTTAATACACAGAGTAAGATTGAAGATGTAGAATTGCAAAAGAGTAACATTTTGCTCCTGGGACCTACGGGTTCCGGTAAAACATTACTTGCACAGACGATGGCCAAAATTTTGAACGTTCCGTTTGCCATTGCAGACGCTACTTCATTAACCGAAGCTGGTTATGTTGGCGAAGATGTAGAGAATATTCTACTTAAACTGATCCAGGCTGCCGATTATGATGTGGAGAAGGCGGAACGCGGAATTATTTATATCGATGAGATCGATAAAGTAGCACGCAAATCCGAGAATCCTTCGATCACTCGCGATGTATCTGGTGAAGGTGTGCAGCAGGCACTCTTGAAGATTCTTGAAGGTACAGTTGCTTCTGTTCCCCCACAAGGTGGACGCAAGCATCCGCATCAGGAATTCATTCAGATTGATACAACGAATATCCTGTTTATTTGCGGCGGTGCTTTTGATGGCCTCGAGCAAATGATCAAGCGCCGGATTGGCAAGAAGGTCATCGGCTTTAATGCGGCAAGCGAAGGCCAAAAGGACCTCAAGCCTGGCGAATATTTGACCATGGTATTGCCAGAGGATCTGCTTAAATTCGGATTGATTCCAGAATTTGTCGGCCGTCTGCCGGTTATCTCGACTTTGGAGCCGCTCGATGAGAGCTCTCTGGTTCGTATTCTATCCGAGCCGAAGAACGCACTCGTGAAGCAATATCAGAAGATGCTGGAGCTCGACAACGTGAATCTGCGTTTTGAACCTAAGGCCCTTGAAGCGATCGCCCGTGAAGCAATCAAGCGGAATACCGGGGCGCGCGGACTGCGGGCAATCATTGAAGGCATCATGCTGGACGTTATGTATGAGGTTCCGTCTAGAGATGACGTCGAGGATTGCGTCATTACCGAGCAGGTCGTTGAAGAGAAGACGATTCCTGAACTCGGAGCGAAGAAGAACAAGAAGCAAGAAGAGAGCGCATAATCAGAATAATACAGCGTTGTGAACGCTGCTAAATAAAAGTCAATCCCTCCACCTTTGTATTTGGCGCAGTCTCTTTTTCGAGCGCGTTCCTTAACAGGGGTGGAGCTTTGACGTTATGGGAGAGACGTGAAATGACATTCTTGAGACAAGATACACGTCCGGTCAAAGTAGGTAATTTGACGATCGGCGGTAGCGACGAAGTAATCATTCAGAGTATGTGCACGACCAAGACGGCAGATGTTGCCGCAACGGTAGCCGAGATTCTCCGTCTCGAAGAAGCAGGTTGCCAAATGGTACGTGTAACCGTCAATAATGAGGAAGCGGCTGCTGCAATCAAGGAGATCAAGAAGCAGATTCATATTCCTCTTGTTGCTGATATTCATTTCAACTATAAGCTTGCGCTGCAAGCTATTGAGAACGGAATTGATAAGGTCCGTATTAATCCCGGCAATATCGGGCGTCGCGAGAAGGTTGAAGCGGTCGTGAATGCCTGTAAGGAGAAGGGGATCCCCATTCGTATCGGCGTAAATGCCGGATCTCTGGAGCAGCATTTACTTGATAAATACGGCTATCCGACACCGGAAGCTATGGTGGAGAGCGCGCTGTATCATATCGGAATTCTGGAGGAACTGGATTTCCACGACATTATCGTGTCGTTGAAGGCTTCGGATGTACCTATGGCGATTGAGGCTTATACGAAGGCGGCTGAAGTCATTCCGTATCCGTTGCATTTGGGTATCACAGAAGCGGGTACTTTGTTCGCAGGAACCGTGAAAAGTGCAGCAGGGATCGGCGCATTGCTCTCGCGTGGAATCGGATCGACGCTGCGGATTTCGCTTAGTGCGGACCCGGTAGAAGAAGTCAAGGTAGCACGCGAGTTGCTGAAGTCATTCGGTCTCATTGCCAATGCGCCTACACTTGTATCCTGCCCGACTTGCGGACGGCTGGATATTGATTTGTTCAGTATTGCTAACGAAGTAGAAGAATATCTCTCGAGCCTGAAGGTGCCTATCAAGGTATCGGTGCTTGGATGTGCGGTCAACGGCCCTGGTGAAGCCCGGGAAGCGGATATCGGGATCGCCGGAGCACGCGGCGAAGGAATGCTATTCCGATATGGGGAGATGGTTCGCAAGGTTCCGGAGGCGGAACTTGTCTCCGAGTTGAAGAAGGAGATCGACCATATTGCTAAGGTATTTGAAGAGACAGGGGAGATTCCCGGACGCAAAGAACATCAGGCGAAGATTGCTGCTAAGCTGAAGGAAAACGCCGGTGTATAATATAGAATAGAATCGATTATTAACCGTAAGCGGCAGTATTGCAGCTTACGGTTTTTGCTTTTACTGACAATTTTAAAGCTTATCTGCGTTTTATGACTGAGTGAAAGGGCAATACTACCCTTATAATCATGTATCAGTCGAAGTGTGGGAGGCTTAACGAATTATGGAACTGAGTGTCATTCTAATGTCCGTACAAATGTTTTTTGCGGTGGTGATCGGGCTATACTTCTGGAATCAGTTGCGCAGCCAGAAGGGCAATCGCAGTGCGGTTGACCGCGAGTCGCGGAAAGAGATGGAGAAGCTGCGCAAGCTGCGGGCGATTTCGTTAACGAAGCCGCTGGCTGAACGGACAAGGCCTGCTTCATTAGGTGATATTGTCGGTCAGAAGGACGGGCTTCGCGCGCTGAAAGCGGCGCTGTGCAGTGCGAATCCGCAGCATGTGATTATCTATGGGCCGCCTGGAGTTGGCAAGACGGCTGCTGCTCGCGTTGTGATGGAAGAGGCTAAGAAGAATCCTGTCTCTCCCTTCAAAGTGGATGCTAAATTCTTTGAAATTGATGCGACTATCGCCCGGTTTGATGAGCGGGGCATTGCCGATCCGCTAATCGGTTCGGTTCATGACCCGATCTATCAGGGAGCCGGGGCTATGGGGGTAGCAGGGATTCCCCAGCCTAAGCCGGGAGCAGTGACGAAGGCGCATGGTGGAATTTTGTTCATAGACGAGATTGGTGAATTACATTCGATGCAGATGAATAAACTGCTAAAAGTACTAGAGGATCGCAAGGTTTACCTGGAGAGTGCTTATTACAGTTCTGAGGATTCGAATACACCAGCCTATATCCATGATATTTTTCAAAATGGGCTTCCCGCGGATTTCAGGCTGGTTGGAGCAACGACCCGTTCGCCGCAAGAGATTCCGCCAGCACTCAGATCACGTTGTATGGAAATTTATTTCCGCCCGCTTCTTCCTGAGGAGATTGCGCAAATTGCTGACGATGCGATTAAGCGAATCGGCTTCCAGCCTTGTCCCGAGGCGGTTGAGGTGATTACGAAATACGCTACGAACGGACGCGAAGCTGTTAATATGGTTCAGCTAGCCGTTGGCCTGGCGTTGACGGAGAAGCGGGATCATTTGCTCGCCTCTGACTTGGAGTGGGTGGCAACCAGCAGCCAGTTATCGCCTAGACCCGAACGGAAGATTCCATCTCGCTCCGAGGTGGGCGTTGTGAATGGTCTGGCTGTTTACGGGCCAAATCAGGGTACGTTGCTGGAGATCGAGGCAACCGCAATTCCAGTGGAGAAAGGGCAAGGCAACTTCACGATCACAGGTGTTGTGGATGAGGAGGAGCTTGGCGGTGGAAGCCGAACACTGCGCCGCAAGAGCATGGCCAAGGGCTCGGTCGAGAATGTCTTGACGGTCATGAAGCGAATCGGTCTTGACGTCAGCAAGTATGATATTCATATTAACTTCCCAGGAGGAACACCGATCGATGGTCCATCCGCGGGGCTTGCTATTGCTACGGCTGTCGCTTCGGCTATCAAATCGATCCCGGTGGATCATCGAATTGCGATGACCGGGGAACTGGGCATTTACGGCAATGCCAAACCGGTTGGCGGTGTTGTTGCCAAGGTAGAGGCTGCTTTTCAAGCAGGAGCCACGACAGTTCTGATCCCGAAAGAGAATTGGCAGTCTTTATTTGAAGGTCTGGATGGGCTGAGAGTTATACCTGTTGAGTCAATAAACGAGGTGTTCCAGCATGTATTCGGGCCGGAAATGAAGAAGGACCTAGGGCTTATATCTGGTGAAGAGGAGATCTTTGCTCCTGTGGCATCGCCGGCTCCATTCCTCCATGCCGAGTCGCCTTCTCCGAACACTTCCATGTGAAGGAGTTGTACCACTTCTCCCTTTGGCGGCTGCCTTTGTGCAGCCGTTCTTCATTGGTGTTTTCATGTAACATTTGCTAAAATATGAATGATATCTTACGAGAACGACTGGAGGTGCGAAAGCGATGGGACCTCATAAAAACAAAGGCCGTCGTTTTCCTCTATTGCCTTTGCGTGGTTTACTCGTCTATCCAAGCATGGTACTGCATTTGGATGTTGGACGGGAGAAATCCGTAAAAGCGTTAGAAAAAGCGATGGTTGACGACAATTTGATTCTCCTATGTTCTCAATCTGAAGTGAACATTGAAGAACCAACGCAAGAAGATATATTTCGAATCGGCACGGTAGCAAAGGTCCGGCAAATGCTGAAGCTCCCCAACGGAACAATCAGAGTTCTGGTTGAAGGTATGGAACGTGCTGAGATTATGGAATATTTGGATAATGAAGAGTATTACGAGGTCATTGCGGTCGAGAGACCGGAAATCGAGCCTGCGGAGCCTGAAGTGGATGCTCTAATGCGCACGGTGCTGACTCAATTCGAACATTATATTAACTTATCCAAGAAAGTAACACCCGAGACTCTAGCGGCAGTCTCCGATATTGAGGAGGCCGGGCGGCTGGCTGACGTTATTACGAGTCACCTGTCTCTGAAAATCAAGGATAAGCAGGAAATCCTCGAGACGATCGATGTAAGGGAGCGTCTAGAGAAGCTGCTCGATATTCTGAATAATGAGCGCGAAGTACTTGAGCTTGAACGGAAGATCAGCCAGCGCGTCAAGAAGCAGATGGAGAAGACACAGAAGGAATATTATCTGCGCGAGCAGATGAAGGCGATACAGAAGGAGCTCGGCGAGAAGGAAGGCCGTGCCGGAGAGGTCGAGGAGCTTCGCTCTCAACTTGAAGCCAAGACTTTGCCGGATGCGGTTCGAGAGAAGACGCTCAAGGAGATAGATCGGCTCGAGAAAATGCCAATCAGTTCTGCGGAAGGTGGAGTAATCCGCAATTACGTCGATTGGTTGCTGAGTCTGCCTTGGGATCAGCAGAGTGAAGATGATCTGGATCTTGCCAAGGCAGAGCATGTGCTTGATGAAGATCATTACGGTCTGGATAAGCCGAAGGAGCGGGTGCTTGAATATTTGGCGGTGCAAAAGCTTGTCAAGAAGCTGAAAGGTCCGATTCTATGCCTTGTTGGTCCGCCAGGGGTCGGGAAGACCTCGCTGGCTCGTTCTATTGCTCGGTCACTCGGACGCCAATTCGTACGCGTCTCTCTCGGCGGCGTCCGTGATGAGGCGGAGATTCGCGGGCATAGAAGAACCTATGTAGGTGCTATGCCAGGCAGAATCATTCAAGGAATGAAGACGGCGGGTTCGCTAAATCCGGTGTTCTTGCTTGACGAGATCGACAAGATGGCCTCGGACTTCCGCGGTGATCCGTCAGCAGCCCTGTTGGAAGTGCTCGATCCGGAACAGAATAATACGTTCAGCGATCATTTTATCGAAGTACCATTCGATTTATCCAACGTGATGTTCATTACGACGGCAAATGCAGCTCATAACATCCCACGGCCGCTGCTCGACCGGATGGAGATGCTGTTCATTCCTGGTTATACGGAGCTGGAGAAGCTGCAGATTGCTACACGCTATCTTCTGCCGAAGCAGAAGCGCGAGCACGGGCTGGAGCCGGAGCAGCTGAAGATTGATGAGTCCGCACTACTGAAGACGATCCGTGAATATACCCGGGAGTCTGGAGTAAGAAATCTGGAGCAGCAGGTAGCGGCTCTGTGCCGTAAGGCTGCCAAGAAAATCGTCTCCGAGGGGATCGAATGCCTGGAGATTACGGAGGATCAGATCAAGGATTATTTGGGGATTCCCAAATTCCGCTATGGTGTAGCCGAGTTGGAGGATCAGATTGGTATGGTGACCGGATTGGCCTGGACCGAGGTTGGCGGGGAGACCCTGCTGATTGAAGTAACAGTTGTTCCTGGCAGCGGCAAGCTGATTCTGACCGGGAAGCTGGGCGATGTGATGAAGGAGTCGGCCCAAGCAGCCTTCAGTTATACCCGATCCAAAGCGGAGGAACTGGGGATTCCAGCTGACTTCCATGAGAAGAATGATGTTCACATCCATATTCCGGAGGGAGCGATTCCTAAGGATGGGCCTTCGGCAGGAATTACGATTGCAACGGCTCTGATCTCGGCTCTGACAGGTCGTCATGTCTCCAAGGATATCGCGATGACTGGCGAGATTACTTTGCGGGGCAGGGTTCTGCCAATCGGTGGATTGAAGGAGAAGTCCTTAGCGGCTCATCGAGCCGGTTACAAGAAAATATTGCTGCCCAAGGATAATGAACGCGATCTGCGCGATATCCCGGACAGCGTGAAGGAAGATATTGAATTTGTGCCTGTGGCGCATATGGACCAGGTTTTGAGGCATGCGCTCGTTGAACAAAGCGGGTTGCAATAGAGAGGAATTTGAACGAATGAAAGTAACGAATGCAGAATTTGTGATTAGCGCTGTAGGCCCGAGTGGCTATCCTCAGGACGCCTTGCCAGAGATTGCTCTGGCAGGGCGTTCCAACGTGGGCAAATCATCGCTTATTAACAAGATGATTAATCGCAAGAATTTGGCTCGAACGAGTTCAACGCCAGGGAAGACCCAGCATCTGAATTATTATCGGATCAATAATGAGCTCTACTTCGTTGACTTGCCAGGTTATGGCTATGCCAAAGTCTCCAAGACCCAGCGGCAGGTATGGGGAGCTATGATCGAGAAGTATTTGCTTGAGCGTGAGACACTACGTTTGATCATACTGGTGATCGATCTGAGACATCCGCCTAGCAAGGATGACGAGATGATGTATGACTGGCTCAAGCATTATGATTCGCCAGTGTGCATCGTCGCCACGAAAGCGGACAAGATCCCGCGTTCCCGTTGGCAGAAGCATATCAAGATCATCAAGGAAGCGCTTGTCATGCGCGGTGGCGATAAGCTGATTATGTTCTCCTCAGAGACGGGGATTGGCAAAGACGAGCTATGGGCACATATTGCTGGGTTTACCCATCCGAACGAGCCTGAGGCAGAGAAAATCGAAGAATAAACGAATGCCATTTTCAACGGATTAAGAAGGGATTCGGAGAACACCCGGTAGGAAAGTGAGAATGTTGGGGGATTTTTGCAGTTAAAAACTGCTTATTCCGTTTTTTTCTGAAAAATGGCTGGAATTCACGGTTTAATGGCTGAGCAAATTCTTTAACGAGTAGTGTATAATTATTATAATCGTTAAAAGAATTGAGGAGATTTTTATGGCTCAGCGGTTAGCCACAGAATATGTCAATGCCAGTTTGCGTTTGTCAGAAGCTCAGATGTCACAGTTTGTTCATAAGGTTTATGATCCCCATGTCCGTCAGAGAGTGAAAGTACTTGAGAACGGAAGCCACGAGGTTGTACTTGAGGATGACGGGGGTGAAGAAGTCTGTCTGCCTTTTGACCGTAGGGACGGTTATTACGTCTGTGAACTGTCTTTCCGCTTGGAACAACCACATTTAACGAACGTAATGAGACTTTTGTTCTCTGCTTTTAAAGGTTCTGGCCTGGTAACCAGAGTATATAGTGGATTCATGATGATGTATTATTATCAAGAAGGCCGCGTTCGCAAGATCGTGGAATATTCCCGTGACTCTTATAAGCTCGTATTTGAGCATAAGGATACGGCGGGTAGGCTGCAGCGACTGTACCACAACAATGATGTGGAGCAGGAGATCAGTGGTATTCAAGAGAGCATCAATGCTTTGCTAGACTCGCGTTTTGTAACGAATGATCCCGTGGTGGTTAATCAAATTGACGATCAGCTTCGCGAGCATTCACGGCGGTTGTTCGTCCTGGAAGCCTAGAGCTTTCAAGGGGGATGATCATCTTTTTGATCTAGTCACCAACAGAACTGCAATCACATAAATTACTAATGTAGGCTACCCTTTAGCTAGGGTAGCTTTTTTGCTGGCACGGCTGGGCACAGCTGTAAAAAAAAGTGTTGCATTTGTCTACAATAGATGGTATTTTTAATCTCGTTGAAAACAATATAGGAACCAGGATTCACTCAGGACATGGAGATGTTGCGAGACATTTTTCCCTCGAGCAGTGAATGACGTAGGTCCTAGCGGATGAAATTTCTTCAAACATTTTATTCCTAGGAAGGGGGAACCGGAAGATGGAGTATTCAACTTTCGGAAGACACGTTGCTGTTGATACTTGGGGAGTAGATTTTGAGTTGCTGAATAATGCTGAGCTTCTTCAGGAGTATATGGTGGAAGCAGCCGAAGCTTGCGGTGCTACCGTGTTATCCATGCAATCCAGGCAGTTTGAGCCTCAAGGTGCTACAGTGCTTGTATTACTGTCGGAGAGCCATCTCTCGATTCACACGTATCCTGAGAGAGGGTTTGCTGCAATTGATTGTTACACTTGTGGAGAGTGGGTTGATCCACAATTAGCTGTCGATTACCTGGTGTCCGTTTTGAAGCCTGAGAAGACCTTTGCCAAGAAATTGGTTCGCGGCATGGGTGAAATGGAAGTTGCAACACCTGAGATCAATAAGGTGGAATTCGTCTAAAGACAGATTTAATCCTGTTCTATAAAAGCTAGAAATGGGAAATATAGAATAACCATGGGACATTTCCATGGTTATTTGTTTATTTGTGGAAATTCATAAATAATTCAAAAATCTCTGCTTATTTTACCGGGTAACAGACTGGCTCTGTGATATAATTAACATTGTTTGTTTTGTATTCATGCTTTAAGTGAGAGTTCAAAAAGTTGGACTTTTTGAATGTATCCTCTTTAAGTCTTGTGGAGGCAGGTGAACTTCTATGCACATTGTCGTTGTCGGACTAAATTATCGGACGGCACCTGTGGAGGTCAGAGAACGTTTTGCATTTTCAGAACAGGATATGCCGCAGGCGCTGCTGGAATTAACACGTACCAAAAGTGTGATGGAAGGAGTAATCCTTGCCACCTGCAACCGCACTGAAATCTATGTAGTTGTTGATCGGCTGCATATGTGCGGATATTTCATTCGTAGTTTTATGGAGAAGTGGTTTGGTATTCCGCGTGAGGAATTTACCAAGCATTTATATATGTACGAAGAGGAGCAAGCGGTTCGTCATTTGTTCAGAGTGGCAAGCGGGCTGGATTCCATGGTGCTTGGAGAGACTCAAATTCTTGGCCAGGTACGCAGTGCTTTTCTGCTTGCACAAGGTGAGAAGGCTACCGGCAAATGGTTCAATATGTTGTTCAAACAGGCGATTACTCTCGGCAAACGTGCTCACTCAGAGACGGCGATTGGCGAGAGTGCGGTCTCGGTTAGCTACGCGGCAGTGGAGCTAGGCAAGCGGGTATTCGGCAGCTTCTCTGGGAAGCGGGTTCTGATCCTTGGCGCCGGGAAGATGAGTGAACTGACAGCGAAGCATTTAAGCGGCGGGGGTACGGAAGAAGTACTTGTTGCAAACCGAACCTTTACTCGAGCGCAAGAGCTGGCTAGTAAGTTCGACGGAACGCCATGCACGATGCAGGAGGCGATGCGGCGATTATCTGAAGTGGATATTCTGATTAGCTCTACTGGAGCAGAAGGATATGTGCTTACTTCAGCGCAGGTAACCAAGAGCATGGAGCTCCGTCCGGATCGTCCGTTGTTCATTATTGATATTGCTGTACCGCGTGATATCGAGCCGTCGATTGCCGAGCTTCCGAATGTGTTCCTCTATGACATTGATGATCTGGAAGGGATCGTTGAGAGTAATATGGAAATGCGCCGCGGGGAGGCTATCATTATCGAGCGGATGATTGAAGAGGAGATTGCTGCATTTACCAGTTGGTTGCAGACTTTGGGTGTTCAGCCGGTTATTCGAGCCTTACAGGAGAAATCGTCTGCGATTCATGCAAGCACATTGGACAGCTTGTTCAATAAGCTGCCTGACTTGGATGAACGGGAGCGTAAAGTTATTACCCGTCTAACAAAGAGCATCGTTAATCAGATGATGCATGATCCAATTAAACGGATCAAGGAAATGAGCGGGGAAGAGAATGGTCTGGCGGCGCTGGATATGTTCACCAAGATATTTGCTCTGGAGGAGCAGCTTGAAGAGCAGAGCGCATCTATGGAGACGCCGGCAGTCGAGGCCCCGGTCCCGGAACCAATAACAGTTAGCTTGGAAGTTAGTCCGGATAAGGTGCCTGTTCCGATGATGAAGGCTTCGGTCTAAACATTTTATATATATTAAGTGAATGTTTAAAAGGGGGACTTTTTAAATAACCTCTTAAAGAATGCTTTGCCCTGAGGCCACTGCTTTGATTCTAATTGCCACCGCACCATTTGCAGGCAGGAGAGTTAGGCGGAACGGCAGCGGGGCTTGTTTTTTATCGAAAAAGATTTACAGGCTGATTCTTCGAAAGCAAAAGCTCGATGGCAAAATACGACAGGGTAGGGTATCCTATACTCATTATCATATTTTACGCTACGAGTTCAAGAAAACTGAACTCGATTATTGGTTCTCTTATCCAAAGTGGACTCGGGAGTGGTTGTTGGATGGCGCATTATATCCCTATCATGCTTGATCTTCAAGGCCGCAAATGCATTCTGGTGGGTGGGGGTCTTGTTGCAGAACGGAAGGTGGCGACACTACAGCTCGCTGGAGCTGAGATTCTGATCGTCAGCCCGAGGCTTACATCCAAGCTTCAGCAAGCTTGGGAACAGGGGCAGATTGCCTGGAACGAGCGCTGCTATGAGCAAGGTGACTTGCAGGGAGCTTTTATGGTCTTTGCCGTAACAGATCAGCCGTTTGTCAACGATCAGATTGTCGCTGAGGCTCATAAGTTGGGGATTATGGTTAACCACTCTGGGGAGGGCGCGCAGGGATCATTTATTACGCCTAGCTCTTTTAGGCGAGGAGAACTAATCGTTGCCGTATCTACTTCCGGTGCAGCGCCAGAGGCAGCCAAGAGAGTAAGCGCCGAGATCGAGGAGCAGTTCGGGGATGAGTATGAGGAATATATCCGTTTTTTGTCATGGGCCAGACTGGTGATTAAGAAGCGAGTACAGGATATCTCGCGAAGGAAGCTGTTATTCAAGAAATTGGCTGCGATCGATGTTTTGAAGGAAATACGGACCGGTGAGTTCTCACTAAGCAGTGAGGACGAACTGTTATCTTGGATAAATGTTCAGCAGGAGGAGTAAGGAATGACGAAGCGTACGATAGTTGTCGGAACAAGACAGAGCCAATTAGCTCTAACCCAGACGGGACAGGTTATTGATGCCCTGGAGAAGCTCTGTGCGGAGCATGGGCTCCCGTTCAAGTTTGAAATTCGCAAGATCGTGACGAAGGGCGACCGTATTCTAGATGTGACTCTGTCCAAAGTAGGCGGTAAAGGCTTGTTTGTCAAAGAGATCGAGCAGGCTATGCTCGACAAGGAGATTGACCTTGCTGTACATAGCATGAAGGATATGCCTTCCGAGCTTCCAGAGGGGCTCATTAATGGAGCCATTCCGCAGCGGGTTGAACCCAGGGATGCGTTAATCTCCAAAGAGGGGCTCTCCTTGGAGGAACTACCGCATGGCGCTAAGGTAGGTACGAGCAGCCTGCGTCGTTCCAGTCAGCTTCGTGCGAAGCGACCTGACTTACAGCTGGAATCGATTCGTGGAAATATTGATTCCCGTCTGCGCAAGCTGGAGACAGAAGGTTTCGACGCGATTATTCTAGCAGCGGCCGGGCTCAAGCGGATGGGTTGGGAAGATCGAATTTCTTCACTGTTGCCGGTTGATGTCTGTCTTCCGGCAGTTGGACAAGGGGCTCTTGGACTAGAGTGCCGTGAAGATGATGCTGAGCTCAAGATCCTGCTGTCTTTGTATAACGATCACATTACTTCGCTTACCGTTACTGCGGAGCGGCGCTTCCTCGCTGTATTGAACGGCGGCTGCCAGGTTCCGATTGGGGCCTTTGCGGTGTGGAACGGAGCTGCTGACGGAGTGGCGGCTGGATCGGGTACAGGATTGATGACTTTGACCGGAATGGTCGGTGCACCTGACGGAAGCCTGATCCTGAAAGAAAGCCTTACCGGAGACAACCCGATCCAGCTTGGGGAGGATGTAGCACAGAAATTGATTCTACAAGGTGCAGATCGAATATTGGCCGGGGCCAGGGAGTGATGGAGGAATGGCTGGAGCAGGTAAAGTATATTTAGTTGGCGCAGGCCCAGGTGATGCGAGCTTAATTACACTGAAGGGGCTGGAGTGCCTGGAGAAAGCGGACGTAGTCGTATATGATCGGCTGGCGAATCCGAGCCTCTTGACGCGGACGAAGCGCGGCACCGAGAAGATTTATGTAGGCAAGACAGTGAACCGACACACGATGAAGCAGGAAGAGATTAATCAACTGCTTGTTGATCTCGCGTTGTCAGGCAAGATTGTGGTCCGTCTCAAGGGTGGAGATCCGACGATCTTTGGTCGCGTCGGTGAAGAGGCCGGTCTGCTGCGGCAGCACAAGATTCCGTATGAGATCGTTCCGGGTATAACCGCAGCGATTGCTGTCCCAGCTTATGCTGGTATTCCCGTTACCCATCGAGATATTGCTTCATCCTTATCGATCATTACCGGACATGAGAGTCAAGACAAGCTGGATCTATCGATTGATTGGGCCAAGTTGACCCAGGCTACGGGTACACTCGTCTTTATGATGGGATTAGCCAAAATCGGCCATATCGCTACGCAGCTAATCAAACATGGCAGGCCGCCGGAGACACCGGTTGCTCTTATTCGCTGGGGGACCCGCGCGGAGCAGGCCGTATTGATCGGCACGCTGGAAGATATCGAACAGAAGGTACTCGCCGCAAAATTCGAATCACCTGCTGTGATCGTCGTCGGCGAGGCGGTCCGGCAGCGCGAGCTGCTGAAGTGGGCCGAGGATATGCCTCTCTTCGGCGCGAGATTTCTGGTGACCCGTTCCCGTTCCCAAGCAAGCGAATTAGTGAAGCAGATCGAAGAGTTGGGCGGAGAAACCTATGAATTTCCGGTCATTGAGACGGTGATGCTTAATTCGGAATATTTAAATGCGACGTCTAAGGCCCTAGAGGATTTGGATCAGTATGATTGGGTGTTTTTCACGAGCGTCAATGGGGTAGAGTATTTCTTCAGGCATCTGGACAGACTTGGAAAAGACATTCGCGCACTGCACGCCGCCCGCATTGCCGCGGTTGGTCCAGCGACCAAGGAAGCGCTGCGCCATTACGGAATTGCTGCTGAGGAGCTACCTAGCCATTTTCAGGCTGAAGGTTTGTTCGAAGCTTTTGATCAGCAATTGCTGGCCGGTCAGAAAGTGCTTCTTCCCCGTGGCAACCTGGCTCGGGCCTGGCTGGCTGAGGTGCTTCAGGACAGAGGACTCAGCGTGACGGATGCGGTTATGTACGAGACCGTACCGACCGGGGATGAAGACGATGAATTGCTTAAGCTGCTGGAGCAGGGCGGAATTCATGCTGTTACCTTCACCAGTTCGTCGACGGTGACCAATTTCCTGTCGGCTCTGAGCAGGATGGGAATAGCTGATCCTGTTCAGGCGCTTGCAGGTGCAGCAATTTGCTGTATCGGTCCAGTTACTGCGAAGACGGCAGAGCAAGCTGGATTGAACGTGGCGGTAATCGCTGAGGAGTCTACGATTCCAAGCCTGGTGGCTGGACTATGTACCTGGAAGCAAGCGCAAAATTCAACACGACCGTTAACCTACTTATAGAATTAGGAGGAATTATATATGGCTTTTCCAATTGTAAGACATCGCCGTTTGCGCCAAACTGCGGGCATTCGTGGCCTAGTGCGTGAGACGGTATTAACTGTGGATGATTTCATTCAACCGATCTTTGTCGTTCCTGGCAATGGGATTAAGAATGAAATAACTTCGATGCCCGGGGTATATCAATTTTCGTTGGATACGTTGGAACAAGAAATTAAGGAGATTGCCGAACTGGGAATCAGTGCAGTATTGCTATTCGGTATACCGGAGTCCAAGGACAGTGTAGGCTCGGGAGCTTACGCCGAGGACGGCATCGTGCAGCAGGCTACACGCAAGATCAAATCGCTGTATCCGGATCTGCTCGTTGTGGCTGACACTTGCTTATGCGAGTTCACAGATCATGGGCATTGCGGCATGGTGCATACCTATGAGCGCGACGGGCATGTGTGCGGCGATGTGCTGAATGATGAATCGCTGGAATTGTTGGTTCGCACGGCGGTCTCCCAAGCGGAGGCAGGAGCGGACATTATCGCTCCATCTAACATGATGGACGGCTATGTCGCAGCGATCCGTGCAGGGTTGGATGAAGCAGGTTTCAGCCAGGTGCCGATTATGGCATATTCCGTGAAATATGCTTCTGCATTCTACGGACCATTCCGTGAGGCAGCTGATTCGGCTCCGCAGTTCGGAGACCGCAAGACATATCAGATGGACCCGGCCAATGTTCGCGAAGCACTGCGTGAAGCCGAGTCTGATGTGCTAGAGGGTGCCGATATGCTGATGGTGAAGCCGGCTCTGGCCTTCCTCGATGTGCTTCGTGTCGTTCGCGATCAATTCGATCTGCCACTTGTCGCTTACAATGTCAGCGGTGAATACTCCCTTGTTAAAGCTGCTGCGATGCAGGGCTGGATCAACGAACGCGCAATTGTAACGGAAATGCTGCTTGGCATGAAGCGGGCTGGCGCGGATATCATCATTACGTATTTTGCCAAGGATGCTGCGAGCTGGCTGCGTGAAGGCAAATAATTGATTCCAATAGATTCTACCGAACAAGGTGAGGAGTGAAGCTGCAATGAATGAAAAGCTCGGACGCAAGCAGGATGGACGTTCCTATACGGCTTTTGAGGAAGCAAAGCAATATTTGCCTGGAGGTGTGAATAGTCCAGTGCGGGCTTACAAGTCCGTCGGATTAACACCGATTTATGCGGAGCACGCCTCCGGTTCAAGAGTATATGATATCGACGGCAACAGCTACATCGACTATGTGGGTTCCTGGGGACCACTCATTATGGGCCATGCTCATCCTGAAGTGGTAAAGGCGCTCCAAGAGGCTGCTGCCAAGGGGACAAGCTTCGGCATGCCTACTTTGCTAGAGACTGAGATGGCAAAGCTGGTCGTAGAGCGCGTACCATCCATCGATATCGTACGGATGGTTAACTCAGGTACGGAAGCGACGATGAGCGCTATCCGGCTAGCTCGGGGATATACAGGCAGAAGCAAGATTTTGAAATTTGAAGGCTCTTATCACGGTCATGCGGATAGTCTACTGATCAAGGCTGGCTCCGGAGTTGCGACATTAGGCCTCCCGGACAGTCCTGGCGTTCCCGAAGGGGTTGCTTCTAACACGATCGCTGTACCTTACAATGATCTGGAATCGGTTGAGCTGGCATTCAAGCGCTTTGGCGAAGAGATTGCTGGTGTCATTGTTGAGCCGGTAGCCGGTAATATGGGCGTTGTACCGCCACAGCCAGGCTTCCTTGAAGGTCTGCGTCGTTTGACTACAGAATATGGCAGCGTGCTTATTTTCGATGAAGTCATGACCGGATTCCGCGTAGGCTTGAACTGCGCACAAGGTCGCTTCGGCATCACACCGGATTTGACCTGTCTGGGTAAAGTCATCGGAGGCGGCTTGCCTGTCGGGGCATATGGCGGTAAGAAGGAGATCATGGAACAGATTGCTCCGTCTGGTCCTATTTATCAAGCGGGAACATTGAGCGGTAATCCGCTGGCAATGACTGCTGGCTTCACGACTTTATCTCTCTTGACTCCAGAAGTATATGATCGTCTTGAGAACTTGTCAGCCAAATTGGAGGCAGGCTTTACGGCAAATGTGAAGGAGCGTGGACTCCCTTGCACGATCAACCGTGTTGGTTCAATGATGTGTCCTTTCCTGACCGACCAGACAGTTGTCAACTTTGAGACGGCTAAGACCAGTGACCTGGGCCTATTCCGCCGCTACTTCGCGGCGCTGTCTGAGGAAGGAATTAATGTTGCGCCATCTCAATTTGAAGGCATGTTCATCTCGGGCGTGCATACAGATGAAGATATCGAGCTGACCATTGAAGCGCATCGCAATGCGCTGAGACGACTGTGAGTCTGAAGTCGGCAGGGCAGAGGCGGGGTGAATGGCTGGAGCTGATGCCTGGCAGGCTGCCAGTGCCGGAGAATGGCGGACGATATGAAGCGGTTATGGCCTGGCTGCACGATGAACTAGCAGCGCCGCCCAAGCTATTGAAGACGCTTGAAGCTGAGGGCGGCATCAAGCTGGCGGGGGATCGCCTCCGTCTGCTTTTGTTCCCGCCGAAGCAATCTTCTTTTGAGCCAATGGGCACTCCTCCGGAGATCTTGTATGAGGATGACTTTTGTCTCGTCGTACATAAGTCTACGGGGATTAAGGTTCATCCGGACGGAGAAAGCCGCGAACCTACACTGGCGAACCGAGTATCTGCTATTTATGCGGAACGTGGAGAGAAGGCCGCCCCGCTCCATATTCATCGGCTGGATGAATATACGTCCGGTCCTGTGCTGTACGCGAAGAATGCTTATGCACAGCTTAAGCTTGATGCGGCGATGGCACGGAAAGAGATCTCTAGGGTATATGTTGCGCTAGTACAAGGGATAGTAAGTCCTGCGCTTAGAATCATTGATGAGCCGATTGGGCGGGACCGGCACCATAATCAGCGCCGCCGTGTCTCTCCTTCCGGGCAAAGAGCGGTTACGCATGTTGAACTGGTGGAGACGCTGAATCAGGCGAGCATAGTCCGATTGACACTGGAGACCGGAAGAACGCATCAAATCCGCGTTCATTTAAGTTATGCCGGGCATCCTCTACTTGGAGATGCTCTATATGGAGGCAGCACGAAGCTACTTCCCTACCAAGCGCTGCATGGCGAGAGTCTAATCTTTGCCCATCCGCTTACAAGAGAATTGATTCGAGTAGATGATCCTTGGCCTCAGGAGTGGCTTCGATTGCGAGAGCAGTTGGCCTTGTCCTAGTTATATATTGATCTGAAAGAGCATGCCGAAATAGAAGGCATGCTCTTCTTTTTTTAGCATATAGATAGAATGAGCGAAGATTTGGACCATCCATCTTTATGTACGTGTTCAAAAAGGACTTTTTGAACAACCTCTTAAGGGGATGTGGGTCATATTCGGATTTGCTAAAAAAGGAGGTAGTGTTCTTGGTTGATCATTCCTACGGCCTGCGTTTTGATGTTTACGAGCGCGTCCATCTATCCGAAGATGTGATCGGCATCGAGGAACTGGAGGAGATTGAACTTTTTCCGAAAATCCAAGTATATCCCGGTGATGAATATGCGGCTCTGCGCGGTCATTTACTGTTGTCAGGCCTTTATCGCGGTGAGGGAGAGAGTCGGGAGCTGGAGCATTGGATCCCTGTTGAGATTACGGTTCCACTCAGTCGGGTTAACAAGCTAGAGGAGATTACGGTGGAAATCGAAAATTTCGACG
The DNA here is from genome assembly GCF_039521865.1 of Paenibacillus motobuensis. Classification (NCBI taxonomy): domain Bacteria; kingdom Bacillati; phylum Bacillota; class Bacilli; order Caryophanales; family Paenibacillaceae; genus Paenibacillus; species Paenibacillus motobuensis. Next base: position 32,043 of record NZ_BAAACX010000013.1, on the reverse strand, counting down.
TAGATTTGCTTAGCGCTCGCAGCTTGAATATTACGGGAGTTCTATCTTTGCAGGGAATTGAGACGGCCACTATGCGTTCAGACGCGGAAGAATGGATGGACAGGGAGTATGTAGCCGCGCATGAACCGGTTCTCGGAGCGGAAGAAGTGGAGGAGGTTCAGTCCCAGCAGGACAATTACTCGTATCAGTTGCCTAAAGTTTCGGTAGATCATTCATATGTTGTACAGGAAGCTTTCTCATCCGAACAGCAGGACGGGGCCCGTGAGCAGCACGAAGAACAGAATGAGGAGACGTTATCATGGCTTGACTCAGCTCCGTTATTGACACCGACATTTACGGCGGACAAGGGGCTTAATGAAGTGGAGCGTCCGTTGGAGACTGCGGAGTGGGAAGAGGCAGAGGAGCCTGATTCGACAGTATGGTCTGAAGATCAAGAGCAAGTGAATGCCCATTCCGAACGAGCGGATGAGGCGGAAGCTGTATTGAAGACAGACAGCTATGCAGAGGCTGAAGTGGAGGATGTTACCGCAGAGGTTGAAGATGCAGAGGCTGTAGAAGTATTTGAGGAAAGTGTTGAACAAGAGAAGGAAGAAGGAGCGCATGCTCAGGAAGGGAAGAAGGAGCTGAAGGTTGCCTTTGGCAGCAAGAAGCACGATAGCAAGGATCGCGATGAAGGCTTTGGCATCAGCAAGCTGATAAACAATCGTCCAGATAAGGATAATGGTGTAGATTACTTCGAGGAAGCTATTGTCATCCCTGATCAGGAAGAAGGAGAAGAGGTCCGTTGGAAGAGCCTGTTCCTGGGCAATACAGAGGATCAAACTCCGTTCCGTAAGGTTCGCCTCGTGATCGTGCAGCGGGAAGAGACGCTGGATGATATTGCGGAGCGCTACCAGCTTAGCACGCGCGAACTGCAGCTGTATAACCGTCTGTCCGAGCATAATCTGGCTGAAGGACAAGTGTTATATATCCCTTGATATTATATTGAAGCTCCGCAATGCACAGGCAGGTGAAGGAGCGTCTGCAGGACTATTCAGAGGACCGTTAAGGTTCAATCTGGATGGTCCTTTTTGCTTCAGCCAACTTTTAAGTGGGCTTGTGCGTTTGTCATATTGACTCACAGCCTCATCCACGTTATGATAATATAGATTTTACAAAGATATGCTATTTCTTATTTTCTAAGACACATATTTGTTATCAAAATAAGATTTTCTGAACACACTAAATGTAAAGACTTGGAACGGGAAGAGTAGGAAGTGAGCCCTTCAGAGAGCGGAGTTGTGTCGCTGGAAGATTCCGCAGGATACTGCTATCCGAAGTCGCCCGGGAGTCGTCCGTTTGAACTGGTGATGTCTCACCATTAGAGCGGGCCGGTTGCAGCCGTTATCTGTATAAGTGTCGCAAGCGACAAGCCATGCTTGACTGAATCGCCAGGCGGATGCCAGGCATCTTGCGAAACAAAGGTGGTACCGCGAAAGATAAAGCCTTTCGTCCTTTGAGACGAGAGGCTTTTTGTGTTTTCTGCCGTCGCGAATAATTACAGGCTTCTTGAACTTGTTGGCCTGAATTCGCCTAGGCTACGTTGAATTGTAATGGAGGTTGAAGCAAAAATGACAGAAAACCAAGCACCACAAACAATGGCAGAAATGCCAACGACTTATGATCCGAAAGCCGCGGAGAATAAATGGTATCGTTACTGGATGGAGAATGAGTTCTTTAAAGCGGGCATGCGGCCTGAAGCCGAGCCTTTTACGATCGTAATTCCACCACCTAACGTAACGGGTATGCTGCATATTGGACATGCGCTTGACTTCACGCTGCAGGATATATTGATCCGTACCAAGCGGATGCAGGGCTATGATGCCTTATGGCTGCCAGGCTCGGACCATGCGGGAATCGCGACTCAGACCAAAGTGGAGCAGAAGCTGCGTGAGCAAGGGATAAGCCGATATGACCTGGGCCGTGAGAAGTTCCTTGAGAAAGTGTGGGAATGGAAGGAGCAGTATGCCAATACGATCCATGAACAATGGGCCAAAATGGGTCTGTCGCTTGACTATTCCCGCGAGCGGTTTACGCTTGATGAGGGTCTGTCTCAGGCTGTTCGCGAAGTATTCGTGAAGCTGTATGAGAAGGGTCTGATTTATAAAGGCAGATATATCATCAACTGGGACCCAGTTGCTCGTACGGCCTTGTCCGATATTGAAGTGGAGTACAAGGAAGTTAACGGACACTTGTATCATCTTCAATATCCGCTTAAGGATGGGGACGGGTATATTACAGTTGCCACGACACGTCCGGAGACGATGCTCGGTGATACAGCTGTCGCTGTTCATCCTAAGGATGAGCGCTATAGCCATTTGATCGGCAAATCGCTTGTTCTGCCAATTGTGGACCGAGAAATTCCGATCATCGCTGATGAATATGTCGACAAGGAATTCGGTAGCGGTGCAGTTAAGATCACCCCGGCTCATGACCCGAATGACTTCGAGGTAGGGCAACGCCATGATCTGCCGCAGATTATCGTCATGGACGAGAGCGGTAAGATGAACGATGCGGCTGGCAAGTATGTGGGCCTGGATCGCAGTGAATGCCGCAAGCAGATCGTGAAAGATTTACAGGATATGGGCGTATTGATTAGAATTGAGGATCACCTGCATCAGGTAGGCCATAGTGAACGGACCGGGGCAGTTATAGAGCCTTATTTGTCCCTGCAATGGTTCGTCAAAATGAAGCCGCTCGCTGAGGCTGCAATTGCAGAGCAAAACTCGGGCAAAGGTGTAGAATTCGTTCCAGAACGGTTCGAGAAGACCTACCTGCACTGGATCGAGAATGTTCGCGACTGGTGTATTTCTAGACAATTATGGTGGGGACATCGTATTCCGGCCTGGTATAGCGAAGAGACCGGAGAGATGGTTGTTGCCCGCAGCGAGGAAGAAGCCCGCGCCAAGCTCGGACGGGATGACCTTAAACAGGATGAGGATGTACTGGATACATGGTTCAGCTCTGCCTTGTGGCCGTTTTCGACGCTAGGATGGCCAAATGAGGAGAGCGAAGATTTCAAACGTTATTTCCCAACGGACGTACTTGTTACCGGATATGATATTATTTATTTCTGGGTGGCTCGTATGATCTTTACTTCGCTTGAGTTTACAGGCAAAATGCCGTTTAAGCATGTATTAATGCATGGGCTTGTTCGCGACAGCGAGGGCAAGAAGATGTCCAAATCCCTGGGTAACGGGGTAGATCCGCTCGATATTATCGAGAGATACGGCGCTGATGCAATGCGCTATATGATCTCGACGGGCAGTACGCCTGGTCAGGACGTTCGCTTCCATTGGGAGCGTGTAGAACAAGCGCGAAATTTCGCCAATAAGATCTGGAATGCTTCGCGCTTTGCTCTGATGAACATGGAAGGAGTGTCCTATGAGGACATCGACATCAGCGGCAACCTTTCGACTTCAGATCGTTGGATTTTGCATCGCTTTAATGAGACAGCTCGGGATGTAACTCGTCTAATCGATTCCTATGAATTTGGCGAAACCGGCCGTGTATTGTACAATTTCATCTGGGATGATCTCTGCGACTGGTATATTGAATTCGCGAAGCTGAGCTTCTATGGTGAAGATGCGGATGCCAAACGCAAGACACAATCGGTGCTTGCTTATGTGCTCGATCGTACGCTGAGACTGATCCATCCGTTCATGCCGTATATTTCCGAGGAAATATGGCAGCATTTGCCGCACAGTGGCGATACGATTACTTTGGCTGAATGGCCTACGTATGACCCTGCAATGGAAGCGCCGGATGCAGTTCAGGAAATGAATCTACTGATCGATATTATTCGCTCGGTTCGCAACATTCGTGCTGAAGTGAACGTACCGATGAGCAAGAAAATCGAGTTGATCGTTAAGCCGGGCTCCTCTGAGTTGCTTGACATCCTTAGCCGTAACGAACACTATGTTCGCCGGTTCTGTAACACGTCCGATTACGAAGCTTCACTGAAGGTAGAAGCGCCGGATAAAGCAATGACAGCGATTGTCACAGGAGCGGAATTGTATCTGCCGCTGGCCGGCCTGATCGATATCAGTCAGGAAATCGCTCGTCTGGAGAAAGAAATTGACCACTTGAATAAAGAAGTAGAACGTGTGGAGAAGAAATTGTCCAATCAAGGCTTTGTCTCTAAAGCACCTGCCAAGGTGATTGAAGAAGAGCGTGCTAAGATGAATGATTACTCTGCCAAACGCGACAAGGTGCTTGCAAGAATCAATGAATTAAAAGCCTAGTGCCATTGCCTCTACGTCCTTGCAATAGAACAATCGGATTGTTATCAGAGGTAACAGTCCGATTGTTCTGCGCTGAGGCGTAAGGATTTGGATCAGGGAACAGGCATCCTGCAATCCATAATTTTAACTATATATTGTTCAAAAGGTCGGTTTTCAGCACCAAGAAGGTTGGATGAAGCTAGGGTCTGAGGAGCGGAGCGTACGTAGTGGGTACGTGAGCACTTGAGATGTTTCCGAAGGAAACATGACTTCGTAAGCATTCGCTTAGACCCGGCTGAATTCAAGATTCGATGCCGAGATCACTCCACTGATATTACTTCGTGTTAGATATAGAATTTATAAGTTATCAGCATAGCTGATGAAATTCTATATCGCAAGAAAACCTACCTTTGAATCGCGGTCGCTCATCCTTGAACGACCTCGATCAGGTTTTCTTATCAAAAGCGGACTTTTTGAACTACCTCTTTATAAATCATAGACGAAGGTGAATTTCATGGGGGCTCATACTGAGGAAGGAAACAAGCAATCTCTGCAGGATTATAACGAAGCGGTAGAATGGATTAATGGGCTAATTGCGTTCGGGATCCGTCCAGGACTGGAGCGTATTGAGCTCATGATGGAGCGTCTCGGCAACCCACAGCGCAAGCTGAAATTTATCCATGTTGCAGGAACGAATGGCAAGGGTTCTTCATGCGCTTTTCTAACATCTACGTTAATGAAGGCCGGTTTTGATGTAGGGACCTTTACTTCTCCTTATATCACCAAGTTTACAAACCGATTTCAATTTAATGGTCAAGACATTCCGGAGGCTACTCTGGTATCGTTATCGAATCGGATCCTGCCTCTTGTAGAGGAAATCGCCGATTCAGAGCTAGGTTCGCCAACGATGTTCGAGGTAAGTACAGCGATTGCGATTTTATATTTTGCAGAAGAATGTTATCCTGATGTCGTAGTATGGGAGACAGGTCTCGGGGGAAGGATGGATGTAACAAATATTGTTACGCCTATCGTCTCGTTGATTACAAATATCGGCATGGACCATACCGATGTATTAGGCGATACCATAGAGCAGATTGCTAGTGAGAAGGCCGGGATCATCAAGCCCGGTGTTCCTGTCGTGAGCTGTGTAGAACAGCCGGAAGCGATCGAAGTGCTACGCAGGACAGCTCAAGAGCAGCGATCTACCCTATACTTGCTTGGAGAACAGTTCACCTATGAACGGCTAGAGGGTGATGATCATGAGCAATCCATGGACTTTCATGGTCCGTTCCGGGAGCTTGTGCTGAAGCTCTCGCTGCTTGGTGAACATCAATGCAAGAACGCGGCCGGGGTCATGATGGTACTTGAGGTGCTTCGTCAGTATATGGCTTTTGCGCTTGAGGATGAAGCGATCCTGTCTGGCTTCCGCAGTACGGCTTGGGCAGGAAGAATGGAACAGGTGAACAACGAGCCTCGTATTGTGCTCGATGGGGCGCATAATCCGGAAGGAGCTCAGATGTTAGCCAGAAGCATTCCGGACATCTATAAGTATCGCAAGCTGAATTTGATGATGGGCATGCTGGCAAATAAGCATCATCGTGGCTACTTGGAGCATATATTACCAATAGTGGATACGCTTATTTTGACCGAGCCTGATTTTCGTAAGAAAATGGATGTGGAGGCGCTCCATAGTATTGTGGAGCAGCTTAAAGAAACAAAAGCAAAAGAAAACTTGGAAATTATCGTAGAACGCGACTGGAAAAAGGCTTTAGAGCTATTGATGTCGCGGACGGAACGGGAGGATTTAGGAGTGGTTACAGGTACGTTGTACATGATTTCTGACGTGCGCGCGACTCTCTTACATCACACCGATTCTGAAAAAGGCTGGTGACCATATTGTTAAATACTAGAGAACAACATGTACATTTTATAGGTATCGGCGGTTACGGAATGAGCGCCATCGCACGTGTAATGCTGGAGATGGGCTATAAGGTAACCGGTTCAGATGTAGCTTCCCAGGAATTGATCGAGAAGCTGAAGGCGAAGGGAGCCAAGGTCTATATCGGCCATACGGCTGAGCAAGTTGACGGCGCCGATCTGGTCGTATATTCGACGGCTCTTCCAAAGGACAATGTAGAACGGGTTGAAGCGCAGGAACGGGGAATCCCGGTTCTACATCGTTCACAAATGCTGGCCCGTCTGCTTAACGAACGGACAGGAGTGGCGGTTGCCGGAGCTCACGGAAAGACGACGACTTCATCAATGATCGCACTTGTGATGGAGCAATGTGGAATTGATCCAACATATATTATTGGCGGAGAAATCCTGGATATCGGTACAAATGCCAAGGCAGGACAAGGGAAATACGTCGTTGCTGAGGCAGACGAGAGCGATGGCTCATTTCTTCAATACCATCCTTCGCTAGGAATTGTAACGAATATTGAGGCGGATCATCTGGAGAATTACGGCGGGGATTTCGGACAGCTCAAGGAAGCGTACGTGCAATTCCTTAATCAGATTAAGCCGGACGGGGCAGCTATCGTATGTGGCGATGACGATATTCTGGGCGAATTATTGCCTAAGTTGAACTGCAATATCATTACTTATGGAATTGACTCTGTCTGTGATTATAACGCTGAGGATATGGAGCTTGGCGATCGATATGTGTCGTATACAATGAAGCGTGGTGACGAGAAGCTTGGAACGGTAGAGTTGTCGGTTCCAGGTAAGCATAATGTGTATAACTCCATGGCGGCGGTTATTGTCTGTTTGGAGGCAGGAGTTCCGTTTGTGGAGATCGCTGCAGCAATCAAGCATTTTCATGGAGCCAAGCGTCGCTTTCAGGTCCTTGGCGATAGTAAGGGCATCCTCATTATCGATGATTATGCCCATCATCCGACAGAGATCGAAGCCACAATCGCTGCCTCTAAAGCGACCGGCAAGCGGATTATCGCTGTGTTCCAGCCGCAGCGTTATACGAGAACCTTCTTCCTGCTTGATGCCTTTAGCAGAGCCTTTGGTGGTGCGGATGAGGTAATCATTACCGATATTTATTCACCAGCCGGAGAGAAGCAAATCGAGGGGATTAACTCCTCGAAGCTGGTTGAATTGATTAAGGAGAACAGCAATGCCGGGGCAAGATACTTGCCTACGAAGCAGGACGTGATTGCTGATCTGGAGAACCGACTTCAACCTGGGGATCTTGTACTCACCATGGGGGCTGGCGATATCTGGAGAGTTGGGGACGAATTATCCAAGCGAATCTCCCAATAGCTTATTCGCATTTGAAAAATTGGTTCGGAGAGAAAACCTCCATGTTCATGTGTTTGCATATGAATATGGAGGTTCTTTGATATGTGCCTGCACTTCGTGTATCCGTTCATAAAATTTTTACGCCGTCTGAACCGTTCTTTTTTCATAACTTGTCCTTTGGAGAGCATATATTCCGGCTACTGGACATAAGGTATGTTAGGAGAATGGACAAGGAGCGTGCGGATCGTGAACAAGGCGAAAATGACCTTTCGGTTTGACAAGCAGGGCAAGGAGATCGTATCTGAGGAACCATTGTATCAGGCTTGGATTCATAAGAATGACGGAGGAGCATCCATTTTTGATAGGACGCAGGAAGTGCATGAAAGAGAGCAAGATGATGATAAGTATATTCAAACCTCAGCAGTTCGTACACCTACCAATTCCAGCCTAGAAGATCATACACTAGCGCCCCGTAGCGTCGAGGTTTACCCCGTATTGGGACAAGCTAATCCAGAGGAATCGCTGCATTCGAATTCAGAGTATGACGAATATGGCATCGATCGTACACAGGGTGCATTCCGTACTGTCGAGACCCTAGTAGACTATAGCGACCCATTCTCAGAATACACCGGGGCAGGAGGAGTTGTTGTCCCCTCCAGTTCTACCAGACCTCCTAAAAACTCTTGGTGGAAGATGGCCGGGTCGGTAACCGGAGCCATTGTGACTGGAGCTTTATTCGGTTTTGTAGTTCTATCCATCTTCAATCAGGAGATAACCCTGCCGATTCCCGGCATTAATGTGCCGAAGCAGTCGGCAGCCGGGCAATCCACAGATATCCCTGTCATGGGACAGATCATTGAAGAAGAGAAGGGGGATGCTAACCCCAAGGAGCTAGCGAATATCGCCTTGCCGTCCGAAACCTATTATTTCCTTCAATATGGCGTGTTCAGTACGGCTCAAGGCGTTGAGCTAGCCCAGAAGGAACTACAATCTTCGGGAGTTGCAGCGGCGAGAGATACGGTAGATACTAAGCGGGTATATGCAGGGGTATCCGTCGACCGGGAACAGGCCAAACTGCTGAGCAGTCAGCTTAAATCAGCCGGAGTCAATCTGATCTTGCATGAGATAACCCTACCAGCTTCAGCGATGCTGGAGTATGAGGGAGATACCAAGCCGCTTGAACAATATATGGCACAGAGTGCTGAACTAGTGGAGCTTCTCAGCACATTCTCGGCTGCAAGACTAAGCGAATCCGACCCAGGTCCACAGAGCGCGAACGAAATTGCGGAGCTAAGCCAGAAGCACCAGCTATGGACAGAGAGCGCTGCAGCGGTTCGCGGTAATATATCGGCAAATTCGGAAGCGATGACGGGCACCATGGAGAAGTCGATGAACAGCGCTATTGAAGCGTTGTCCGAATACAACAAGAAGCCTTCCAAATCGCTTTTGTGGGAAGTGCAAGATGAACTGATGCACTTCATTCTAAGCGAGCAAGAACTGCTTCATAGTTAAAATAGATGGAAAGCATAGGAATAATGATGAATCAGGCAGGAAAGGGAATTGGAAATAGTTCCCCCTGCCTTTTTTGTGTTTGTATTGCGGGTGAAATAACCTTATAATAATGAAGTGTCAAAAAATGGCGAGGTTGACAACAGATTAGTATGTTATATCGTCATTATTTGATATTTACCCCTATTTTAATGCTTGAAGGAGAGACCTAGTCTTGGAATCCAATATACCACGCCATATTATTTTGGCATCGACCTCACCGCGTCGCCGGGAATTGATTGCTACCTTAGGTATTCCCTTTGACATTGTTCCTAGCAATGCTGATGAGAGCACATCGGAGAAGTGGACACCAGAGCAAATTGTACAGGAACTTGCCAGACGGAAAGCCGAAGCGGTATATCATTCTACATCATTCGACGGAGATTCCGCAGGAATTATCGTCGGAAGCGATACGATTGTCGTCAGGGATGGGGCCGTGCTAGGTAAGCCGCAGAATGAGCAGGAAGCTGCTGAGATGCTGCGTTCTCTTCAGGGCAGGAGCCATATCGTGTATACAGGAGTCGCTTGCATAGATAGCCGGACGGGAGAGACCCTCGTTGACTATCGTTCAACGATCGTCACGATGAAGCCGCTGAATGAGCGCGAGATTGAAGCTTATGCAGCTAGCGGAGAAGGACTCGATAAAGCCGGTGCTTACGCGATTCAAGGCTTGGGAGCAACGATTGTTACGGGTATAGAAGGTTGCTATTTCAATGTTGTCGGCTTACCGTTATCGTTACTTGTAGATATGCTTGGCCAATTTGGAGTAAGAGTATTGTAGAAATGTAACAAAAACAATTGAAGATCCGTTTAATCTAGGAAGTGATAAAGCATATCCTTCCGAATTGAGTTTGTGTCAATGGTCCATAAGGACTTGGCAACTAATATTCGGAAGAGAGGGATTCATTTATGAATATGACACCTTATATGCTGCGTGACTTTCCTAGCGAGGAGCGCCCGCGTGAACGGATGATGAAAAACGGAGCAAGGGCGCTAAGTCAAGCTGAGTTGTTAGCGATATTGCTGCGGACCGGAACGAAGAATGAGTCGGCCGTCCACATGGCGCAGCGGATTCTTGCCGATATCGGCGGTATTCGCGGCCTGGTAGATCTTAGCCTGGAGGAATTGACCAAGATGAAGGGGATCGGTATGGCGAAGGCTGTACAGATCAAGGCTGGGATTGAACTTGGACAGAGGCTGGCCAAATCGCGCTTGCCAGAGGCGGTAAGTATTCGTAGTCCTCATGATGCGGCCGATATACTGATGGAACAGCTTAGGTATTTATCTAAGGAACATTTTGTATGTCTTTTTTTGAATACAAAGAATCATATCATTGCTCAAGAGACGCTTTCCGTAGGAAGCCTGAACGCATCGATTGTTCATCCTCGCGAAGTGTTTCGTGCTGCTATTAAATGCAGCAGTGCATCGATCGTCTGTGCTCATAATCACCCAAGTGGAGATCCGACGCCTAGTCCGGAGGACATCCGGATGACGCGTCGCTTGTGTGAAGCTGGCGAGATTGTGGGAATTGATGTGCTCGATCACGTCGTGATTGGAGACGGTCAATTCGTAAGTTTGAAGGAGCAGGGTTTGATGTAATATAATTGATTAGATACAGGAAGAAAGGAAGATTACAGCATGTTTGGTGGCTTTTCGAAGGATTTAGGAATTGATTTGGGGACTGCGAATACCCTTGTTTATATCCGTGGCAAAGGAATTATTGTGAGGGAGCCCTCGGTGGTTGCCATCCATACTGATAATAAGAATATCGTAGCCGTAGGGGAGTCAGCTAAGAAGATGATCGGTAGAACTCCGGGCAATATCCGTGCGATCCGTCCGATGAAGGATGGAGTTATCGCGGATTTCGATACGACGGCAACGATGATCAAATATTTCATTCGTCAGGCACAAAAACAACGTTCGATGTTCCAACGCCATCCTAACGTAATGGTGTGTGTGCCTTCGGGAATTACAGCGGTGGAGCAGCGTGCTGTAGAAGATGCGACGAAGCAGGCGGGTGCCCGTGAGGCTTATACCATCGAGGAGCCTTTTGCTGCAGCGATTGGTGCCGATCTCCCGGTATGGGAACCGACAGGTAGTATGGTCGTGGATATCGGTGGCGGTACGACAGAGGTTGCTGTCATCTCCCTCGGCGGGATCGTAACGAGCAAATCGGTACGTGTAGCCGGTGATGAAATGGATGAATCGATCATTCAATATATCAAACGTCAATATAATTTAATGATCGGGGAGAGAACGTCCGAGCAGCTTAAGATGGATGTCGGTTCTGCGCTCGCGTTGGAGAAGGTTGAGACGATGGAAATCCGCGGACGCGACTTGGTTACCGGATTGCCGAAGACGATCACAATCACCTCCGATGAGATTACAGAAGCACTTAATGATACGGTAAGTGCGATTGTTGATGCTGTAAAAGTAACGCTTGAGAAATGCCCGCCAGAGCTTGCGGCCGACATTATGGATCGAGGTATTGTGCTTACAGGCGGAGGCGCGCTGCTTCGCAATCTGGATAAGCTGCTTGCTAGTGAGACAGGAATGCCTGTCATTGTTGCAGATAATCCACTGGATTGCGTAGCAATTGGTACGGGCCGTGCTCTCGATAATATTCATCTGTTCAAGACCAAGAACAGTTCGACACTTCGTTCTAGGCGTTAAGATCGGGCGAATGTGAAGATGATAATGACTAGCGGCGCCGTCCATTGTGGGCGGCCAAGCCGCTTTTCTATTTGTATCCATTGCCAGAAACGGATTCGTTCGTCATAGACGGGGGACCGTTTTTGCTTGTTTAAGATTGCGGATTTCATGATTGCCGTACATCTTGCGACCAGGTTGCCAAAGAAGTTATTCCATTATCGTACTTCTGGCAATTTACTTGTTTCAAGACGACCTGTGGCAAGGTACAATTAGAAGAAATACGAAGGATTGGAGGGTGCTTACACTGTTTAAGCTGCTTGGCAACAAAAGATTATTTGTTTTGTTGATAGGACTTATTCTATTTATTGCGGTGATGGGCTTTACCCTCGGACCCCGAGCAGGCTTATCCTGGCCGGAGAAGTTTGTGAAGGATACGGTAGGCTTCGTGCAATATATATTCTATAAACCTACCTCATATATAGCAGGTATTGTAGAGGACATCTCCGACCTGCGTTCTCTCCAGGAAGAGAATGAACAACTGAAGATCGCCTTGTCTCATTACACTCGTGATAAAGCTAGATTTAACTGGATCGAGCAGGAAAATGTTCGACTGCAGGAAGAGCTTGATTTTACTAAGGCCCAGAAAGAACAATATAACTATGCTTGGAAGATCGCTCAGGTCATAAGTGTTAATGATGATCCAATTAACCGTTCGATCGTTGTGAATATTGGCGAACGGGAAGGGGTCAAGGAAGGAATGGCTGTAACGTCCATAAAAGGACTAGTTGGTGTTATTAGTCATGTGAGCCACTTCACTTCTACCGTCAGATTGGCGACAACGATGGATGCCAAGGATCCGAATTCCAATGGCATTGCAGTAACTGCTCAAGGTAAGGAAAATGATGTGTTCGGAGTAATTGAATCTTATGATCAGAAAACCGGGAAATTCCTTATGTCTCGGGTGACATCGCCATCTCCACTTGCCGAGGGCGATCTGATCGTCTCTTCGGGCATCGGCGGCGTATTCCCTCGGGGAATGCTGATCGGCACGGTAGATAACATTGATGTTGGTCAGTATGGTCTGACTTACACGGCTACGGTGACGCCGGCAGCAAGCTTTACCGATTGGAAAGAGCTGTTCGTGGTGTTTGCTCCGGAGGCTGAGGAATAGTGATGAATAGAAAATCTGTATTGATTTTACTGTTGTTCGTCCTGTTCATTATAGAAGGTACGATCATCCCCTGGCTGATCCCTTACTCATGGCAGACGCGCCTATTTCCTCATCTGGTCTTTGTCGTGATTATGTATTTTTCTATTTTCGAGAACCGCTATACTGGCTTGGTTCTTGGTATTATCTTCGGATTGCTGCATGATATTGTTTTCTATGGGGCTATCATCGGGTCGTATTCTTTTGCGATGGGATTTACGGGCTATCTGGTCGGGGTTCCGTCGCGGTCGCGCCCGATGCCGCTCCCCATGGTACTGATTGTCATTATACTCGGAAGTCTGTTGTTGGACTCCACACTGTTTGGCATCTATTCCTTGTTCGAGCTCACTCATCAACCTTATTCGTGGGCGTTCGTCAATCACATTATTCCGAACCTGTTCGTTCAATTTGTATTTGCACTGGCGATTTATGTGCCGTTAAGACGGCAGCTTGAGATTATTACGAAGCGCCGTTCCCCGGAACAGAAGTCCTAACTTCGTATATTTCAATGAATGCAAGCAGGAACTTGTTTGCCTCTGCGCGAATTGAATAAGAGGGAGGGACAGGCTTATGACGGTGAAATCCAACCATGTGACAATTAAGGGCATCAAGGATGGCCTGGTTTTCCTGTTTGACGATAATTGCGAATTCGAAGCTCTTCTTGAAGAATTGCGTTATAAATTGGAGCACAGCCATCAGAATATACTGACTGGTCCGATTATTCATGTTGATGTGAAATTCGGAATGAGAGTGATCTCGGACGAAGAGAAGGAAGCGCTGCTTGATATTTTGAAGCAAAAAGGAAACTTGCTCATTCGTTCCGTAGACACGCCGGGCGTGGTAACCGAAGAAGATACGGCGAAGATTACGACGATGTGCGGAATGGTTCGTTCCGGGCAGGTGCTGCATCATGAAGGCAATCTGCTCTTCCTGGGGGACGTTAATCCCGGGGGGACGATCACGTGCACCGGAGATATTTTAATATTGGGAGCTCTTAGAGGGATGGCCCATGCCGGCTATACTGGCAATGAGGAGGCGGTCATAGCCGCCTCTTATTTGGCACCCACGCAGCTTAGGATCGCAGAGATCATCAGCAGGCCACCGGACGAGTGGGAGAATCGAGAGACAAGTATGGAGTTCGCTTTTTTACGTGACGGGAAAATGCAGATAGACAAGATTACGAATATGCTCCGGGTCAGGCCGGATTTAAACGTGTTCAAAGGGGTGTAATTGATGGGAGAAGCTATCGTTGTCACGTCTGGCAAAGGCGGCGTCGGCAAAACGACGACATCGGCTAATATTGGCACAGCGCTTGCATTGCTCGGCAAGAAGGTCTGTCTGGTCGATACAGATATCGGTCTCAGAAATCTGGATGTCGTCATGGGTCTGGAGAATAGAATCATCTATGACCTGATCGATGTTGCAGAGGGACGCTGCCGCTTGAATCAAGCACTTGTGAAGGACAAGCGGTTCGATGAACTGTATATGCTTCCTGCAGCGCAGACGAAGGATAAAAATTCTGTGTCGCCAGAGCAAGTGAAGGATATCGTTCTGGAATTGAAGAAGGAATATGAATACGTCATTATCGATTGTCCTGCGGGTATTGAGCAGGGGTTCAAAAATGCGATTGCTGGCGCTGATCAGGCTATCGTAGTTACCACGCCGGAGAATGCAGCAGTACGTGATGCGGACCGTATTATCGGGCTGCTGGAAAATTCGCAAATTTCTTCTCCCAAGCTGGTGGTGAACCGAATTCGCACGAATATGGTGAAATCGGGTGACATGCTGGATATTGATGATGTTCTTCAAGTGTTGAATATTGATTTGCTCGGTATCGTCCCTGACGATGAGCTTGTAATCAAGGCGGCCAATTCAGGCGAGCCTACGGTAATGAATCCGGAATCGATGGCCGCGATTGCCTACCGCAACATCGCACGCCGAATTTTGGGGGATACCGTACCGCTGATGCTTCTGGAACAGAAGCAGGGCAGATTCAAACGTTTCAAGAAGTTTTTTGGAATGGGCTGATCCTATATATACATGAATGAACCGGTGCCATTGGCATCGGTTTTTTGTGCCTGGCTGCTGGTCTCCCTACGCAAGCATTCATTCGTACTGAAGATAAGCTTGTTCATATTCTGACGCTGCTGTTCATAAATATAGAGTATGACAAAGCGGGCTGCTGTTCTAAGCTGGAACAGAAGCAAGGTCATTTATCGGAAGAGAGCAGCCTGAGCGGAGGAATGAGAACGATGGATGTGAAGTCGAATGTTAAGAAGCGGCGTGAGGAGAGGATCAGGCAGCTAACCTCGGTAGAAGCGTACAAGCCGGTTCTCCAGGATAAAATGCGCAACGATCATCCATACCGGCCGCCTGCCCAGTCTGGGCAAGGGAGTATTGCCGGCTATAATAGTGTGTCGGATGAGACAGAACCCGATCCGGAACTGCTCTGGAAGAGAGGACAAGGCCGCTGGCAAGATATTAGCGGATATTCCGGAGGGAGCGGAGGGGATGATTATTTCGGTGGTAAGCGGAGGCCTAGCTTCTGGACATCACTGTTTCTCCGACTTATGATTAGTGGGCTTATCTTTGTAAGCATTTGGGGTATCGAACGATATGAACCCGATTGGGCGTTTCCGGTAAGGGCTTTTGTAGCCCGGGCTTTAACAGAGGAGATAGATTTTGGCGCTATCGAGGCCTGGTATGAGAGAAATATCGGCGGCGCTCCCTCCTTCATTCCCATCTTTAAGCATAATGAGGATAAAGGTATGAAGGTTGGCGCAGTTGGCGGATTTATATCGCCGTTAACCGGACATTTGGCCAATCCCTTCGCCCTCAGTCTGAAAGGGGTGGAGGTCATTCCGAAGGAGCTGGGAGCAGACCGTACGATGGTGAGAAGTGTTGATACTGGACGTGTGCTGGACGTGAAGCTGGACGCCCTGACCGGAATGACTGTAACGATACAGCATTCGAACGGCTATAAAGCCATATATGGACATTTGGAACAGGCTATGGTCAGCAAGGGTGATTGGGTTGTAGGGGGCGACTCAATTGGGAGCCTTGATTCAGGAGAGGGGGATACACTCCCAACCCTATATTTCGCGTTAAAAAAGAATGATCGATTTATCGATCCGGCGGATGTGATCTCGTTTGATTAAGTGGAACGGCATCAAGATTTCGGTACATCCCTTCTTTGTCATCATCATGCTTGCCTCGGTACTAACTGGCCATTTTCTAGAGCTCATCGCCTTGTTCACAATCGTATTCATTCATGAAATAGGACATGTAGTTGCCGCCCGATGCTTCGGTGTTCAAGTGTTGGCGATTCAGATGCTACCCTTCGGTGGGGTTGCGGAAATGGAGGACACGACCCATCTCACGGCACGAAGGGAGATCGTGATCGCCTTGGCAGGACCCATGCAGAATATTCTTCTAATCGGAGTGTCGCTGCTGCTACATATTTGTGGATTATGGGAAGGGGCTTTCTTTCTCTATTTTATAAATAGCAATCTCATCATCGCCTTATTTAACTTACTTCCGATTCTTCCATTGGATGGAGGAAAGATATCGCAAGCTCTAATCAGTTTAATACTGCCATTTCATCTGACACTAGTCTATTCCTTGCGAATCAGCCTAATATTCAGCTTCATGGTGGTTGTCTACTCTGTGCTCCCGCCTCTGCTTGGACAAGGTATGCTGAATTTAAATTTACTACTGGTAGGGTTATTTCTGCTCTATTCAAATTGGACGGACTACCGGAATATCCCTTATCGATTCATGCGTTTTCTCGTTAATCGGGACCAGTCATTTGTTCGTCACTGGATGACGGGGGTGCTCGCTCAGCCAATTGTAGCGAATAAAGCGAAACCTTTAGAACAAATCTTACGTCTATTTAGAAGACAGAAGTACCACTTTATATATGTCATGAACAGGCAGGGCGATATTGTGGCTGTCTTGCCAGAACAGAGAATTATTTCCTCCTTTTTACAGGGCAAGCCTAGGGATTAGTAGGACTATATCATGTTATAATGGTAGAGCAGTTTTGATAGAAAGTAAGGCAAAGGGTGAGATGATGAAGCGAATGATTGTTCACTGCGGCCCTGATTCCACCCAAATGGCGCTGCTGGAAGACGGCAGATTGGTGGAGTATGCAGCAGAGAGTTCTCAGAGACGGGGACTGGTGGGCAGCTTTTTTAAGGGCAAGGTTGTGAATGTTGTTCCTGGTATGCAGGCTGCTTTTGTTGATATTGGACAGAAGAAGAATGCATTTCTTTATATTGATGACTTGCTTCACCCGCATTTGGAGAGGCAGCCGCGGCAAAAGCCAGCGATTACGAGCTTGCTCAAAGCAGGACAAGAACTGATTGTGCAGGTTGTTAAGGATGCGTTAGGCAACAAGGGAGCTCGGGTTACGACTCATTATTCATTACCTGGTAGATGGCTCGTCTATATGCCTACCGCAGGGTATGTTGCTGTATCTAAGAAAATCGGACACGAAGACGAGAGATCAAGACTAAGAACGATTGGCGAGGAATTGCGCACGGAAGATGAGGGACTTATTCTACGGACGGTTGCGGAAAATGCGGAGCCAGCTTCAATCGCAGAGGATCTGGGTATGCTTCGTGACCGCTGGAACCATATCCAGGCCACAGCGAAGAAGATCGGTGCGCCAAGCCTATTACATCATGATCTTGGAATGGTTCAACGTCTTATGCGGGATATCTATAGTCCTGAGACGGATGAGTTGATTATGGATTGTCCAGAGCAGTTGGAACAGACGAATGAATTTCTTGATACGATGCTTCCGGGAAAATTCCCCAAGCTTACGGTGTATGAGGGGGAGGACGGATTATTTGAGCATTATGGAATTCGTCAGCAGCTGGAGAAGGATTTTCAGCGTAAGATCTGGCTTCCAGGCGGCGGGTACATAGTATGGGATAATACTGAGGCGATGACCGTAATTGATGTGAATACCGGTCGCTTTACCGGCGGACAGACGCTGGAAGAGACGGTATTCCAGACTAATATGGAAGCTGCGCAGGAGATTGCCAGACTCGTACGGCTTCGTGATGCCGGCGGTATTATTATCATCGATTTCATTGATATGGATCGAGAAGAGCATCAGGGTGCGGTATTGGACATGCTGGAATCTTCACTGGACGGGGATCGGACACAGCATCATGTTCTGGGCTGGACCAAGCTGGGCTTGCTGGAGATGACCCGCAAGCGGGTGCGAGAAGAAAGCGTACTGTTGTTGAATGATTAATCAAGTGCACGATCGTTAATACGTTGAGAAAACTATGAAACCACACTTCTAATCGAAGTGTGGTTTCTCTGTGTATGCCTTCGAATAATATCTCGAAATTTACCGTCCCAGCTTCCACAATATTTATCCTAATACCCCTATCAACAAAATTCCGCAGAAGATGATGATGGAGGTGGCGATTCTTTTTAAACCTTGCTGCTCCTTCAGAATTAGAACTCCGAGGAAAGTAGCGAATACTGTTCCAATCTCTCGCAACGGGCTGATATGAGCCATCGGTGCCTGCTGCATGGCAAATAGGAAGAGCAGATATGAGCCGGGGTTCAAAATCGAGCCAAGAAGAATTGTATTACGGTTGGCTTTCCACTCTCGCTTCAACGCCTTCGAAGTTAATACGAGCGGGGTCAATCCGGCAACAAAGCCGATATTGGTCACTTCGAGCAGGGCCAAGGGAGAGATATTGCCAAGGTTCAGTTTATCTACAAATACATAGCTAGTTGTACATAGTCCTACACACAGTGCCAAGGCGAAAGGCTTCAGACTTTGCGACGGTCTATTCGTTTGCCTTTTTCCAAAGCTGGCCCCGCTAAGTACGAAGAACCCACAGATCATAAGTATTATACCGGTCCATCCAAATACGGATAGGGATTCCTTGAGAAATACGACTCCGATTAGAGGAATGAGCAGTGTGCTCGTACCCCGCATGATCGGATAAATCTGCGATAAGTCACCGAGTTCATAGGTTTTAGACAATAGCCAGGAATACACACCTTGTAAAATAAC
The DNA here is from genome assembly GCF_039521865.1 of Paenibacillus motobuensis. Taxonomy (NCBI): domain Bacteria; kingdom Bacillati; phylum Bacillota; class Bacilli; order Caryophanales; family Paenibacillaceae; genus Paenibacillus; species Paenibacillus motobuensis. The sequence continues at coordinate 13,076 of NZ_BAAACX010000013.1, read as the reverse complement.
GGATAACAATAATAGTCCATAACTGCCCCAGGATAATGGAGTTCTCCAAAGTTCCACAATAAGGTAGGGCAGGAGAAGCACCGACGGGATCATCATGATCGTCCATAGGAAGACGCCCTTATTAATGCTGCGTTTCGTAAATAGGTTCCAGACTGCATGACACATTCCGGAGGCCAAAACTAGTAAAATAGGTATCAACATGTGTATACAGCAGCCCCTCTATTATTTTGCATTTTCAGGTTGATGGATAGGTTGCTCGGTCACTGCCGTACCGTCTTCAAGACGCAGCCATGTCGCGAAGTCCTTCTCTCCTTCAGTAAGACGGATGACGCGGGCTCCGCGCTGGAATCCATCACGGCCATAGGTATTGATGCCTGTCGCTCTGCCATAGCAGAGGCGAATGCCATATAGACTGCCATGATAGTCATTAACATGATCATGGCCACAGAAGGTCCCGACTACATCTCCCATTTCAAGTAATGTGGTGAAAAGACCTGAATTGACGGGGGCACTGCACACGGGTTCGAATTTATTACCGTAGCAGACCTGTGTATCCCACATCTGCTGATACTCTTGAACAGGAATATGGAAGAACGCGAGCGCTGGCACTTTCTCAGCCTGATCCGTAGGGTTAAGCCGAGCCGATTCACCGGCAAGCCAATTCAGCTGATCTCGGCGTACCCAGTTGTAGTATGGGACATGCTCCAGTGGCGAGGTGCTTCCGGAGTCCAGGAAATATAAATTAAAAGCAGGTTTACCTTTGGAGTCGATCAATTCAATGGTGTAATTGCCTTCACCATAAATTTCTTCAGGGCCAGCCTCGGTCACGGTATGCTGATGAGATAGTATTAACTGCATAAGTTCTTTGCGGGTAATCAAACTCTCGGTATCGTGGTTTCCGAAGATAACGGCCCATGGAATGCTGCGTTCCTCCACAGCAGCTACAGCATCGTTGAAAGCCTGAACGGGATCCTCACAATCAGTATTGTGCCCTGTGTAGATGACATCCCCTGTAAATACGACCAGATCAGGATTTTCCGTGTCCAATACCAGCTCCATTAATTTGCGGGTGCTTCGGTCGGCATCCGTTCCAGTTTTCCAATGGAGATCTGTAAATTGTACAATCGTAAACGTTCCATCCTGACGATAAGATAAACGGCGGCTCATAATGCCCCTCCTCATTGTTATGTTGTTGATTCTTGTTTATTAATGTTGTTTTCGTGTTGATTCTATGCCTTGACAACACTTTTGTCAATGCTTCTATTAGAAGTTTGTAAAATCTCTGTAAGTATGGGGAAGCTGTATTAAAGAAGCGAGCTGCAAGCCGAAGATTGAAGTTTGACAAAATTTCCAAGCAAACGATACACTTAAAACAAAAACAACAACAAAACACATTAAGGTGCGTGTTCATTGAGTTTTATATCATATAGAGCTTGTTGCTTGTTGAATACAGGAGGGAACGACATGTCCTTAACCTTTGAGGAGCGCCGTCAGACCATTCTCGCACAGCTTAGCAAAGAAGGTAAGGTCCAGGTACATGATTTGGCGGGAATATTTAATGTCTCTACGGAGACCATTCGCCGTGATCTGGATCGACTAGAAAGGGAAGGGAAATTACGCAAGGTATACGGCGGTGCTGTCCAGACTCGTTCCGAATGGATTGAACCGACCTTTATGAAGCGATCGCAAATGAATCACGCTGAGAAGCAGTCCATCGGTAAACTTGCGGCTTCATTAGTTAGAGAAGGAGAGACCATTCTACTTGATAATGGAACAACGACGCTGGAGATTATGCGGGAACTGAAGCATCGTGCAGATGTAACCGTTATTACCAACTCCGTGCCTGTACTCACCTGTGCGCTGGAGGAATTCCAGGGAAGAATTATTTTCGCTGGAGGGGAGGTTAGCAAACTCTGTCAGGCATCCACAGATGCGATTGCTCATCAGTTACTTGACCAGTTCAAGGTGAACAAAGCCTTCATTTCTGCCGGGGGCATATCGCTGGTCGATGGAATCACTGAATATAATCTGGAAGAGGCGCAATTGTCACGGAAAATGATGCAGCGTACAGAGGAGGCTATTCTCGTAGCTGATCATTCCAAGTTCGGGGTTACCACCTTTGCGCAAATCGCTCCACTAGAGCAGATTTCCATGATCGTTACCGATCCCGGCTGCTCGCAGGAATGGATTGATGCGTTAAATAAGCTGGATGTCGAGGTGCTAATCAGCAGCAGCGAAGTGACGGGGTGAACTATCCGCTTTAAAATAGAAGTTCAAAAAGTCTGGTTTTCAGCACCGAGAAGGTTGAATGAAGCTAGAGCATGAGGAGCGGAGCGTACGTAGTAGGTACGTGAGCACCGGAAGGCCCGGGTGAATTCAAGATTCGATGTCGAAATCACTTCATGAGTTACTTCGTGTTAGATATAGAATTTATTCGTTATCAACGGAGTTGATGAAATTCTATATCGCAAGAAAACCTACATTTGAATCGCGGTCGCTCATCCTTGAATGACTTCGATCGGTTTTCTTATCAAAAGCGGACTTTTTGAACTACCTTAAAAATAATTGATTTTCGTTTTTGTTCATGTTATCATACTATGGTATGTGTTATGAGTGAGTCTTGTACACATGCTGTAACCGCTCCGATCAGGTATGCAAGTCCGCTTTCTTGAAGGGCGGCACCTGAATTAGGCGAGTCTGAGACATGAGGAGGTGCAAGCAAATGTACGCAATTATCGAAACTGGTGGTAAACAATACCGCGTTCAAGAAGGCGATGTTCTTTACATCGAGAAATTGAATGCTGAGGACGGCGCTAGCGTGACGTTCGACCGTGTATTGGCAGTATCCAAAGGTGAAGGTTTGGTAGCGGGAGCTCCATTGGTATCCGGCGCTAGTGTAACAGCGAAAGTTGAGAAGCACGGCAAAGGCCAAAAAGTAGTCGTTTACAAATACAAGCCTAAGAAGAACTACCACAAGAAACAAGGTCATCGTCAACCTTACACTAAAGTAACTATCGAGAAAATCCAAGCGTAAGAAGGTGCGATAATTGATTATCGTGTCTATATTGCGTCAAAAGGATGACAACATCGTTGGTTTTAAAGTGTCTGGTCATGCTAATTATGCCGATAGAGGGAAAGATATAGTATGTGCCGGAGTCTCGGCCATCACTGTTGGAACAGTTAATTCCATCGAGGAGCTCACAGGTACTGTGATGAAATCGAAGGTGAAGAGTGGCTTTCTGAATGCAAAGCTGCCAACTGATCTGAAGACAGAGGTGTCGGAGCAGGTACAACTGTTGCTCTCGTCTATGGTCGTAATGTTGAAGAGTATTGAGGATTCATACGGAACGTATATTCAGATACAGAACGTTATTATTTGAAGAAGGAGGTAGATGGACAATGTTGAAATTGGATCTTCAGTTGTTCGCTTCGAAGAAGGGCGTAGGTTCCACAAAGAACGGACGCGATAGTATCGCTAAGCGCCTTGGCGTTAAGCGTGCGGATGGTCAAGTTGTAACTGGCGGAAGCATTCTCGTTCGTCAACGCGGAACGAAAATTCACCCAGGTACTAACGTGGGCATCGGCAAAGACGATACGCTGTTTGCAAAAGTTGATGGCGTAGTGAAGTTCGAACGTTGGGGCCGCGACCGTAAAAAAGTGAGCGTCTACCCAGTGGAAGTTGCTCCAGTAGCAGCTGCAGTCGAAGCTTAAGAACTTTGCTAATATAGCGAAGGTTTACAAAGTCCTTGGCATCTAGGTGCCAAGGATTTTTTGATTTTATAGACGGCATTTTCTACCAGGGGCGGCTGGAGAATAAGCGTTTTCGGACAAGGATTGTGATATACTGTGTATATATCGAATTGTAATGATTTTACTTAATCTGTGCAGAAACGAGGAAGATTATGAAACATCGATTCGCGATTCCAACTCTTTTCGCAGTGATCGTACTGACTTGTCTAACTTCCATGTATTTCATTCATTCTATAACCGGATTTATCATTATCAGTCTATGTTTGTTAGTGTTATTTCAAGGCTATATCAGATATATCCAAAGACGGGCTGCAGATGAGCGCAAGCATTTACTGGAATCGGTACAGAGAACGGCCACAGCTACGCTGGGTCATCATCGCCATGACTGGATGAATGATCTTCAGCTTATTTACGGCTATTTGAAGCTTGGAAAATATGATAAACTGGGTAGCTGTGTGGAAAGAATAAAAGAACAAATGGCATTGGAGAGTAAAATATCAAGGCTGGGCATTCCAGCGCTCGTATTCTTCCTGCAATCCTTCCGTGAGGTGAACAGATCAATCGATCTCAAAATTGAGATCAGGGATGAACTGCAGCTGGATCATATGCTTCAGGTTGAGGATGCTGAAGAGTTGACGGAAGCGATTGTGGAGACGATTAAGAAGTTCCAGTTCATAGGGCGCTCTTCATGGGATGAAGTGTTGGAGCTTCACATGAGCCTATATCAGGAGAATGGTGAGGTTATCGCAGCCTTCTATCCAGAGGCAGAGGCGGACAACGCTGAGAAATTGCAACAATATATCGATGAATGGCAGCGTGACAGACGGGTTCAAGTAGAGCGGATGGAGTCAAGTCGCTTCTCCTGTAGATTAAGAGTACCGCTGAAGGCTTCAGTGCAAAATACAAATGAGGTGAACGCATGTTTGTAGATAAAGCGAAAGTATATGTAAAAGGGGGCGACGGCGGAGACGGGATCGTTGCTTTCAGACGTGAAAAGTATGTTCCAGAAGGTGGTCCGGCTGGCGGAGACGGAGGCAAAGGGGCTGACGTTATTTTCCGCGTAGATGAAGGTCTGCGTACGCTGATGGACTTCCGTTACCAGCGCCATTTCAAGGCGCCACGCGGTGAGAAGGGACGCAACAAGAGCCAGAACGGCGCTAATGCTGAGAATATGATCGTAAGAATCCCACCAGGTACCGTTGTTATTGATGATGATACGCAGGAAGTCATTGCTGACCTGACACGCCATGGTCAACAGGTTGTTGTAGCCAGAGGCGGGCGCGGGGGACGCGGAAATATCCGCTTCGCGACGCCGAATAATCCAGCTCCGGAACTCGCTGAGCATGGAGAAGAGGGCCAAGAGCGTTGGGTCGTTCTGGAACTGAAGGTCATGGCTGATATTGGCTTGGTCGGATTCCCGAGCGTAGGTAAATCTACACTGCTCTCGGTTGTATCCGCTGCAAAGCCAAAGATCGGAGCCTATCATTTCACGACGATTACACCGAATCTCGGTGTTGTGGATGTTGGCGATGGGCGAAGCTTCGTTATGGCTGACTTGCCGGGTCTGATTGAAGGCGCGCACGAAGGAGTCGGGCTGGGACATGAATTTCTACGCCACGTTGAGCGTACAAGGCTAATTATTCATGTGATTGATATGGCTGGCTCTGAAGGGCGCGATCCCTTCGATGATTGGCAGAAGATTAATGCTGAATTGGATCAGTACAACGCTGAACTGGCAAAGCGTCCGCAGATTATTGTTGCTAACAAGATGGATATCCCTGAGGCGGCGGACAACCTGAAAGAATTCCGCAAGCAGATTAGGGAGATTCACCCAGAGCTTGAAATCTTGGAGATGTCCTCACTGACACGGCAAGGAGTTCAGGAAGTACTGTATAAGGCCGCTGATCTGCTGGATCAGATCCCTGAGGAGCCAGCTGTTGAAGAGGTTGCTGAGCAGACGGAACGTAAGATCTATAAGCTGGATAAGAAGGAAGACAACAGCTTCACTATCCGTCGTGAGAACGAAATGTTCGTCGTTGAGAGTGAGACGATTGAGCGCATGATGAAGCGGATGCAGCTGAATACGCATGAGGCTATCCTTAAGCTGGCTCGCACGCTCCGCCATATGGGTGTGGATGAAGAATTGCGCAAACGCGGAGCCGAAGACGGTACAATTGTGCGGATAGGCGATTTTGAATTTGAATTTGTAGAAGGCAGCAGCTACTATTATTAATCATAAAATGAACGCAGAAACGGGTACGTCTCCTGGAGGGGGACAGTAGCCGTTTTCTGTATACCTGGCTTTATCCAACGTTCTTGGTGCTGAGAGCCGGATTAATTGAAAACCCACTCTAAGTTATTTTTGGATGGGTACCTACATAAATTACGCGAAAAATGGATTGCCGGAATGGTAGATTTCCGTTATAATGTCCACTATACAAAAACAGAAGTCTCTAAGGAGAGGACGTTTGTGAAGGAACGCTACTATTTGGTTCGTGAGGATATTCTGCCGGATGCTGTGATCAAGACGCTTCAGGTTAAGCAACTGCTAGCCTCAGGGGACGTTAAGACGGTCAATGAGGCGGTGGCGAGAGTTGGGCTTAGCCGGAGCGCCTTTTATAAATATAAGGACGGAATCCATCTATTGAATCAGATTGAACGTGAGAGCATTGTCACGATATCGTTCGACCTGGAGCATCGTTCCGGTATTTTATCCAAAGTTCTGGGGCTGATCGCAGGCTCGGGGGGTAACGTACTTACGATAAATCAGAGTATCCCGTTGCAGGGCAAGGCTAATGTGGTTATTTCCGTAGAGACCTCGCGCTTGACAGAGGAACTCGATGAGATAATTAAGATGCTACAAGGAACTCCCGGCGTAAGAAAGACGGAAATCGTCGGTCAAGGATAGGAATGAATCAATTTACCCAATCATGGGATATAGGAGGGGACAGCGAGTGAAATCAGTAAAGGTAGGTTTGCTTGGACTCGGTACGGTTGGAACTGGCGTCGTCCGTATCGTGGAAGGGCATCAGGAGGACTTGAGCAGTCAAGTAGGATCGCCGATCATCATTGAGAAGGTTGCGGTGAAGAACATAGAGAAGACCCGCAGCATAGATATCGAGCGCAGCAAGTTAACGGAGGATCCGTGGGAAGTGATACGTGATCCCGAGATCGACGTCATCGTTGAAGTTATGGGCGGCGTGGACCAGACGAAGGAGTACATTCTGGAGGCACTGAACTGCGGCAAGCATATCGTTACCGCCAACAAAGATTTGATGGCGCTCTATGGAGCGGAGATTATGGATGTGGCTAGGGAGAAACAATGCGATATATTCTATGAGGCGAGCGTGGCTGGAGGGATTCCGATTATCCGCACGCTGATTGAGGGCTTCTCCTCTGATCGGATTATGAAGATCATGGGAATCGTAAATGGAACAACGAACTATATTTTATCAAAAATGAGTCAGGAAGGCGCTTCATATGATGATGTACTGGCTGAGGCGCAGGAGCTTGGTTATGCCGAGGCAGATCCAACTTCGGATGTCGAGGGACTGGATGCCGCTCGTAAGATGGCTATTCTCGGCTCGCTCGGTTTCCGGACGAATGTGGATCTGCGGGACGTAGCGGTTCGCGGGATAACTACGGTGTCTAAGGAAGATATACTGTATGCCAAGAGAATGGGCTATGAGATAAAATTGCTCGGCATCGCGGAACGGCAAGATGATGAGTACAGCATTAGTGTTGAGCCGACGATGGTGAAGCATAGCCATCCGATCGCTGCAGTTAATGGCGTATTTAACGCAGTATATGTGTATGGCGAAGCAGTGGGAGAGACGATGTTCTACGGTCCTGGTGCTGGAGAAATGCCGACAGCGACTTCGATCGTTGCTGACCTGGTCGCCGTAATCAAGAATCAGAAGCTCGGTGTAAATGGCCTGAGAGCGATTGGTCCGTACAAACCGAAGAAGCTGAAGGACGATGAACAAGTCGCTTATAAAAATTACTTGCTGCTTCAAGTAGCCGATAAAGCTGGGGTACTGTCTAAGATTACTCAGGTATTCGCCGAATATGACGTAAGCCTGGAATCGGTCGTACAGTCTCCAAATGCAAGTATGAGTGATGTTGAGATTATTATTGTTACACATAATGCAAGCAAAGCGGCGATGAATAAGGTGCTGAGCCACTTTGAATCGCTGGATGTTATCCGCAAGGTGAAGAGCGTGTACCGCGTAGAGGGTTAAGAGTAAGGAGCTTATAGATCATGAATGATTCCAAGATGACGATGATTGTTGACGGATATGAAGGTGGTAGGTTATGAGTATGATTCGCAGCTCAGGCGTCCGGGTTCAGGTTCCCGCAAGTACAGCCAATTTAGGGCCGGGATTCGATACGCTAGGCATGGCATTATCCCTCTACTCATGGATTGAGATGAAGCCGGCCGATACGACGGTTTTTCATCTATACGGTGACAATTTGGATGGCCTTCCGAAGGATAAAAGTAATCTCATATATACTGTAGCGCAGTCTGTGTTCGCAGAAGCCGGAGCTCATATTCCTGAACTGGAAATCTCGATGTACTCTGATATTCCGCTAACCCGTGGTCTAGGCAGTAGTGCATCGGCAATTGTTGGAGCGTTATATGCTGCCAATGTACTGATTGGCTCTCCATTGCCACTTGCCCGCCTACTCGATATGGCCACGGCACTGGAGAACCATCCCGATAATGTAGGAGCTTCGTTATACGGCGGAATTATTACCGCTGTATGGGACGGAGCCCACGCTGATATATTGCGGATTGAGCCGCCGCAGCAATTGGAAGTTCTGGTTGCCATCCCTGAATTTCAATTGTCCACTTCCAAGGCGCGCGAGGCTCTTCCTAAGCAGGTAAGTCTGGGTGATGCGGTTTATAATGTCAGTCATACTTCGATGCTGGCCGCGGCTCTGGCCATGGGGAGGCTCGATCTTATCTCCGCGGCGATGCAAGACCGGTTGCATCAGCCTTACCGGGCTTCACTCGTTCCCGGAATGATGCAAATTTTGGAGGAGGCTACGCAGCACGGAGCTTTAGGTACAGCGCTTAGCGGGGCTGGGCCTACCTTGCTCGCCTTAGTCGATGCACAGTCAGAACAGGGCGAACAGTTGGAAGCTTTTCTTCTGAAGGTGCTTAAGTCCCATGATATAACAGCAAGAATGCTTTGGCTAAAACCTTGCACACATGGAGCTCAGGAGCTTACTATGGATAAAGAAAGTTCATTATTGGATTATGTAAGAGGGGAAGTCAAGGCATGATACGAATAGCATTGTTGCCTGAGGGGACGGTGTCTCATGAGGCGGTTCTTCGGTTGTTCGGCGACGAGCCTGTAGAGTTGCTTCATTACAAGCAGATCTCCGATGTTTTTCTGGCAACCGAGAAGGGTCTTACGGATTACAGCGTGATTCCGATGGAGAATACTATTGAGGGTTCAGTGAGTCTGCATATGGATTGGCTTGTCCACGAGGTTGACGTTCCGATGCAGGTCGAATGGGTCTATCCTTCCATTCAGAATTTGATTGGACGGCGTGGTGAATTAGTTGACGCTGATGGAGAAATGGATTATTCCAAGGTTTCCCGGGTTCTGTCCCATCCGGTGGCAATGGCGCAATGCATGAAATTTCTTAAAGCGCATATGCCGCATGCAGAACTGGAGAATGTGGGGAGTACGGCGGAGGCTGTTGAACTGGTGAAGCATAATCCAGGAGAAGGCTGGGCAGCCATCGGGACTACGATTGGAGCCAGACGGCATGGGCTCGATGTGCTCGCGAGCAAAGTGACGGATCATGACAACAATTACACCCGTTTCGTGTTGATTGGTCCTAAGCCGCTGCCGATTTTAGAAGAAGGCGCACAAATGAAGACGAGTATTCTCGTCACTTTGCCTGAGGATTTTCCAGGTGCGCTGCATCAAGTGTTATCTGCATTTGCCTGGCGCAAGCTGAATTTATCAAGAATTGAATCGCGTCCAACGAAGAAGAGGTTAGGTAGTTATTATTTTTATATGGATGTGTTGGCCGCACTGGATGCGGTGTTGCTTCCCTCTGCTATAGAAGAGATCGAGGCCTTAGGATGCCAAGTCAGAGTGCTTGGAAGCTATCCTAGTTATTCTAGCAAAGTACTAAATTCGGAGGTGCAATATTAATGGCAGAACAATGGATTTATCTAGATGGGCAATATGTAACGAAGGAGAAGGCAACTGTCTCGGTCTATGACCACGGCTTCTTATACGGTGATGGAATCTTTGAAGGTATCCGCATCTATAACGGCAATATCTTCAAATGCAAAGAGCATTTGGATCGTCTATATGATTCTGCGAAGTCGATTATGCTGGAAATTCCGTTGAGCTATGAGGAAATGGAAGAAGCGCTGGTAGAGACATTGCGTCGCAATGAGATGCGCGATGGCTACATTCGCCTCGTTGTCTCACGTGGTCCGGGCAATCTGGGTCTCGATCCTAATCGTTGTGAGAAGGCTTCTGTCATTATTATTGTGGAACAACTCGCCATCTACTCGGAGGAAGCTTACAAGAACGGGCTTAAGGCTGTATCTGTATCGACACGCCGCAATATCCCGGATGCGCTTAATCCAAAGATCAAATCACTGAACTATTTGAACAATATTCTAGTTAAGATTCAATCGAACCTTGCCGGTGCCGGTGAGGCGATCATGATGAATGCTCAAGGATATGTTACTGAAGGATCCGGGGATAATATTTTCATTATCAAGAATGGGGTTATTACGACGCCTCCTTGCTATCTTGGAGCACTCGATGGGATCACTCGTCAAGCGATTATTGAAATTTGTGAGAAAAGGGGCTACAAGTTGAAGGAAGAGCCGTTCACGATGCACGATATCTATGTGGCCGACGAAGTATTCCTGACCGGTACGGCGGCTGAGGTTATCGCCGTTCGTGAAGTCGATGGACGGATTATCGGCAGTGGTCAAGCCGGCCCTGTAACCTTGAAATTGCTTGAAGAGTTCCGCAGCATCGTTGATCAAGACGGATTGAAAGTCTGGTAATTCAATTCATAGAAGAGCTTCGCATCCCTAGTGGATGGCGAGGCTTTTTTTGTTTTGCTTTTTTTATTTTCGTGGATGTCAAAACTAGGCTTTTTGCATAGGATGTATTAATTGGGCCCCGGGCGAATATCACGTACCGGAGAAGAAACCTAGGAGGTCTTTAGCGCGTGAAAATACACATCGTGAAAAAAGGCGATACATTATATGAGCTATCTCAGAAGTACAATGTACCGCTGGAGAAGTTAATTGAAGCCAACCCGCAAATCGCTAATCCGGATCAATTGAGCATCGGAGAGAAGGTTAAAATTCCGGCTGGTGCAGTGCAGGTAGAAGGCGAAGGCTACAAGCATGTTGCCAAGGAAGGGGATACGCTCTGGAAGCTGTCCAAAGCCTGGGGGATCCCTCTACAGACGTTGATCGATGCGAACCCGCAAATCAGTGATCCAAATGTACTGAAGGTAGGCGATGTCGTCTTGATCCCAGTTAAGGGGGGAGGCATGGCGAATCCGCCTGGTCATGGTGGTGAGAATGTTGCACCTGGTACGGGAGGCAAGAAGAATACAGCTCCTATACCTACGCCATTACCAGCGCCAGCGCCAGAAGTAAAACCGACTCCACCTAAGGAAGAAATGACAAAACCGAACCCAATTGCACCAACTCCGAAACCGATGCCAATGCCAAATCCGAATCCACCGGCTCCGAAACCGATGCCAATGCCAAATCCAAATCCACCGACTCCGAAACTGATGCCAATGCCAAATCCGAATCCGCCGGCTCCGAAGCCGATGCCAATGCCAATGCCTAACCCAAATCCGCCACTTCCGCCAATTAAAGTAGAATTCGTAGAAGAAATTAAATTCCAATCGATCCAAAAAGAAGAGAAGCCATGTAAGCCGGTTCCAGAATGCCCGGATCCATGGTCTTCACCGTTTTATTCCATGGATCCTTATGGGGGTGGGGGTATGATGCATTCATCGTCTCCATGTGGATGCGAAGGGAATATTGGACATACAACCCATCTCGGGCACCATACTCATCCTATGAAAGAAAATATGAACATGCATGAGGAAATGCCAAGCGGGAATGTGTCATCCTTCTATGATTTTCCGCAGCTTCCTGACCAGGGACCATCCATGATGGGGGGCATGATGGATAATGGAGCTTATACTGGAGGATATCCTGGGATCGGAAATGATCATATGCATCATAGTCATGAAATGCATCACGGTCATGAAATGATGGGTATGGAATGGAGCCCTATGGGCTATGCAGACAATCAGCCGTGGGGGCAGGGCCAGGGAGATTGGGTAACACCTATGCCTTATAGTGATAATAATGCTCCAGCAAATATGAGCCCTAATATGGGGCCTAATATGTCTCCTAATATGGCGCCGAACAGCCATTATCCAGGAGTATCTCCACAACATTGTGGACCAGGACCTGTGTGGCCAATGCATTCTTGTGGATGTCACTATAGATATCCTTATGGATATGAATATCCGGTAAATTCTTTTGACCCCTACCCTATGAATTATAATTCTAACTCGGATTTTGTAGCACCAGGGGGACAACAGCCTGTCTGGTTTGAAGATGGATTTGGTACCTTTAATGAGATTAACAATGAACGAGAACAGCAGACAGAAGCTTTCAAAGAGGTAACAATCTCGGAGCAAAAAGAAAACACAGGAACCTCGGAAGCTTCGAAGCCTCAAGCGCAGACCAGGTCAAAAGGGAAAAAAGAAGTCAAAATTTCAGGAAGCTCAGCAAGTTCTACAAGCAAGAAAAGCGGAAGTAAGCGCACTAGCTCTAAGTCAGGCGCCTCATCGCAGAAGGGCCGCACGAGTTCTACACGGCGTAATCCTTGGAGCCAAAGATAGGATGTGATCGAGAGTAGGGCAGAGTATAATGCCCTGCTCTCGTTTTTGGTTGAATCATATTTAAATTGCAAAAAAGGCTTGTACTGGGCATTATTCTATGATATATTAATAACCCGTTGGACGATTAACTTATCGTTCGCGGATGTGAAGAGTACAAGCAGTTTCAATAAAAGCTTCAAAAGAACTTTTTTAAAAAAAGCTTGCTTTTCACAGAGTGACATGATATATTATAAGAGTTGCTGCTGAGAACGCAGCGACGCTGAAAACGAAGTTGATCTTTGAAAACTGAACAACGAGTGAGCGGGTTTCACATCAAGTGAAATCTAAGTAATAAGTCAGATTCAAAATGAGCAAGTCAAACACTTGTTTAGCTGAAAGAGATTTTACCTTCGGGT
>NZ_BAAACX010000012.1:0-87127 GCF_039521865.1 Paenibacillus motobuensis | reverse complement strand
AAAACGCCGAATTTCGCGATTTCGTATTTTTAACGAGCCTTTTTCGTACTTTAAATAACGTCGTCTACGGTCGTCAATTTCGATGATTTTTCCAGTTATTTTACTTTTCGCGTTTAATAACGTTGTCTGCCGTTGTCAGCGGTAGTCACCAAAATTACCGGAATTTTGTTGTGATCTCTAGTTTTCTTCGGTTTTCTCTACTTATCTTAGTTTTTCTTTTTTAGCCTAAACTCGATTATTGTCGAACGCTTGTTCTTAGTATATTATTTCGTTACCATATTGGCAATATATTATTACCAATATGGTCTATTGATTCAGCCACCACATCGTAACTTGCTCGCGCCAACTCATTCGTTGATATTTCGGATGGTCCAACAACCAAAGGTTAAATTCGTAGATTTCTTCGGGAGTTAATTCGATAGACTCCGGGCTCATCAAGCGTTCACCCCTTCGATTTTGATGCCGAGCGTGCTAAGCGAGAATACGATACCTTCGTCAAACCCCAGCGCCCATTCGGTGTCAGACGGCTCTCTGTATGTTTGGCTTAGCTTTTCGTGCGCCAATTCTTCCTCCGTCCATTCCCGGTCATACCCATTGATCAACGTTGCGAAGCTAGCGAAATGCCTCCGCCAGTTCGTAACGCGAGTTCCGTTATATATGCGTTATCGCGCTCATCCTTTCGTAGTCTTTCAATGGTGTCCGCGACCTCTGCCGAAATAGTAACGCTAGATATAGTCATCTTGCGCCCTCCTTTTCACGATAATATTCGATAATGTCGTCGACTGTTTCGAACATGAGTTTCACTCCTATATATTATCTATACGGAAATCTGCGTGAATCCCACGAAAAGATAAAATTATTCCGCGATCCTCCCGTCCCATTCCGCAAACCGCGCAATCTCATCTCGCCTTTCCTGCTCAATGCTCTCGTCTTGGCGTAACTCACGCGCGCGCCTCTGCTGGGAACGCTCATAACTCGCCAATGCCTCCGCTACAATTCGTTTAAAGTTCGGACGTCCTCGGTAGTAAACACCTTTCCCGTCTTCATAGTCAACCTGATAAACGTTACGGAAACCGAACCACTTCCTGCGTACATATAGTCGTACGGCAACATACAAAGTGCCATATTCACCGCGACATTCCACTATCTTAACGCGGTATTCTGCACCATCAAGAGCAGTTACAGGAAACTTCGATAATTCAACGTAACTCATTCCACACCCTCCACCGTAGCTATTTTCGCAAAGATCGCCGCAAGGCAAATCGCTTCTGGCGCGGTTGGTGCGTATACGTCAAATTGCGCCCAGCCGTTTCGATGAAAATTGGCGCACGTATTCGTTCGTGCATATTTTATCTTCGCGGACCACTCCGCCTTCTCAACCACCGCCCACGCCGCGGAAATATCTGATGTGTAGTACGGTACTGTTTCCGCGCCGCAAACTCCGAGTTCCCACGCGATTCTAGCGTTCTTGATCCTCACCGAATCCCACCCGAATACAGCTTCCGCAACCCATGCGTCGCGTTCGCATGGGGTCATTCCGTCCCATTTTGCGATAATTTGTTCGCGATTCATTTCCCCGTCTCCTTTACATTAAATTAGCGATTCTATCTCGTATCCTACCGAATACATTTACGCCATGTTACGAGGCTAATTTCACGTCAAAATTCGGTAAAACTCCGCCTTCGAACGCCCGGACTATCCGATCCGTCTCCGTCTGAATCGCGGCAACGAATTCCGCCAATGTCTCCGCGTCTCCTCGAGCTGCAGCCTTAATCCGCACGCTATCAAGAGCCGCCGAGAGTCCCGTCGCTGTGTACCCGTAATAGCCTGCGTCTACCCACTTTTCACCGAGCGGCGGCGTGCTTCCGTCTTCTGGCGCTTTGTAGCCGGGCGCTCGCGTGGGATCGACAATCTTGCGCTCCTTAACGGTAAACTGCGTGCCGTCCGTGGTGAGTCGGTAGTCTTGCGTTAATGGTACGTTAATCATGTGCGTTCCTCCTTAAAATTGGCGTGATTTCAGCGGACTTTGCTGCCGCCGAGTGTATTTATACCCGCGAACTAATTACGCGGCAGAATACCGTAAATAATGCGGTCTAACCGATAGAACAATGCTACGGACGGCCTGCCGGGAGATTCCGAGTTCATTCGCGGCCTCCGTTTGGGTAAGGCCATTCGTGAGCAATCCGACGACCTGACGCTGGCGCTCCGTTAACTTGGCGGTAAATTCACCGGCCTCTATCTCCGTCAAATCGTCGGCCGCGGTCGGAACGTTCATCTCGCCCTCTTCGCCAATTTCGATAGGTGACGGGCGGCTGGCCGCGAGGTAAAGGCAGACCCTTCGCACCTGCTTTTCGCTAACCCCGAATTCCTTTGCGACGGCTTCCGTAGGTGATCCGAGCAGGTCCGCATCTGCCATACGCTGACATAACGACAGCAATCGTTTTGACGGCCGGATAAAACTGCCGTAATTTCGAACGTGGTCTCGGATGCGTCCGCCGATACAGTGGTATGCATACGTGCTGAACGCGATGTCCGCGTTAGAGTAGCGGTCGTAGGCGAGGATTAGTCCAATGGCGCCCTCCTGTACGAGGTCGTCGTACGCTATGCCGTAGAGGAATGCGCGGCGTTCGTAGCTGCGCGCTATTTTATAGACTAGCGGCATATTTTCGGTGATAAATTCGTCGCGGCCGAGCGGGCCGAGCAGCGGGTTATTTGCGTGTGTCATCGTTGGTCCTCCGTTTCAGTTTTATATTTCGTAGTTGCTCCATGCGGTTAATAATGAACGCATTCGGCTCGAGGGCAGGTAGAGCCGTATCTGCTCCCCTTTTCGGATACGCGACCTCCATACCCACTGCAACAAATCGGAAACCGCGAGAAGGTCTTGATTAACGGTAACCCCACGATCTTCAAAAAAGGCGCGCTCGAACGGATGCATATAACGGTTGAATAAATAAGCCAGCGCCCATCTATCCGCGTACTCATTCGTTGCTCGAGCGTTACAGTGGAGGAAGGAACTTGTAAATCCTTTACTTACTAACGAGCGCGCCCGGTCCTTTTTCGTTGTCCAGAGAATCTCAGAAGCCGACGCCTTGCATATATTTCGCAGATAGTTCCGCATACTGTTCTTAGCCGCGGTAATTGTTGCGGAATCCGCCGCCTTAAGCCACGTTGCACTAAACGAATTGGGAAGCCGCCCTATCTCGTTGAGCGGTCCGTCATAAACGTCTATTAGGGACATTAACTCCGTGCGCTGCTCACTCATGCGGTCATATTCCGTTAGGACATAGCGTCCGTGCTCGCCTTTCCTTACAGAATGGTATTCATATTCGATTCCGTGCAGATCGTAATAGTAGCGCTGTAACTGCGCGTCGAACAGATATGTCATCACATATACGTCGTCAAAGGCGTTGAATACCCGCGCCGGAAAAGTCCATACGAGAAACCGTCCGCGATGGTAAAAAAGATTGCCCGCCCGTGACAGCTGCTTGATGTCGTAAAAACGCCCCTCGACGTACTCCTCGCTGATCCAATTTACGCGGCTCTCATCGATCTCTACCTTGCCGGACTCTACAAGAATTTCGATATCCTGGCGGCTGATGTTCGCGATCTCAATTACGTCCATCACTTCGTCAAGGATTAGCGTGTACCCGGCTTCCGTTAGCAACTCGACCAGTTCGTCATCTGCCGTCTGAAAAAGCGAATGAGTCGCGGCAATATCCGACCCGGCTGCGATTAGTTCTTTTAAGCTTCGTAACTTCCGCCGCTCTTCGTTCGCGTTGTTCGGTTCGATAAACGTACGATTAGTAACCGCGGTTCGAATCCGCTTAATTTCATCGAGGTACGGCGTTATGTAGATGAAGCGTTGCGACTCTTCCGCGCTGCTTACGTGATCTACCGCCCAGGACGTTTTACCCGCGCCCATAATTGCGTCGATAACCTTGATCTTACGCAAAACATCGTCTCCTTTCGTAGTAGGTAGCGCTACTCCAATTTGCGGAGATTGCCGTTAACTAGCGTTTATTTACGCGGAATAGTGTATGACTACATGAGAGGCATCATTGAGTAGTCCTCATGAAATGCTTGATAGGAATGAGCCCTTCCGTCTGTTCAATCTTATCCGCGGCATAAATAGTTTCATGGACGCTTTAGCGGACATGAGACAAGGGGCGGTTTTCCCCGCAGTCATAATGCTTCGTCGCTTTGCTCCTTGCCCTCCGACTTGCGTCGTCGGAATAGTTAGCACGTTAAAGGTGCTAAATCGAAGAAAAAAGCCTATAACCATGCGGGTTTTCAGCGTCTTCCCTTAAAGGAGGAAGTCAAGAAAAAGATTGGAGTAGCGGCATCTGCTCTGCTCGTTTTATTCCACGCGCCAGCTTACATAAATCATACGGACAGCAATTTCGAAAATTGGGACATGTATTCGCGAACATTTAATCGACGACGGCCGAAATGCTTCCGCACAGTTTTTGCGCAAAAAAAACGCCCACCTCTGGAGAGATGAGCGCTAGAACTGTTATTTCCGTACCTTTATAAACTTGTTCGTAGGTGAGTGTTCGTCGTGGCTTTTACGCATGTCGTCTGTATTCATCTGTACATATCTCCGCATTGTCCGCATATCCGCCCAGCCGCCCATTTTCTGTATTGTAAACGGGTCCGCTCCATTAAGTACCATAGCGCGGGCCCACGTGTGACGGTAAACGTGTGCAGTCATCTTCTTGCCTGAAACGCCCGCCTTTTCTCCGTAATATTTCAGCCGCTTGTTGAAGTGGTTTGGCGAAATAGGATCACCAAACGACGACATGAAAAGCCGATCCGTAGTAAAAAACTGTTTATTTTCCTCAATAAGCTGTAGTAGAAGTTTTGCAGTGTGTCCGGATATAGGGACCATACGCGGCTTCCGGTTCTTGTTTATTTCTCCGGGCAACACGATAAAACGAGTCTGAAAATCAATATCTCCCGCACGAAGACGAAGCAGTTCCGAGATGCGAAGACCACTGTCAAGAAGCGTCACGATCCCCACATAGTCACGAAATCCTACGAAGTCACGGCGGTTCGGTTGCGCTAATATCGCCTTAACCTCATCGTCCGTAAGACAATTCGTAAGGTCTATATCCTGACGCAATAACTTCACCTTCGAGAACGGGTTATGCTCGATCAGTTCATCACGCTCTAACTGATTGAATATCGCCTTTAATGTACGAAGTCGTATGTTTACCGTCGTGTCCGAAAGACCCACCGTTTGCTCTTTCGTTGGTATATACTTATGCCCTTCATACCGCGTGCGATCATATTTCATGTACGACACATGGTCACGAATCATCTGCGTGCTTATTTGATCGATAAACTCAACGCCGGGATGTGCTTCATTTAACCACGCCGTGAAGTAGCCGAAGTGTTTAGTATAATCCTGCAACGTTCGCTCACGCAGGCCTTCCGCTTTCTTGGCGCTTATCGCAAAATCAAGCCCTTGTTCCAGCGTTAATTGTGGAAACTCTTGAATAATCCGCGCCCCATTAGGTACGCGCCTTTCCCGTTTCTTTAAAGACATGACAAAACGACCTCCATAGTGTATTTAGTACGCGACATACGCACCATAGAGGCCGTGATCCACAACCCACAAACGACGTTTTTAGGGTTGTTAATGTACATGACTCGGGATTGTTAACACTCAATTTTGCGCCGTTATCCGCATCCCCAAACGCTCGTTCGCGCCAAGGCTTCCGCATCGGCTTCCGCTTAGATTAACGTCTGAAAAACCGCGCCATTACGCCGTTTATCAATCACAAACTTCCGGCTTACCTTCTTCATTACGCATGCGGAAGGACTGTCCACAGCCGCAGGTAGCGATGGCATTCGGATTGTGGATTGTGAATCCGCCGCTCATACCAGATTCCTGAAAATCGATTTCAAGACCGTTCAGATAACGAAGATCCTCTTTCTCAACAACCACCTTCACACCTTTGATATCCATAAACACATCCGCTTCGCTCTCATCATCATCCAGACCCATACTATATGAGAAGCCGCTGCATCCGCCTGGCTTCACCGCTAAACGCAAGAACATATTCGGCATTTCCTGTTCGGCCAGCATATCTTTGATTCGTTCGATGGCACTTTCAGAAATTTCAATCATCTTACGCCCTCCTTAAGATTACTTTTCAAGAGGTCATTCAAAAAAATATTGCTGCTTTTTTGAATTCTCATTATTAAAAGTATACTCCACATGGCAAGTCCCCTCAAGAGATGGTTCTAAAACACCTTATTAAATTGTCATGTTTTTCCTCTAAAATTTAAGTCTTTTCTTCCAGACTTATTGCCCCCTATCAGAGTCAAGGTTTATAATAAGGGTTGTTCTAAGAGTCCGCCCGGATTTTTAAACTCGCATTTTAAGTACGTGTTTAAAAAGTCAGACTTTCAGCACCGAGAAGGTTGGATGAAGCTAGGGACTGAGGAGCGGAGTGTACGTAGTGGGTACGTGAGCACCGGAAGGCCCGGCTGAATTCAAGATTCGATGTCGAAAAGCTTCATGATTTGCTTCGTGATCAAAGGGGGACTTTTTAAACTACCTCTTTATGAGGGTTTACGGGATATGATGAAAATTGCATCCATATAAGCCGAGCTGCGCATCGGCTATTTCGTTCAATTTTTCACAGTTCAGATCCAAAGAAGAAACGGAGGTAGACATATGATTCCAACAGTGATTGAGACAACCGATCAAAGAATGCTTGAAATCGTTAATAAAGTAAGAAACGGTGAGCGACTGACGCTTGAGGACGGGGTATACCTGTATGAGAGCGACGATATTCTGACCATCGGCCAACTGGCCAATGAGGTCAATTTAAGAAAGAATGGCAAGAAGGTTTATTTTATCGAGAACATGACTTTGTACTTTACTAATGTCTGTGAATCGCACTGCGCATTCTGCAACTTCCGACGCGATGAAGGAGAAGATGGCGCGTATACTTTGTCCGGTGAAGAGATGATCGCATACGTCGAACAACATATTCATCCGGGCGTGCGCGAGTTCCATATTACTGGCGGGCATAATCAACATGTACCGTTCCAATATTATGTCGACTCGTTGAAGGCACTGCATGAGCACTATCCTGAAGTAACGATCAAAGCCTACACCGCAGCGGAAATCGAGTTCTTCACCCGTATTAGCGGGATGAGCACGAAAGAAGTATTGATGGCGCTACAGCAAGCTGGCCTTAAATCGCTGACTGGCGGCGGAGCGGAGATTCTCTCTGATCAATATCGTCAGAAGATGAAGGTCGAAAAAGCAAATGTCGACCAATATCTGGATGTCCATCGTACAGCCCATCAATTGGGGATGAAGACACATACCACAATGCTGTACGGAGCAATCGAAAGCCATGAAGACCGCGTACGCCATATGACGCAGATTCGCGAGCTTCAGGATGAGACTGGAGGCTTCATGGTATTTATTCCATTGTCTATGCAGCCACGCAACAAAAATGCGGGGATTATGCGCCGCAACTCCGCCTTCGAGGATCTGAAGACGATCGCGATCAGCCGCCTGATGCTGGACAATATTCAGCATATCAAGGCGTACTTCATCAACATCGGCGTACAGCTCACACAAATGGCGCTGGCCTTTGGAGCATCCGATGTGCATGGAACGCTGGTTAGAGAACGGATTAGCCATGCAGCTGGAGCCAATACACCTGAGGGGCTGACCCGCAAGGAATTAATCTGGCTGATCAAAGGCGCCGGCAGAATTCCAGTAGAACGGGACACCTTCTACAACGAGATCGAAGTTCACGAATAAGCTGAGCTTTTTAAATTTACAGCCGGAGATTGGGCTCCCCCATCCTCCGGCTATTTTTATTTCTCCTCCATCCAATCAAAATCTGCTAATCCTCAATCAGTCTGATTTCCTGGATCTTGATCATAATTTGGTTATATAGAGCTTCTGCAGTCTCGCCCCAGGCGCTCTCTCCATTTACGAGTGCATATGGCGAGAGATAGCACAACCCACAGCTCGTCAGGCATCCATACTCGTATACTTCACAATCGGGGAGCTGCCTTAATTTATCTATAATTTCCTCGGTACCATGGGCTGTATTGTGGGTACAATACTCAACAATGGCTCGCACACGAATCTCCTCCATATATCCATGCTTGGTCACAATCAATTTTTAATAAACTCTATAAGCATTTAAATTTGAAGCTATTTGTACTATAATAAGATGCGAAAGGAGCTGAAGACAATGAGTGAAAACGTACAAGATAAATTATATGACGAAGTATTAGAAGTTCTGGACAAACTTCGTCCATTCCTGCAACGTGATGGCGGTGACGTAGAACTGGTCGACGTTGAAGACGGCATCGTCAAATTGAAGTTGATGGGTGCTTGCGGGAGCTGCCCAAGTTCGACGATCACCCTGAAAGCCGGGATCGAACGTGCATTGTTCGAAGAAGTAGAAGGCGTTCAAGAGGTTGTACAAGTATTCTAATGATATAGCACCGTGGAATTGAATCCAGCATTTATGCTGTATCATGAACCTGGCCCCTTCGGATATACCGAAAGGGCCAGGTTTTTTCTATATTATCAATCTTAGGAGCGTTTGATCCAAGGCCGGATCGGGTCTAGTCCCCCGGATATATCCATCACATTCCCCGTAATAAAGTCCGAATCTGGATGGCATAAGAAGGTGATAACGCGGGCGATATCCTCCCCGCTGCCAGGCCGGCCTAATGGAGTCTCCCCATCAGACAGCTCGCGGGCCTCCTGTATGGAGATCTCTTTGTTGCCGCCGCGAATGTCTCCGGGGCACACCATATTGACGGTGATGCCGAACGATGCCTCCTCAACGGCAAGCGTCTTGGTGAAGGAGACAAGCCCCGTCTTGGCAGCGGCATATACAGCTCGATGCGGCCAAGCACGCGACTCAGCAGCATGACCGAAGCCAAAATGAATGATCCGCCCCCAGCCCTTCTGCCGCATTCCGGGTAAGACCAGATGATCCAGCAGCATCGTTCCGACCAGATTCCCGTCGATCATCGCCAAGATATCCGTCTGATCATAGTCAGCGAACATGCGCCGCTCACGAATGAACGGACCTGCATTGTTCACTAGAATATCCACCGTCCCCAGCCGATCATTCACCTGCTGCACCAAGCCTTCAAGCTGTTCCCTACGAGAGATATCCGTCTTCACCGCAATCGCACGAACACCCAGCCCTTCGATCTCACCCTGCAGAAGCTGTGCTTCCCGTTCGCTATGTACATAATTAATCGCAATATCGCATCCCCGCTCCGCCAGCATCAACGCCGTCTTCTTCCCAAGACCTTTGGCACTTCCGGTAATAAGGGCGACTTTTCGCATTTTTTGTCCTTCTCCTTCTTCAAGAGGGTATTCAAAAACTCTACTTTTGATCACGATGTCAATCAGGCAGTGATCTTTACATCGAATCTTGAACAGACTTTTTGAACACACACTTAATCCCTTTTTATTAAGTATAAGAGATTTGAAGCATTCCCTCAAACGTATTCATCCATAACAATCAAACCTTCCATTTAATTTCCAATTAAAATAGACTATTTTATTTACTTTATGGATTATTCTATCTACTCGCAGCAAAAGTACACTGAATTACTGGTGAGGCTGCAAAGCTATGATAAAATATGTTTAACAAATTGAAGGGGCAATTCTATGTTACGTCAATTTAAAATCCAGCATCGATTAATTGGTACCTTCTTAGTCGTATCCATCCTTCCGATCCTGTTCCTAGGATACTATTCCTATCAGCTCTATTCGGAATCGATCAATGATAAGCTCAGCAAATCAACCTATCAGGCACTGACCCTGGTCAACAAAAATCTGCTGGCCGAGCTGCAGAACTATCAATATCTATGCGGCTCCATCTCAACCAACAATTTCGTACAGGAGAGCCTGTCCAAGGGATTAGAACATCAGCCCATCAATGAAACGGCCAAAGAGGATGCCATGGACGCTATATTTCGGACCATATTTCCATCTCATGTTGTCAACGTAAGCATATTCGACGCGAACCATCGTCTATTCTATGAATTGGGCTTCGAGACGGTTGATAATCACTCTCTCGAGAAAGCGATGCATGACGTGGATGCAAACGCCCCCTATGACGGCCTTACCTATGTCAAGACGATCCGTTCCTTGGATACTGTTGTACTCGGGCGTAAAATTCATGCTATAGACGACAGTACAGTTCCTATCGGTTACGCTTTTATCTTTATTAGCGGAGATTTGTTCTCCAGGAATATTCTATCCAGCGTCAATCTTGGAACCGGTTCCAAACTGATGATTATGGGTCGCGACGGAAGCGTGCTGTCGGCCAATGACGAAGAGATTCCTCTGGGCGGGCCTTATGCCGATCCGGACCTCTTCCAACAAATTAAAGAACATCAACAGAAGGACATCAATTCCTTCTCATTGCAGGTAAACAATGCGGGGCAGCAGGTCTCCTATATATACAATGAACAAATCGGCTGGTATCTTATCTCCATGATGCCCTTCTCCTATATCAATTCGGAGACGAGCAAAATAACGGTCAGCATGACAATAATTATGATCCTGATGGCCATAACCTGCATCATTATTATCTCTTTTATGAGCAGCAGCATTGTCAAACCGATCAAGAAGATTATCAGCTTCTGCAATCAAATATCGACCGGTAACTTCTCTAATCGTATTAAGGATGATCAGGAGGACGAGATGGGGATTCTCTCCTACAAAATCAATATGATGGTAGATGAAATTGAGCACTTGATGCATAACCAGCGATTGGACCAGAAACGCAAGCGGGAATTGGAGCTTCAGATGCTGCAATCACAGATCAATCCCCACTTCCTGTTCAATACGCTAAATACGCTGCGCTGGCTGGCCATCATTAATCATGTTCCTGTGCTGAGCAACGGAATCAGTTCCTTATCAGAGCTGCTGCGCAGCACGATCCTGGACCGTGACGAGCAAATTACAATCCGCCAGGAAATTGAGAACTTAAGCAACTATTTTGAAATACAGAAAATTCGCTACGCCGATAGCTTCCAGGTTGAATATGACATCGATGAGGAACTGCTTGATTGTCTAATCCCGAAATTCATTCTGCAACCGGTCGCCGAGAATGCGATTATCCACGGACTGTCAGAGCACAGCAAAGCCATTGAGATTAAGATCAAAGTCCAGCAGAAGGATGATCTTATCTGTATCGAGATTATCGACAATGGTAAAGGCTTCGATACAAGCGTAGTCCAGGACCCGGATACGGCGGCGAATAACAAGAAGCTGTCTGGGATCGGAATTACCAATGTAGATGAACGAATCAAGCTCTATTACGGGGAAAACTACGGGCTCTTCATCACCAGTGTAATCGGTGAAGGCACCTGCTGTAAAATAATCATACCTACGCATAAGACACCTTAGAAGAGGAGGTAATCTCAATGTATAATGTACTGCTAGTTGATGACGAACCTATCGTAAAAATCGCGCTGAGAACGATGATTGCCTGGGAAGCGTTAGGCTTCCCGATCTGTGGAACCGCTTCAGACGGAGCAGAGGCGTTAGCATTAATTGAGAAATTACACCCTGACATCATCATTACCGATCTGAAAATGCCAAATATGGACGGTCTGCAATTAATCCGAGAATTGAACAACCTGAACTATCCCGGCAAGGTGATCGTCGCCAGCAACTTTGGCGATTACGAGCTTGTGCGCGAAGCACTGCTTCTAGGTGCCGTCGACTATATGCTCAAGATCAGTATCAAGACCGATGATCTGATTGCCCAGCTTCACAAAACGGCCAAGCTGCTCGAGGAACAGCAGCAAACTCTGCAGGAGCAGGATATGAGACAAATGATGCAGAACAGCCTCAAAAGTGTGAAGAATTCTATTTTGAAGGACTATTTTCATGACACAGACTATGAGCTGGAGCATTTCGTACAGGACAAGCAAATCAAGCTGAATATGACGGATACCCCGTGCTATCTGTTCTATATTACGTTCGACCTGGACAAGTCTGCGGGCCATAATGAGAAATCCGACCTTTCCCTAGCCTTCATTGAGAATACGATTCTCGACCTCATCGATGACGCCACCGACGTCGAACTATTTCAGGTTGGCATGGGTAGCATCGCAGCCATGATCTCCAGGAAGCAGTTGGAGAAACACAAGGGTGATCCGGTAAGCTTCATCAATAAAATACGGAAATTAATCCAGATGTACATCTCTGTGGAGCCGCTTATCGTCTATTCCCATGAGATCAAAGGGTATGGGGAGGCGAGGAAAGCATATTGGGCCTGCAAGGATGCCTTGAATGTGAACTTCTATGAGCATTCTTCCGTAATCTATGAGCAGGATATCAGGTTTGTACAGGAAGTGGAGCATGCCAATTACGTGGACTATTCAAACTCCCTTCTGCGCGACTGGCAAGAGCTGGGGCGAGGGACCATTCCAGCTATGCTGGAGGATTTTATCGAGCAGTGCAAACAGAGCTGCATCCACCCTATTGCCGTCAAAGCCTTTATGCTGAAATGCCTCGAGTATATTCCGTTATGTGAGGACAAAGTACGAATCGATCATGAAGAGGAATATGAGCGTCATAAGAAAGCGCTGCTGCAATGCAAAGATACAGCTTCCTTATTGAATACGGCGGCATTGGCCTTCGAGTATCTCAGTCTGGTGAATGACGTCTCCGATTCACCTGCCCTGAAGAAAGTCGTGCTGGATGTTATGGATTATGTCGAAGCCCATTACCAGGACAAGATCACGTTGGAAATGATCTCTACGTACGTGAATTTCAGTGAGAACTACCTATGCCGTGTCTTCAAAGAACAGGTCGGTATGAGCCCGATCAGTTATATTAATACTGTGAAAATGAATAAGGCCGCTGCTTTGATTGCAGGTGGACATACTTATATGAAGGAAGTAGCGGCCCTCGTAGGCATCAGCGATCAATTCTACTTCAACCGACTATTTAAGAAGCAGTTCGGCGTTTCTCCTTCGAAATATAATGGCCAGAATAAGCAAGCGAGGTAGGATTTATTTTGCGGGTGTGCGCATCTCGGTCTGAATCTGTGCGAAGACATGCTCCACCCGCTCCATCCATTGTTCAGTCGTCATCTTCCCCGTCATAATCGGCGTCATGGACTGTCTGAATAGAACATTCTTAATATCGATCTTCGATCCCTTCGGCAGCGCCTTCCAATCTTGAAAGATCGTCGTTGCACCTTCATAAGCGCTGAACATCTCGTACACGCCTGGCGTTAGGTAGGGCTTCGAGAGCTCCTGCGCCCCCTTCAGAGCAAAGGCGCCATTGGATTTCTGCGCAAACAATTTGATCGATTCGTCGGTATACAGGAACTTGAGAAATTCCTTGGCCAGCTCCGGATTTTTGGCCCGAAGGGGGATCGAGAATTGCTCATAGCTGGACAGAATATAGCGCTCGTCATCCTTGTGGAAGACCGGAACTGGAATCATACCGAATTCAAAACCCTCTTCCCGCGGCGAATCCTTCATTTCATTCTCCATCCAGTTCCCATTGACGATAAAAATAGCCTTGCCCTGCATCATATCGGTCTGGGATTGGGTATGGTTCAAATTCACCGTGCCATCCATTAAATAGCCTTCGATGCCAATCTTCGCGAAGGTATCTAGTACCTTCTTCACCTCATCCGTCTTGAACGAACCCGGCTCATAGGAGAAAATCTTCTTCAATTGATCGATTCCCACCGCATTCGCTAGAGAAGGATACATGATCTCCTCCAGGTAATCTGGATAAATCCCCTGATAAGTAAATAGAGCCCTCTTGATCTTATGGCCATTCGCATCGGTCAGATAGTTCTCCTCTTTCTCCAATTCCTTCCCCAGCTCGAAGAACTCGTCCCAGGTTTCCGGCAGCTTCCAGCCCTTCTCCCGGAACAGATTCTTATTGTAGATAAGACCCATAGGCCCTGCATTGAACGGAGCCATATATATTTTGCCATCCTGATAAGGTGAGAACCTTGTGCTCTCCAGCATGCCTGGCAGAACCATGTCCTTCAGCTTCATATCTTTATCGAGCGCCTTGCTCTCGAACACATCCGTCAGATCGAGCAGACCCTTCTCTTTCACCAGTGAAGTAATTAATCCACTCTGCTCTGTATCGGCCACAGCCAACAGATCCGGCGGATTGCCTGCAACGAGCTGAGGCCGGACAACATCGCCAATTCTTGGACTAATCGTCATATCGACCTTGACCCCAGGATAGGCTGCCTCAAATTTGCTGACGATCTCCTTCCAGTATTCGGGGCCATATCCCCCCATGAATACCGCAATGCTCAATTCCTTATTTTTGAACTTTCCGGCAGCATTGTTCTGATCGCCATTCAAGACAGCTTCATCCGCAGGCCGCTCGGCCCCACGGCCAATGATGATATGGTTGCTTATATAAATAATACAGAAGAGACTTATCGCTACAATTACTAATAGGCTGACTTTTTTCTTCATTGCGCTTCGGCTCCTAGATCCTATTATGTCTTATACCTCTTTCATTCTACTATAACATTCGATCGCCCCCCGTAAACGCAAAAATCCATGTACAAAATTAGCTTTTATTCCTGGGTTATGAATGACGCCGCCCCTCCACGAATTCCGATTATAGATAATTTTTGCATATCCATGGACGATTCTCATAACATCGCCTGAACCCATTGAAAGCAAGGATTCGAATAGGCTAATTTGAATATGCCGGAAGTCATCTGCCATCATTTGCAGGAGATGACCTCCGAGAAACATCAGAATTTTCACAAATCGTTGTACAGACAATCTCAGGAGGGGTAAACATGAAAAAGCTTCTTAGCCTTGCACTCGCGGCAACACTTACATTTAGTCTAGCCGCATGTGGTGGCAACAACAGCAGCACAAGCTCCAATTCAGGGAATGCGCCGGCTTCGGCCAACTCTGGGGCATCCGGCAGCGAGAAGCGTACTTTAAAAGTAGCCGCTTTGGAAACCGCTTACGGTGCGGATGTATGGCATGAAATTGCCACCGCTTTCGAGAAGGTTAACCCGGAAGTCAAGGTCGAACTGACCATCGACAAGAATCTCGAAGACGTTATTGGACCGGGAATGAAATCCGGTGATTTCCCCGACGTGATCCATCTGGCAGTTGGGCAGCCGAAAGGTCTGACAGAAACCTTCGTGAAGGATAACAACCTTACGGATCTTACAGATGTGCTCTACATGACGGTCCCTGGTGAAAGCGCTGCTGTTCGTGACAAACTGATTCCAGGCTTTACTGATACCACGATCACCAATCCGTATGGAGACGGCAATACCTATCTGATGCCTATGTTCTATAGCCCATGCGGCCTGTTCTTTAACGCAGCGTTATTCGAACAGAAGGGCTGGGATGTACCGCAAACCTGGGATGAGATGTGGGCGCTGGGCGATAAAGCAAAAGCCGAGGGCATCTCCCTGTTCGCCTATCCGACGACCGGATACTTCGACGCCTTCTTCTACGCTTTGCTGAATGAAGCTGGCGGACCAGAATTCTTCACACAAGCGATGAATTACACAGAAGGGATCTGGCAGACACCAGAAGCCGCCAAAGCATTCGACGTAGTTGATAAGCTGGCCGGTTACACCGAAAAGACCGTACCTGCCAACGGCAACAAAGATAACTTCGTGAAAAATCAACAGCTGATCCTCGATAACAAAGCGCTGTTCATGCCGAACGGTACCTGGGTAGTCGGTGAAATGAGCAAGGCCCCTCGTGCCGATGGCTTCAAATGGGGCTTCACGGCATTGCCTGCCTTGACCGACGGCGGAGATCGCTATTCCTATACGTTCTTTGAGCAGGTCTGGGTTCCAGCCAAAGCGGAGAACGCGGATCTGGCCAAGCAGTTCATTGCCTATCTGTATTCCGATGAAGCAGCCTCCATCTTTGCGAAGGTCGGCGCAGTTCAGCCGATTAAGGGAATGTCCGACAAGCTGGAAGGCGATAACAAACTGTTCTACAGCATTTATGATTCCGGCGCCAAAGCGGCCATGGGCGCATTTGCAACTACCGATCCGGTTGAAGGCGTAAGCATCTCGGACACGGTATTCGGTACTGTGGATTCTTTGGTAACGAAGTCCAAGACGAAGGATCAATGGGTTGAAGCCATTACGAAAGCGAGCGATGCTCTGCGCGGCGCATTGAAGAAATAGAAAAATTGCCCGGTATGAGCTAAGTAAGCATATTGAAAATGATGGTGGTCAGCCCAGGCTGTCCACCGTTATTTTTACCTTAGGAGGGAGCTGGACCCATGAATAACAGAAAAGGACGCGGCCGCTTCATATTTTTCTGTCTTGCGCCTGCAGTCATTCTTTTTACCATCTTTCTGATTATTCCTACGATTGATGTATTCCGCATGTCTCTATATAAATGGGGCGGCTATACAGATAACAAAACCTTTGTAGGAATGCAAAATTTCTCAAAGCTGTTCCAGAGCGACAAATTCTATCAATCGTTCCAGAACAGCATTCTGTTGATCGTCGTTGTGTCCATCGTGACCTTCGCCTTCGCTCTAATCTTTGCATCTATGCTGTCGCGCGAGAAATTAAAAGGACAAAACTTCTTTCGGATCATCTTTTATATTCCAAATATCCTGTCCATCGTCGTCATCAGTGCTATTTTCTCAGCGATTTATGACCCGAACAGTGGGCTGCTGAACGCATTCCTGAATTTGTTCCGAAGTGCCACCTCAGACCCGATTCTCTGGCTCGGCGATCAGAAGATCGTCATTTACAGCTTGAGCGGTGCCATGATCTGGCAGGCCATCGGCTACTACATGGTCATGTATATGGCGAGTATGGCCAACATTCCCGAGAGCCTGTACGAATCTGCCGATCTCGAAGGGGCCGGTCGAATTCATCAATTTTTCAGCATCACCATTCCGCTGATCTGGACGAATATCCGCACGACGCTGACCTTTTTCATCATCAGTACGATCAACATGAGCTTCTTGTTCGTCATGGCGATGACGGGCGGCGGACCGGACGGTGCGACCGAGGTGTTCCTCAGCTATATGTACAAGGAAGCTTACACGAATTCCTCATATGGCTATGGTATGGCCATCGGCGTTATCGTATTTCTGTTCTCGTTCGCGCTTGCCGCTATCCTGAATGTGGTCACCAAGCGAGAGCATTTGGAATATTAAGGAGGGGACAAAATGAATTCAGAACATCAGCATAGCAGCAATAAATTGTATAAATTCTTCATTTACCTTCTGCTGATTGCCCTTGCGGTCGTCATCATCGTCCCTGTCGGCTGGGCCTTCCTCGCTTCGATCAAGCAGGACGTTGAATTCTATGGCAGCCCTTGGGCTCTGCCGGAAGGGTTCCATCTTCAGAACTTTGCGGATGCCTGGCAGAAGGCGAAGATGGGCAGTTACATGCTCAACTCTGTGGTTACGACAGCGATTGCCCTTGTCTTGCTGCTCGTCATAGCCTTGCCGGCAGCCTATGTGCTGGCAAGATACAAGTTCAGAAGCAGCAGCTTCTGGAACATGCTATTTATGGCTGGTTTATTTATCAACATTAACTATATCGTCGTTCCAATCTTTCTGATGCTCAACAATGGGGATAAATCGCTGCGCAGCCTTCTAGGGCAGCCCTTCCTCCTCAACAATCTGTTCATTCTGGCGCTCGTCTATGCCGCAATGGCTCTGCCCTTTACGATCTACCTGCTATCGGGCTATTTCAAGACATTGCCTAAGGAATATGAAGAAGCTGCTTCCGTGGATGGTGCCGGTTATTTCCGTACGATGGTTCAGGTCATTATGCCAATGGCCAAGCCAAGCATCGTTACCGTCATTCTGTTCAACTTCCTCTCGTTCTGGAACGAGTATATTATCTCGATGACTTTGCTGACCAAACCGGGGCTAAGAACGCTGCCTGTAGGTTTGATGAACCTGATGGCCGCTCAGAAATCCGCCGTCCAATACGGTCAGATGTACGCGGGTCTGGTGCTGGTTATGCTGCCGACCCTGATCCTCTATATGCTTGTACAAAAAAAGCTCACCCAAGGCATGACTATGGGCGGGCTGAAAGGGTAAGGTGCCATGATGAACGATTCTCCGAGAACGATGCTACGTTATTTACTCATGCTGATCGTTTTTATTATCGCCATGACCCTGGTCATCACCGGCCAGAAGAGTATTGGTCCCGCCGGGCTAAGTACGATGCTAATCGGGCTTGGCCTGCTGGTTGGCCTGCTGTGGTTCTACAATCGACAATATAAATAGAGGTTATTTAAAAAGTCGGACTTTTTAAACACAAATAATAGGAGGGATTCTCTATGGCTAACAGACAAGGCCGTGTCACGATTCCAACAGATCTGGACGTCATCTCGCAAACCCATGAAATTATGAAGCGCTGGGGCGCCGATGCTATACGGGACTGCGACGGCACCGACTTCCCGTCTGAACTCAGTAAAATTGATGCCAAAGTCTATTCTACTTACTATACGACTCGTAAAGATAATGAATGGGCGCTGGCGAATCCGGACGAAATCCAGCAGATGTATCTGATGACTCCATTCTATACAGCCACAGGCGCTGAACTGACCATTTCCCTGATGAAGGGCCTGTATCCGGATATGCTCAAGGTGAATGATCGGGATGATATTGCCCGCTGGTGGGAAGTCATAGACCGTACAAGTGGCGAAGTTGTACCGACCGTGCAGTGGAGCTATGATCCGGCGACGGAGAGCGTGACGATTAAGGCCGTACCGTACCATGACTATACAGTAAGCTTCCTCGCGTATATCATGTGGGATCCGGTACATATGTACAATTCGGTTGTTAATGACTGGAAAGATGTAGAGCATCAAGTCACTTTTGATGTCAGACAGCCCAAGACTCATAAATTTACGATGGAGCGTATTCGCAAATTTATAGAGGAGCATCCTTATGTCAATGTGATCCGATTCACGACATTCTTCCATCAATTTACGCTTATCTTCGATGAGCTGGCACGAGAAAAATATGTAGACTGGTACGGCTATTCCGCCTCAGTCAGCCCATATATTCTTGAGCAATTCGAGCAGGAAGCCGGATATACATTCCGACCTGAATTTATCATCGATCAAGGCTATTTCAACAATACGTATCGAATTCCTTCCAAGGAATTCCGTGACTTCCAGGCCTTCCAGCGGCGTGAAGTCGCCAAGCTGGCCAAGGAGATGGTCGATATTGTCCATGAATGCGGCAAGGAAGCGATGATGTTCCTCGGCGATCATTGGATCGGCACTGAGCCGTTCATGGAGGAATTCGCCTCGATTGGGCTGGATGCGGTTGTCGGCAGTGTGGGCAACGGCTCGACCCTGCGCCTGATTAGCGATATTCCTGGTGTAAAATATACAGAAGGACGGTTCCTGCCCTACTTCTTCCCGGACACCTTCCATGAAGGCGGAGACCCGGTACGGGAAGCCAAAGTAAACTGGGTAACGGCCCGTCGTGCCATTCTCCGCAAGCCTATCGACCGGATCGGCTATGGCGGTTATCTGAAGCTGGCGCTCGATTTCCCTGAATTCGTTGATTATGTAGAGAGCGTCTGCGATGAATTCCGGACGTTGTATGACAATGTTCAAGGAACAACGCCTTATTGCGTGAAGACGGTAGCTGTACTCAACTGCTGGGGCAAGATGAGAGCCTGGGGCAATCATATGGTTCACCATGCCCTCTACTACAAGTCTAACTACAGCTATGCCGGTATTATTGAGACGCTCTCCGGAGCGCCGTTCGACGTTAGATTCATTAGCTTCGACGATATTAAGCAGAATCCAGCCATCCTCGAGGAGATTGACGTTATTCTCAACATCGGGGACGGCGATACCGCTTATACCGGCGGCGACTGGTGGCTAGACCCGGACATCGCAACTGCTATTAAGAAATTCGTGCATGAAGGCGGCGGCTTCATCGGCGTTGGCGAGCCTGCAGCTCACCAGGCCAATGGACGATACTTCCAGCTGACCAGCATTCTTGGTGTAGAGCAGGAACGGGGCTTCACCCTAGGCTATGATAAATACAATTGGACCGAGCATGACCATTTTATTATTGCCGATTGCAAAATCGATGACCACGGACATAAGCTGATCGATTTTGGCGAGGGCAAGAAAAATGTGTTCGCCCTCGAAGGAGCGACCGTACTGCGTCATATTGACAAAGAAGTACAGCTCTCCGTAAATGAGTTCGGCCAGGGACGTGGAGTATACATCAGCGGCCTTCCTTACAGCTTCGAGAACAGCCGGCTGCTGTATCGCGCCATTCTGTGGAGCGCCCATGGCGAGGATGAGCTGCATCGCTGGTTCAGCGACAACTACTATGTCGAAGTTCATGCTTATGTGAAAAACGGCAAATACTGCGTAGTCAACAACACCTATGAGCCGCAGCAGACCACCGTCTACCGTGGAGATGGTTCTAGCTTCGAGCTCCAGCTGGATGCAAACGAAATCAAGTGGTACGAAATTTAAGGCTCATATAGCCGTGTAGCTAAAAAAACCAATCCATGCGAACTTTGAACGTCCGCTTAAGGATTGGTTTCTTTATTTGATGCCGCTGCTATTCATGTACTGTAAACCTGTTATATTACTTTTTATACTTTATTACAGCGGATTTGGTATGCACATCAATGGCATGGCGTGGCTTGTCCGACGGAGTGGGAATCCACCAATTCCCCCTAAATTAATTGCACAAAGTACAGCTAATAATGTGACTATCCGTTACAATGCAAATTTAATTGCAAAAAATACACTTAGAAGTGTGATTTTCTCATATCCTGCGGAAAGAAGGTATTTTAAGTGTACAAAATACAATAACTACAGCAACTGTTACTTTACTTTCGAATTTAAGTGTATCTTTTGCAATTATTCTACATCCATCGAATTCATAAAACTTCCCTATGTACTCCTTGGAATCTGTTTCTTCAACTTTTGGCCATATGCATCCAAGCATGCCCCGGACCACGCACCAGCAGAAAATAAGTGCAAATATACAACTAATCCAGCTTTTATGAGCACATTTCTACATATAATTGCGTTTACTCACTTATTTGGACTGATGATCCTAATATCGAAGCCTAAAATAGAAAATAGCTGCATATACGCAGCTATTTTCTGAATTGAAGAGAATTTCCGTACAATAAGTGCATTTCCTCAACTATTTATTAAAATACAGGTACGAGTGCGCCTTTATACGTATCCTCGATAAATTTCTTAGTATCATCGGAAGTCAGCGCCTTGGCCAGCTTCTGGATTACATCGGAATCCTTGTTGTCCGGACGGGAAACGAGAATGTTCGTATAAGGAGAATCTTTGTCCTCAATGAACAGAGCGTCAGTCATTGGATTCAGATCAGCCTTAAGCGCATAGTTCGTATTGATCAGAGCAAGATCAACCTCATCCAATTGACGTGGCAGCATTGCTGCATCCACCTCTTTGAACTTCAGGTTCTTCGGATTTTCAGTAATGTCTTTGGAAGTAGCTGTAATTCCAGCATCCGGGTTCAGCTTGATCAGACCTTGCTTCTCGAGCAAGAGCAGCGCGCGTCCGCCGTTTGTTGCATCATTAGGAATTGCGATCGTAGCACCGTCTGCAATTTCATCCTTGGACTTAATTTTCTTCGAATATGCACCAAATGGTTCAACATGCACACCTACGACAGATACCAGGTCGAAGTTGTTCTGTTTGTTCTGCTCGTCAAGATAAGGCTGATGTTGGAAATAGTTCGCATCCAGCTGCTTCTCGAATACTTGCACGTTCGGCTGTACGTAGTCTGAGAATTCCTTGACTTCAAGTTCAATGCCTTCTTCCTTCAGCGCTGGAGCAATATGCTTAAGAATGTCCGCATGAGGCGAAGTCGCCCCAATGACCAGCTTCACAGGCTTATCAGTCTGCGTATTCTCGCTTCCGGCAGCGCTGCTATTGCCCGCCGTATTATTCGCTCCCTTGTCTCCGTTGCTTCCGCAAGCAGATACCACCAACACCAACACAAGCGTTAACAGGGTAAGACTCCACTTCTTCATACAGTATGACCTCCTAATAATTAAATTTGAATAAGGACAGAACAGCTTATATATTTAGTAATTCCTTATTTCCTCGTAAAATAGATGACCAGCCGGTCGCCCAGCATTTGCAGCACCTGCACCAAAATAACCATGAAAATAACCGAAACAATCATAACTTCCTTCTCATACCGGTAGTAACCATACCTGATAGCCAGGTCCCCCAGGCCACCACCGCCAATCATTCCTGACATCGCGGTATAAGAGACGAGGGTAACTACCGTAATCGTGATCCCTGCGAGCAGCCCTGGCAATGATTCCGGCAACAACACCTTGCGGATAACCTGGAACGGGGTTGCCCCCATCGCCTGCGAAGCTTCGATCACACCGCGATCCACTTCGCGCAGCGCTGTCTCGACGAGACGAGCGAAGAACGGGGCAGCGGCGATCACGAGTGGAGGAATCGTCCCTTGCACACCGGAGGAGACTCCGACAATGGCCCGGGTGAGCGGGATTAGAGCTACGATCAGAATGATGAACGGTACCGAACGGATAATGTTAACGATAAATGACATGACTCTGTATACCCATTGCAATACCGTGGAATTGGAACGTGAGGAAACATATAACAGCACCCCCAGCGGTAATCCAATAACTAACGTGAACAAGGTTGAGTACAGCATCATCTGCAGCGTATCCACCGAAGCCGTTCCCATCTCCGACCAATCAATCTTCGAGAAATCAAGACCCCACATCACTCCATCACCTCCACATCAAGCTCGCGCTCTCTCAACAGCGCTATTGTACGATTAACATCATCATTGCTGCCTTCAAAGGATACTGTCAGTTTCCCATATGGCGTATCCTTGATCGTCGATATCGTGCCCTGCAAGATAGCGAAGTTCACGCCAGTCTCGCGCACCACTTGTGACATAATCGACTCATAGGTCTTCGTACCGAGGAAAGTGATTCTTGCCAGCTTGGATCCGCTTGTCAGCGAGGCCGCCGCCAACTTGAAGCCTTCCTCTCCTTGGGCATCGCGATCAATGAATTCCTTCGTCACAGGATGCTTCGGCTTCAGAAATACTTCTGCAACCGGCCCCTCTTCGACGATGCCGCCCGCATGAATAACAGCAACACGGTCGCAGATGCTCTGGATGACATGCATCTCATGGGTAATTAGCATAATCGTTAAGCCAAATTTCTTGTTAATGTCAAGTAGCAGCTTGAGAATAGAATCCGTTGTCTGCGGGTCAAGTGCGGATGTCGCCTCATCGCAGAGCAGTACATCTGGATCACTGGCTAGCGCCCGGGCGATGCCGACACGCTGCTTCTGACCCCCCGACAACTGAGATGGATACTTATTACGATGTTCCTGAAGACCGACCAGTTCAAGAAGCTCACTGACCTTCTTCTCAATTTCTTGCTTCGGTGTATGAATCAGGGTCAGCGGAAATGCAATATTATCGAACACCGTTGCTGAAGAGAGCAAGTTAAAATGTTGGAAAATCATGCCGATCTTTCGTCGCTTCTCCTGCAAATCCCGTTTGTTTAGCCTTGTTAGCTCCACACCGCCGACCCAAATTTCGCCTTCTGTCGGACGCTCCAGCAGATTGATACAGCGAATCAGCGTACTCTTCCCTGCGCCGGAATGACCGATCACACCGAATATTTCACCTTTGCCAACGGATAGATTAAGCCCGGATAAGGCTGTTGTCTTCTTCTTTTTGTCGCCATATGTTTTCGTTAGCTGCTTGAGTTCAATCATAGAATTGCCCCCTACTACAATGATGGACTGCGGTTGACCGCTCTTCTCACCACTGTTAATCATGAATCTTCCAGTAAATATAAGAAAAGAGCCCCTGCACAGATTCAAAGGGCTCTCTTTACGTAAAGACAATGCCTTCTCATCTGCCAAAGCCCTGTCCGCTGCAAGCAAACAGACTTTGAAGGAATTAGCACCATGACATTTATCGATTGGTATCATACCAAACATCGGATAAATCGGTTGCCGGGCTTCATCGGGCCTTTCCCTCCACCACTCTAGATAAGAAAATATATATGAAATTATTAATTTAAGTTTCTGAAACTATTCTGAGTATAGTAACATTCTCACAGTTTGTCAAAGGAAATTTGACACAGTTCATATTTTTCGCGTCACACCACGTATTTTATCTCCCGGCCAGTTGCTTCCATCTTTGATTTGTGTAGACAAATACCGCTTCAAGCGTCTCACATACCATTTGATAGCCTTGCTCCAGATCGCGGATATGCAGGTCCAGATTCTCTAGCTCGATTTTACCGAACAAGGCTTGGTGCCGTTGCCATAGATCGTCGCGCAATTCTGAGTTCATGTAATGGATCTCCGTGTTGCGACGACGTCTAAGTTCAGATAGCGCTTCACGATATTGATTTTTGATGATGTTTAAGTCTTTACCCAATTCAGCATGCTTCGGAATGAGCTGAAGCTGACGCAGCACCGTGAAGAACGAGAAATGAGGCTTAATCTTAGCCATCTTCATGTCGAACAACTCGTTAAGCACAGTTCCCAACTTGTCCAGAACCGCAAATACACGTATAAATCCGTCTTTGTAGAAAAATACGTATCGAGCATAATCCTCTCGCTCAGCAGGATCCATATCCTCCACTGAATCATGCGTAACCTTCTTGCGGAACAGACTTGAGGCGAATAAGCACTCCTCCAGTTCATTGAGCGATGAGATCAATCCCAAAATCCAAATCTCAAGCTTACGATAATCATGCGTCGGATCATGTTTAAGCTCGATTTCATGACGCAGTATACGAATGGTCTCCTTCATCGCCTTATAGGCCTTGTCCAGTCTCTCCTCCGGTTGTCTGGGCGGCTCCCCAAGCAAGCTACGCAGCATATTCATTCCTCGCTTCCTGCTAGAAGTTGTTCAAAAAGTCCGCACCCTAGCATCATCCAACTGAAGCGTTTTGAAAAAAACGCACATCGGAAGCATAAACTCCGGTGCTGAAAACCGAACATTTTGAACACACACGGTTAGTAACAAAGTTCTATTCCTCGATTATACAAAATAGCTTTTCCAGCTCTCGTCCACTAATTTTACAATATCCTCCGGAGGGAACAATTCATCCGGATATCCAGGTTTCATACGAGCATCAATCACGATTGGCAGACTATAGACAAGATGGTGCTGGCGCACCTCACTTGCCGTATAAATATCGCTCGCTGGATTGAAGCGGGTAAATACGGTCCAGAGGAATGAAGTCTGATCATACGTTACTGTCTTCGCATCGTCAACCAATACGACGAACGGCCAAGCTGTTCCCCGTTCCCGTAAACGTGCCAGAACACGTTCGGCTAATTCCGGCTCGTCCTCATAGGATGTACCGGATACGACAAGACATCCGTCATGGAAGACAGAAATTTGACTGATCTCAGCGATATCCCCTTCATCATAAGCCTTCGGCAGTTCCCGGACAGGCTTGCCAACCCCGATCATAATCGCTTTACTGCCGTGGTTCAGCTTATGCCCCGTATAGTCCAGCGTGTCATGCGAAGTATTGTTAATGATGAATAGATCGCTGCGCGGATCGAAGCGTTCCAGCACAGTCTTCAACAGTAGACGGAAGTCGGCCAGATCGAGCTTCTGATCCGTCAACATCAGAAACTTGGTTAATGATAATTGGCCTTCGCCAAGAATACGGAAGCCGGCAACTAGCGCTTCGCGGGAATAGCTCTCCCGCACCACCGCGGACGATAGCGCATGGAAGCCGCTCTCTGCATAGGTCCACAGGGAATGAACCTTAGGCATCACAAGTGGAAATGCCGGAGACAACAGCTTCTGCAGGAAATCTCCCAAGTAATAGTCCTCCTGACGCGGCTTGCCAACAATCGTTGCCGGGTAAATCGCATTCTTACGATGCCACATGTTCTTCACATGCAGAACCGGAAAATCATGCTGCAAGGAATAGTAACCGAAGTGATCGCCGAACGGTCCTTCCGGACGGCGTTCGAACGGAGGAACAACGCCCTGAATGGCGAATTCAACCTCCGCTGGAATCCGATGTCCGCCAAGCGGGTTATCCACCATCGGCAACTTCTCTCCCAGAATGAAGGAAGCTACCAGCAGCTCTGATAAGTTCTCAGGCACCGGAGAAATCGCCGAGGCAATCATCGCTGGCGGGCCGCCAATAAAGACGGATACCGGTAGAGCTTGTCCCATCTTTTCTGCTTCATGGTAATGGAAGCCACCGCCCTTTTGAATTTGCCAGTGTACGCCTGTTGTCTGATCATCATAGATTTGAATCCGGTACATGCCAAGATTGTTCTCATTCGGATGGAGCGGATTCTCTGTATAGACTAATGGCAACGTTACAAAAGGACCGCCATCAAGCTGCCAGCTTGTCAGCTTTGGAAGCTCGCGGAGAGGGGCATCCTGCTTACATACTTCAAGAATCGGTGCCTTACTCTTCGGCACACTCTTAAGTCCTACCTTCAGCACTTCCCGAATCAAGCCGCGCTCATTCCAGATCGCCTTCGGATTCGGCGGCATAATGCGGTCCAGCATCGTGACTAATTGATTGGCTAGCTGCTCCGGACGAGGTCCGAACGCCAGCTCGACGCGGCGGATCGTTCCGAACAGATTGGTCGCCACCGGGAACGGAGTTCCCTTCACATTCGTGAACAGCAATGCAGGTCCTTCATCGTCAATGACCCGGCGGTGGATTTCCGCCAATTCCAAGTTGGGATCAACAGGAGCATCGATAATCGTCAGTTCATTCTCTCTCTGAAGCATATCTATCCAATCACGCAAATTTTTGCAGCCCAATTCAAATTCCTCCCTGAACAGCCTGGATGCTGGATCTATATATCTGTCTTTATTATTTCAATGATTTAATATTCCACTTCACAGTATAACAGCTACTAGCGCTTCCATCTTCCGCGACCAACAACAGATTCATGACAAATGACAAATATGAAGAAAAGCCCGCGAGTGGATCGTGGACTTTTGTTCCTCACTATATTTTATAAGTTCCAATGACATCATGAAATCAAATTAATCTCCTTATCAAAGGTCCAGTCGAACTATGCATCGATCCGTTTGCCGCTAATTTTATTGGAGCTTTGTCTGCTGAGCTGCCACGTTCTGACACTCAAATAACATAACACCCCGAATAATGAAGCGAGCACGATAATATGGGCGAGTGAAGTAAATAAGTATACTTCGAAATTGTTCAAAGTAAATACGATCCCCGCACCTGTGAATACCTGAATGATGATCAGGACCGTTGCAGCAACGCCTAATTTACGAATTTCCCTGTGATGCGGATGCTTCCAATACGCCAAATGTCCGACTATCGCAATAAGTACGAGAAGCAGTAGAGCTGCGATACGGTGAATAAAAGCGACGCCTGTCCCGCCGGTCAAATCTGGAATCACCTCATTATTGCACAGCGGCCATCCACTGCAGCCTCCCGCCGAATCCGTATGGCTGACATAGGCACCTATGTATACAACGATATAAGTATATAATGTGGCAAACCAGGTCAAATTGCGAAAACCGATCGATACTGGAAGTGCATCGGATTGAGCGGGTAGCGGACCGGAATTCTTCTCGGCTGTCTCTTCAGTGCGTATACCGAGTACTAACATGATTGAACTTGCAAAGGCAATCAGTGAGAAGCCAAAATGAAGCGCCATCACACCGGACGAGGTAGGATAAATCACCGCCATCGCCCCCATAAACGCTTGTACCATCACAAAAATAAGCGCCAGCAGAGCGTAAAGCTGCAGGTCTTTACGGTTCTTACGGTATAGCCAAAAAGCGATGAATGCGCCTACAGCAAGTAACCCGGCGGCTCCGCTTATCGCTCGATGCGAGTATTCAATCATCGATGCAAGCGTGTGGGCCGGTACAAATTTCCCATGACAAAGCGGCCATTCATTGCCGCAGCCGAGTCCCGACTCCGTCTTCGTCACCACGCTCCCGCCCAAGGTAGCGAGGAACATAACAAAACAGGACAAATAACTAAGCCATTTTAAATGCTTCGTCTTCAATGATTTTCACCCGCTATAACAAAGTGTTAGGGAATTTTCACAATTCATACCACTTCATTATACCTGATATCCTCCATGCAATCATAGGGGAACATGACAAAATATTCAAAATAAAACACGCCGCCCGCCAAATGAGTTGGGGACAGCGTGCTTGTTCAGATAAGCCTTAATTTTCTTGTCTCTCCGAAGTATTGTGGAGAGCGGAATATACATCCAACGCTTTATTCAGGAAATCCTCGATTTCCTCACGTGATTTACGGAGTTTATTCACGAAACGAACGAGTTCTCTGCCGTCGGTATAAGCGACAAAGCTAGGAATGCCCATGATGTTCTGTTCCTGACTTACGTCTCCGACCTGATCCACATCGACCTCAACAAGGGTCAAGCGATCTTCATATTTTTGTTCTACTTCAGGCATGAACGGGTCCATAAATTTGCAATCTACGCACCAGTCCGCTTTAAATACAGCGACTACCAAATTGCTGGATTGAATGCTGACTTGGAACTCCTCAGCGGAAGTAACTTTTCTCATTGACTTTCATTCCTTTCTCGTATTGTATTCTCCAAATCGATGTATCTCTAGTCAACCAAATTGAAGTGTGGAAGTCAAATATTTCGGCCATACTTATAGAAGCTGTTCAAAAACTCCGCTTTTGATAAGAAAACCGACCTTTTTGAACACACACTTATATCAACTACACGACAACATGCTTCGAAGAAAGCGAGGTCCAACCATGACGCAGCAGATTCCCCCTGATCCTGACAGCACGTCCAAAGATGGTCTAAGAAAATTGATTCTTCGTCTACCTACAGCGATCAGCGAAGTCGTTAAAGACAAGACTGCTCAGTGGACCAATTCCAGTAAATTAAGAGAAGAACGCATAGCCCTCGACTGGAAAGAGGCTGCAGTTAATGCGGTTAAGGCGGAAATTGAAGATTTGTTGCGCCGTAAAGCTGCACATGGAGGCATCGCTGAGCCCTGGACGGAAGCCGAGCTAAAGCTTGCCGAAGAGATCACCGACGCGACCCGTAAGGCGGAAATTAGCAATATTACGCGTACCGAAGCCTATTGGCAGTTCTATGAGCAATATCCAGAGGTGCACTGGGCCTTCCTGGCTCATATGGTATCGCGCAATGCCGGCTGGTGGATGACTGACCTGAAGGGGAGCAGATTACAGAATGTACTCGACGAAGAGGGAAAACAGTCTTTCTATCGTTTTTTTGAGCGCAGCAATGCGCTTATTTTCCAAGACGCCTACCCGCAGCTACTATTATATGCCAAGAGCCGTGAATTGGGCCGAAGCCTGTTCCACCTGCTTCCGCACTTCCATGTCTCCCGCTTCATGCAGCCCTTCTGGGAGCGGTTTTGGATCGACCGCAGCAGTCCACTACTGACCGTTGGGCTTATCATTAATGAGCAGAACTATATAGATAAGCAGGTCTTTCGCCACCCGCATTATCAGATATCAATGGATGATTTCAATGAATCCGCTCTGATTCAATTGCTCGGCATGAATCATATCATATTCCCGCTGCGGGAGAACAGCGGGGATGAAGACGGACTCAAGGAATGTGAGTCCGCAGCCGACGGGCAAGACTGCCCTGAATCTGGCAATGTGCACCGGCTGGCCGGTCGCAGCGTCGTCAACCCGGTCAGTCTGCCCGCCCGCATCGCGCTAGGCAAGAGCCTGTACGCGATGTTGTTTGGCCTGCGCGCTGTGCACAGCGGCGCGCAGCGCTTCGCCGCGAGCGTGCCGCACACAGGCTCGCGCGCGGACTATTGGCCGGACTTGTTCACGGCCAATCCAGCGGAAGCTCTGACCCCTGCTGTCCAGGGGCTGCTGTCCAGGGGTCAGAGCTTCCCGAAGGCGAGACGCTGCCCGGCGGCCAGCGTCTCTATAGCCCCAAGCTGACGGACGCTTGGGGCGACGCCCCCTATGAACCAATCCTGCGTGAGGATTGGTTCAAGGACTGGGGCGCGCTGAACGGGATCAGCGCGCCGCAGCCGCCGTACCTGTGCGACATCAGTCGCGAGCACAGGTACGGCATAACAAAGGCGGCGCTCCCGGAGGGCGCCGCCGACTAAGCAACTTACATGGTTCCGCCTGTACCTGCTGAACCGCGCTGCAGGCGCATAAGCGGTCTGAAGACCTTCTGCAGTACCCGCGGATAAGTTCCCAGCTCTTCCTTACGGACAACGCGTAGAACGACGAGCAATACAGGATAGAGAGCCACCACCGCGACTCCGACGATACAGCATGTGATGAAGAAGGCCACACGACCTGGCATGAAGGCTTCCATCCCGATGCCAAGCTGATTCAGCCCATAACCAACTCCCGTCAAGGCAACGACAGTAAGCAGGAATCCTGCCCAGCGTCCTCCCATAATCGAGAACGGTACGATCTTCTTCATCGAACGCAGATTGAGCAGCGTAATGACGAGGAAGCATAAGGCTGTCGCAATAATAATGCCATAGATACCAAGTAGCGGAGCCAAGGCATAGCTGGCTGCCAGCTTGACGATAATTCCGATGATGACATGCACCATTGATAAGGTCGCCTTGTTAATCCCGAGCAAGATCGAGTTGCTCGTCATCATCGTAATCTGGAAGATCGTTGCAAAAGTAAGCAAGGCTACGATTCCACTTCCGTCACGTGTACTGAAGAGCAAACCGTTGACCGAGTAAGCCGCCGTCCCGAGAGCAAGAATAATCGGCATCCCAGTAAGTACAGCGACCTGCATAGCCAGAGTAACCTGCCGCTTCAAATGCGCCTGATCCCCGCGGGCAAAGGCTGCCGAGATGATTGGAACGAGTGACTGGCTCAGCGCAATAGCAAGAATCGGTGGAATACCAGCGATCATTTGCGCCCGGTTGCCGAGGATCCCGAGTACATAAGTCGCCTCATTCGGACCAATCTGTCCCGACAAGAGCGGCTTCAGGATCGAGTTATCAATGAAGTTCACAGCCGATACTGTCATCGAAGAGACGACGATCGGAATCGACAGCTTGAAGATCTCCGCGTAGATTCGGCCATAAGAAATCCTGGCCTGTCCATCATGAGCCTGTAGCGGTAGCTCGCTGCGGTCCTTCCGGCGAACCTTCATATTGTAATAGAGCATAACGAGCAGCGCGGCGACACCGCCAATGACCGCCCCGAAAGTAGCCCCGGCAGCGATTTTCTCACCCGAATAACCCCAATGATAGAATAGAAAAGCTAGAATCAGACCCGTTCCGACGCGAACGAATTGTTCGATGACCTGCGAAATACCACCGGCAATCATAATATTCCGCCCCTGCAAATATCCACGGATAATCGCGATCAGAGGAAATAACAGCAAGGCGGGCGCTAGCGCCCGAATCGTCACGGCTGTCTCGGGAATACCCGATGCCCGGGCATACACCGGGGCAAAGATATACAAGAGTACAAACATCACAATACCGGAAATAGCAGCAAACATCAGACCGGCATGATAGATTCGTCTTGCTTCCATCGGGCGGTTCAGCGCATGGCGCTCCGACACCATTTTACTAAGCGTACTAGGAATTCCCGCTGTTGCAATCGTCAGCAGCATGAAATAAGCGGCATTCGCCTGGGAGTAAGATGCGTTCCCGATATCGCCCAATATATGCTCCAAGGGAACACGCTGGAACAAGCCCAGCACTCTGGCGATCAATGCCGCTCCGGCAAGAATTAACGTGCCTTTGATGAATGACTCTTTCTTGGACAAAAATAATTCCTTCTTTCCAGGATTACTGCAAGAGTAATGCGCGATATAATAATTTAGATAATCCAAATAAT
Source organism: Paenibacillus motobuensis (assembly GCF_039521865.1). NCBI lineage: Bacteria > Bacillati > Bacillota > Bacilli > Caryophanales > Paenibacillaceae > Paenibacillus > Paenibacillus motobuensis. The sequence continues at coordinate 55,253 of NZ_BAAACX010000012.1, read as the reverse complement.
AAATAGAATAATCATGACAAGCTGGAGGATAATCTTAACCACAAAACTGCTGAATAAACCAACAACGGAGCCGATGCCTACCTTAAAAGCTCTATCAATACTCTCCCCTCGGATCAGTTCACCGATCATTGCCCCAAGCAGAGGACCAAGCACAAGCCCAAAGGCTGGTATGACGAAGGGGCCGATAATGATGCCGATGGTACTTAACCAGATCGATAGCTTGCTGCCGCCAAACTTCTTCACACCCCAGGCTCCAACCGCATAGTCGGCCACCATCAGGACAACGACAATCAAGGTTTGAACGGTCCAGAACACCCACCCGAACGAATCGAATGAGAAGAACCAACCGTAGACGAAGAAGGCAAAATAGACAGCAAGTACCCCTGGCAAAATAGGATATACCGCCCCTGCCATCCCGATAGCGAATAAAGCGATGACCAATATCCAGCCCAGCACTGCCATGCAACGATCACTCCTAAGCCAAAATATAATCGCGGATAATTATCGCAATCCCATCATCATTGTTAGAAGCCGTTACGACATCCGCCTGTTCCTGCACTGCCAGTTGTGCGTTGCCCATTGCTACGCCGAGGCCTGCCGCCTGAATGACAGCAAGATCGTTCAAGCTGTCGCCAAACGCTGCGACCTCCTCCATATTTATACCGAGCAGTTCACATATCGTTCGGACTCCACTCGCTTTGTTAATTCCGGCAGGATTGATCTCCAAATTATAAGGGGAAGAATTCGTAATCTCAAGTCCGCCGATATTTTGCAGCTCCACCATTAAAGAATGACGCAGATCATCGTCCTCGGTGTAGTAACCGAACTTCAGCCATTGGTTCTGCTCAAGCAGCTCCGTCCTCCAGTTCTTCTCATTATAAGTTCCCTCTACCGCATCCGCCCAGAACCACACATGATGATCCCGGGACATTTGATACATCCGCTTCACAACCGACTGATCGAGTTGTTCCCGGTGATACAGTTCATGCGGAGAACGCCATACTTCACTTCCATTCACCGTTACCATCGGTGTATCCAGACCAAGCTGTTCACCGAACGGCACCGCATCAACGAATCTGCGGCCTGTCGACAAGCATACATGCACGCCAGCCGCCATCGCCTTGCGTAGCCATTTTTCCGTATCTGGGGAAATCTGATGTTCGTCCGTAAGTAAGGTCCCATCCATATCCAATGCCAGCAATTTATATTTCAACAGTAATCCCCCTGTCTGTAAGTAAGTGTTCAAAAAGGTCGGTTTTCAGCACCGAAGCATATGCTTCCGATGTGCGTTTTTTCAAAACGCTTCAGTTGGATGAAGCTAGGGTCTGAGGAGCGGAGCTACACGTTTTCGGAGAAAACGACTTCGAAAGCATATGCATGTAGTTGGTACGTTGTATAGCTATCATAGGCACAACATAACGTCATTTTATCATAATCCTCATCGCTCCACATAGACACTGCTCACAGGAGGCCATTTTTCCGTTAAATCCACCAAATTTGACGTCGCTCGGATATAGTTTTCCCTCGTAGATCGTCCGTATGAATCTCCCCATCATTTCTTTCACTGTAAAAGAAAAAAAGAATCCCCCACGACAGGAGATTCTTGTATTTTTACATTTTTTCTCTTCATTCATTCTACTGCCTGTTTCAAACTGCCCACCCGCATCTGCTGTCGTTTCGTCCACCGGGAGATTAGCCCATGCGAAGGCGAGAACAGGAACGCCAGAACGAACAGAATTCCACATACCGTGATCATCGAACCGGCAATCGAAGCATCGAACAGCTTTGCCATATAGTAACCACCAGTAGAGCTGATGGCCCCGATGATGACGCTGTACAGCAGCATTAGACCAAGACGGTCGGTCAACAGGTATGCCGTCGCCGCAGGGACAATGAGCATCCCGACGACGAGAATCGCTCCTACGCTTTCGAAGGAAGCTACCGTTGACAGCGAGACCAGCCCCATCAAGAGATAGTGGAACAATACCACTGGTATGCCCAGAGCTGCAGCGAGCGCAGGATCGAAGGCACATATTTTGAACTGTTTATAAAATAACACGACCGTAATCAGCACAATAAGGAAGGTTGCTCCCAGCATCCAGATAGCGACAGGACCTAGATTGTAGCCATTCCAGATCAAAGAATCCCATGGCACATAGGCAATTTCTCCAAACAACACACAATCCAGGTCCAGGTCTATATGCTGGGCATTTCGGCTGATCAGAATAACTCCGATCGCGAATAATGCCGTAAATACAATGCCGATTGATGCATCCGATTGCAATCCGCTGCGCTGCAGCAGTTGAATTAGGAACACCGTAATCAGTCCAAGCACCGCGGCCCCGAACAGCATCAGGAACGAATCCCGCGAACCGCCAATGAGGAAGGCAATTGCAATACCAGGAAGTACGGAATGACTGATCGCATCCCCTACCATTGCCATTTTGCGTAGGACGAGGAAGCAGCCAAGAATCCCGCAGGTTGCCGCGACCAAGGTACCGGTAAGTATAATCCAGAAATCCATCATCCGTCGAGCCCTCCTTCAACAGTTCCTGTACGATGGCGATTCGTCTCAATCGATTGGCTCTGTCGTATATGCTGCTTGGTGCGCGCCCTGCGCCACATTTTAGCTACAAGGCCCCGATTCGGAGCAAACACCGCCGAGACAAAGAACAGAGAGGTTGCAGCCAATACCGTAACTGGGCCGGTAGGTAGATTGGACAACGTCCCGCTGATCAATGTTCCCGTTACACCCGAGAATGCACCGATTACTCCGGCAATAATAACCATAACTCCAAGCGAGTCCGTCCAGTACCGGGCCGATACGGCTGGAGTGATAAGCAGCGCGGCTACCAACACAACGCCAACCGCCTGAATTCCTACGACAACAGCAATCACCGTCATGAATAAGAGCACCTGCTCCAGCAGCCCTACTTTCATGCCCATCCCCCTGGCAAAGCCAGGGTCAAAGCTGACAAGCTTGAATTCTTTGAAAAATATGAAGCATATCAAGATCAGCAACAGCGAGACAGCGCCCATCATATATACATCGGACTTCATCATCGATGCTGCCTGACCGAACATATACTTATCGAGTCCGCTTTGATTTCCGTTCCCACTATGCTGAATCTTCGTCATCAACATAACCCCAATTCCGAAGAATACCGATAAAACAATCCCAAGTGCTGCATCCTGCTTGATGCGTGAATATCGAGTTATGGCATAGATGCCGAAGGTCGCTATCATTCCCGACACGATGGAACCGATCATGAACAATCCAATCGATTTAACTCCGCTTAGCATGAAGGCGATGCATATCCCCGGTAATGCCGCATGAGCAAGCGCATCCCCTAACAGACTCTGCTTGCGTAAATAAGTGAATGAGCCGATAACTCCGCTGCCGATTCCAAGTAATAAGGACCCCATCAGAATCCACTGCATATTAGGATCGGTGAACCAGGTCAATAAGAAAGACATCATGTTCGGCTCACCGCCCCGATCGGTACATCCGCTCCTTCCGCTTCATCCGGTACACTCACACCGTTCGCCGCGCTCGTCAGGCCCGATCTCGCGTTGTTTGCTTTCTTCGCCGTCTTGCTTCTCTTCGGCAAGTCCGATCTCAGATTCTTCTCTTCTTCCTCTTCATTTCCTTGAATCTCCGCCCCGTTCGCTACATCCTGCAGCATGGCAATTCGTCCACCGTATGTCTTGTGCAGATTGGAGGATGTAAATGTCTCCTCGGTTGGACCCGCAGCCACCAGCTTGCCGTTAAGCAGCACTACTTCATCAAAGTACTCCTTCACGGTGGAGAGATCATGGTGCACAACAAGTACCGTCTTGCCTTGTTCCTTAAGCTCGTGGAGCAGACTGATGATCGCTTTCTCTGTCGTCGCGTCAACCCCGGCAAAAGGTTCGTCCATGAAATAGAGCGTTGCATTTTGCGCCAGGGCTCTAGCCAGAAATACTCTTTGCTGCTGGCCTCCAGACAGTTGACTGATCTGTCTGCCAGCGAAATCAGCCATCCCGACCTTAGCCAGACACTCCATGGCGATTTGTCGTTCCTTCATCCCCGGACGGCGAATCCAGCCCAGATGTCCATATCTGCCCATCATAACAACGTCCAGCGCATTCGTCGGGAAATCCCAATCGACCGATTCACGTTGTGGCACATAGCCAACTTTCTTCCGGTTCTCTTGATAACTGCGGCCAAATATCTTCACCGTACCTTCAACGACCGGGATAAGTCCCAGCACAGCCTTAAGCATTGTCGATTTTCCAGCCCCGTTTGGGCCGAGCACGCCGATCAGCTTCCCGGAAGGAATCTGAAACGATACCGAATTCAATACTGGCTTCTTCTGGTAAGCCACCGTCAAATTACTCACTTCAAGCGGGTGCATCTCCATAGTTATTTCCTCCTTATCTCCTTGGCGTAGTCACCGCCTATATTTATTTCAATGCGTCTACGATCGTACTGACATTGTGCCGGACCATTTTGATATAAGTATCAGCGTCTGAGCCTGGCTCTCCCAGGGAGTCGGAATACAGCTCACCACCGATTTCCACCTTATGCCCCTTCTCTTTGGCTCCGGCAATGACCGCTTCCATCGATTTCGTCGGAATACTGGATTCTACGAACACTGCCTTGATCTTATTGTCCACGAGGTAATCCCGCAGCTCGCTCACATCCTTGGAACCGTACTCTGCAGCCGTACTGATCCCTTGCAACCCCATGACTTTAATCCCGTAGGCTTCTCCAAAATATCCGAAGGCATCATGCGCAGTTACAAGTACGCGGCCCGCTTCAGGAATCTCGGCAATGGCTGTTTGCACCTCTTCATCCAATACTTTCAGCTGCTGAATATATTTATCCGCATTGTTCTTATAGAGATCGGCGTGCGCCGGATCATAGCTGGACAAGGCATCGCGGATCGTCTCTGTCGCTGAGATCCAGTGCTTCACATTGAACCAAATATGAGGATCATACTGTGTTCCTCCTGCATCCTCCCCAGAGCGAAGTATCGATGTATCGATTCCTTGGGATACGGCCACCGTCGGCTTGCTGCGCTCCAGTTTCTCGAAGATCTCCGTCATTTTCCCTTCCAGATGGAGGCCTCCGTAGAAGATCATATCCGCCCGATCCAATCGTGTCATATCTCCCTGCGAAGCTTTATATAGGTGCGGGTCTACCCCCGGTCCCATCAAGCCGATCGCTTCAACCTCTTCCCCGCCGACCTCCTGAACAACATCCGTAATCATCCCAATCGTGGAGACAACTTGAATTTTGTTGCCATCCTCGGCTCTTTGGAGATGGGAGGCTTCTCCCTCCACTTTGGAGCAAGCTGCAACGATGACCAGCACCAGCACACTTAATGTAATCTTCGCCCTCTGCATAGGGCCCTTCTTAACTGAAATTTGTCCCATAGATTAGTCCTCCTAATATTTCGAGCAGCGCGCTCTGTTTTTTGCTTAGTAGAATAAATGTTTCGTAGAGATATAATTGTTTCTCCTATTTAAAAAAGTTTCCCTAATGCAAATTCTAAATGATAAACAGGCCAAAAAGCAAGAACTATTTCCATTTTTACTGAAAATAGTTCTCACCCTGGCCCCTAATTTATTAAAATAACGATTGTTTATTAGTCCTTATCGTCTTGCTGCTGAAGGCTTTTCTTCGGAATACCGTCCAGCCCATACTCTTGATCATAAGCATCGAAAATTTTACGGGCTACTGGCGCGGCGCTCCAGGCTCCAAAGCCGCCCTCCGGGATAACTACAGCTACAGCAAGCTTCGGATTCACGCGCGGAGCAAAGGCGATAAATACGCCGTTATCCCGGTTAGCCCCAGCTCCCCACTGCTGCGAGGTCCCCGTCTTCCGGGCAAAATCATATGGGAATCCGGTAAAGGCCGATACATCGGTCCTCATCCCATCAATTACTGTGTCCCAATAAGCATCTTTAAACTCAACCTTATTCAGTACCTTCGGCTTAAATTCTTTAATGATATTCCCGTTCTCGTCCGTAATTTTATTGACGATATGCGGCTCCATTCGCGAGCCGCGACTTGCTAATGTCGCGGTGTATTGAGCTAATTGCATCGTCGTATACCTGGCTTGTTGGCCAAATGAAGCAAATGCTAAACGAGATAGTGGAGTTTCCCCCTCATCTCTATATTCTAATTGGCCTAAAAATTCTTTAGGAAGATCAACTCCGGTCGAAATGCCAAGGCCGAATTTTTCCATGTATTTCTCCCAAACGTCAATACCCTCCGGTCCATATTTTTTCCAGAGTTTCTCGCCCACCATATCGACCATAAAGGCATTGGAGGAATAGCGAATCGCTTCAGTGGGTTTAATTGGACCGTAAGCATGACTCCCCGAGTTGCGAACACTGGAAGAATCATTCTTACCAAAGTACGCGATACCTCTATCATTATAATAATCAGTCGTTGCAAACAGCCCCTCATTAAGACCAATCAATACAGACAAAGGCTTAATCGTTGAACCAAGCAGTACATTTGAGCCAAAATTATGTCCTGAAAGCCCCGAACTATACGGGGTAATCGTCCCATTCTGATAATTTTCGATTATTCTATCCCATACATCGGGATCAATCCCACCGGATTGCCATACGTTCGTATCATAGTCCGGCATGCTCGCCATGGCCACAACATTACCCGTGTCCACTTCCATCGCAACAGCATAACCGGTCTTCGCATAAGGGTGAACTTCACCGGATACCGGATTTTTATGCACCCAATCAATCTGATCCATAATCGCCTGCTCAGCGACCATCTGAATATTCTTGTTAATATTCGTATGCAGATCATAGCCCTTCTCTGGAGGAACGATCTCTGATACGCCTGTAGCCATATTTCGCGGGTCAATTGACACTTTCTTATAGCCATTCTTGCCGCGTAAATACTCCTGATAGTACAACTCCAGTCCATCAGCACCAACGAGCTCGTCACCTGTATAATCCAGAGCAGGGTTCTTGTCCTTTGAAGCATTTGCTTCACGAGTTGAATCGTACAACTTTTCAGCATCCATAAACTTAAATTTCTTCTGATATCCAACCGTCTGTACAGCTACCGTATCCTTATCGTAGTGCCGAACGCTATCCTCAACGACATCGATACCAGGGAATTCGGACTTACGCTCCAGGAAATAAGCAACCTCTTTCTTATTTAATCCTGACTTAATCAGCCTAGGAGAATATCCATTCCCTTGATTATAATTAAGATCCATCCTCTTTATAATTTCGTCTTCCGTCATCGGCTCACTGGTCTTATCACCGTACTTATCGAATACCTCCTTCAGCTTCTTGGCAATTTCCAGTGCTTCGGGTCGGTTCTCCTTGCCCCCCACCGACATGCTGTAGTCTTTCTGCAGTGTAATGTACAACGACTGTACCGCGGTCGAGTAAGCAAGCTTCTCGCCGCCTGCCGCTAAGATAGAGCCGCGAATTGGTGATAGCGGGACATCCTTAACCCGCATACTCGTCTCCAGCTGCGACAGACTTGGCCCTTCTACAAATTGCAAAATCGCCAGTCGAACAATAATGACCGTAAAAATGGCGAACGCACTGAAAAAGAAAAGATTCAGCCTGATATTAAACCGACTCTTCATCATTGCTTCCTGTTCACGTCGGTCTATCGGATAGACGATTTTCAATGAATTCCCCTACTTTCTTCCCACAGAACTGTTAATCGTTAAGATAAAGCCGCGGACAAGTTATAGATAAAAAAACAGCGATCTTTCCCAAGCTATGCCGTGAAAGATCGCTGATGTATCGTCTTTATTCAATTTTAAATTCTCATTGCGTGTTATTCGTTTGATCCGTATTCTGATTATCTGTCTGCTTATTTTGCGTCTTCTTCGGAATGCCATCAAGTCCATACTCTTGATCATAAGCATCGAAGATCTTCCGTGCGACCGGCGCGGCGCTCCATGCACCAAAGCCGCCTTCAGGAATAATAACCGCAACAGCAAGCTTCGGATTTTTGCGTGGCGCAAAAGCGATAAATACCCCGTTATCCCGGTTAGCTCCCGCTCCCCATTGCTGTGAGGTACCTGTCTTCCGGGCAAAATCATACGGAAATCCAGCAAAGGCCACCGGGACATTCGTCTCCATCCCACTGATGACTTCGTTCCAATAGGCATCCTTGAATTCGACCTTATTCAATACCGTCGGCTTGAATTCTTTAATGATATTGCCATTCTCATCTGTAATCTTGTTGACGATATGCGGCTCCATACGCGAACCTCGACTTGCAAGAGTAGCCGTATATTGAGCCAATTGCATAGCTGTATAACCCGCTTGCTGTCCAAAGGAAGCGTAGGCCAGCCGTGAAAGAGCTGTCTCCGATTCTGCATTCTTATAGTTTAGATTACCTAGGTATTCTTTCGGAAGATCGACCCCTGTTGAGACACCGAGACCAAACTTCTTCATATATTGATCCCAGACGTCTATACCTTCATTTCCATACTTTTTCCACAATTTCTCGCCCACCATATCGACCATAAAGGCGTTAGAGGAATGGCGGATCGCTCCAGAAGGTCTCAGTGAGCCATAGGCGTGCCTTCCTGAGTTACGGACGCTGGAGGAATCATTCTTACCAAAGTAAGCGATACCTGTATCATTATAATAAGTGGTCGTCGTAAACAGCCCTTCATTAAGTCCGACCAATACAGACAGAGGCTTGATCGTCGATCCCAATAACACCGTCGAATCGAAATTGTGCCCTGAACGACCTGAACTGATTGGAGTAATCGTCCCGTTCTGATAATTCGTCATAATCTTGGACCAATCGTCTGATGCAATCCCACCGGATTGCCATACATTCGTATCATAGTCCGGCATGCTCGCCATGGCCACAACATTGCCGGTGTCCACTTCCATCGCAACAGCATAACCGGTCTTCGCATTAGGGTGAACTTCACCGGATACCGGGTTTTTATGCACCCAATCGATCTGATCCATAATGGCCTGCTCAGCGACCATCTGAATAGTCTTATTAATATTCGTATGCAGATCATACCCCTTTTCCGGAGGAACGATCTCTGATACGCCTGTAGCCATATTCCGCGGATCAATCGGCACTTTCTTATAGCCATTCTTGCCGCGAAGCTCATTCTGGTAATACATCTCCAATCCGTCCGCACCAACAAGCTCCTCAGACGTATAATCCAGGGCAGGGTCCTTGTCTAATGAATTATTGGCTTCACGGATCGGGTCATACCATTTAACGTCATCCATGGATTTATATTTCTTGAGATATCCAACCGTTTGTACAGCTACCGTATCCGTGTCATAGTGTCGAACGCTATCCTCAACGATATCGATACCAGGGAACTCTGATTTTCGCTCCAAGAAATAGGCGATTTCCTTATCATTCAAGCCCGCCTTGATCAGTCTTGGTGAATAACCATTGCCCTTATTGTAGTCCAGGTCCATCGCCTTAACGATATCTTCCTCCGTCATCGGCTCATTGACCTTATCACCATACTTATCGAATACCTCTTTCAGCTTTTTGGCAATTTCCAGCGCCTCAGGCCGGTTCTTCTTCCCCCGTTCCGATTTGCTATAGTCTTTCTGTAGTGTAATGTAGAGCGACTGCACCGGGGTCGAGTAAGCAAGCTTCTCGCCGCCTGCCGCTAAGATAGAGCCACGAATCGGTGATAGCGGGACATCCTTGACCCGCATACTCGTCTCCTGCTGGGACAGACTTGGACCTTCTACAAATTGCAGGATCGCCAGACGTACAATAATAACCGTAAAAATAATAAATGTACTAAAAAAGAATAAGTTCAAGCGAATATTAAAATGACGCTTCAGCTTGGCTTCCTGCTCGCGAGGATCGTCATTGTATGAGTTCTTCATGGGCGTTTCTCCTCTTTCATGCTTCCATACTTCATCAACTATATTAACATAACGATTCAATCCGATGCGAGGTTACACCCGGCACTTCTATTTTTTAAGCTGTTTTGTCGGGGACATGCGTATCATAGAAAGCAGGCGAATTGAACCAATCCCCACTTTGCGCCCAAGTTGAATCAAGCGGAATCCACTTGTCCTTCTCTGTCAGATATACCTCATTCCAGGCGTGGGGTCCGTATCCTCCTCTACCGTCATATCCTAATCCGGTCACAACCTTCACTTTAAGACCCTGAGACCTAGCCATAACCGCATACAGACGTGAGTAATCGATGCATACTCCCTTCTTCGTATCAAAGGTCATCTGCGGCGTCTGTTCATGCCAGTCCCCCCGCTCTTCATAATCCTTAACCTTACCATAATCATAGCTCACTCTGGAGCCGACCCAGTCATAGAGACGCCTTGCCTTCTCTTCATCCGTACCCGCGCCTTCCGTCACTTTGGCCGCAGCCAGTTCGATATCCTGTGGAATATTGGCATCTATCACCTCATACTTCCGCTGCAGAATACCGTTGAGTTCCGCCTCCACACTGCGAGTGAACACCGGCAGCTTCTCCTTGATCAAGTCTCCGGTCAACGGCTCAATCACTGTGTGTGCTCCTTGTTGGTATACCGTAGAAGCCTGCACATATTGACTGAAGCTACTGTTCGGAAACAGTGTAACGACGATAAATAATAGGACGATCATCATCATACATCTGACCGTACCGATTACGGTACCAATGCATGCCCCGATAATTCTGCTCAGGAATGAAGCTCTAGCCCTTCCGCCGAAAGGAGCGCGCTCAAGCGAAGAACCTCCTAGTAAAAACGCTGAGAGCAATCCCAGTACAGTCCGGATCAACCAATAGCTAATAATAAACAACACAGCGAACCGCATCAGTGGAAAGTCGCGAATCGCGGTGACGATGGTGTAATATACTTGTTCCCATGTTGCCATATCACGCTGCGGGTACGTAACGGAGGAGAGCCAATCTTGTACCTTCGGGGATAACCATATGGTGAGAGGAACCGACCCGATTATACTCACAACAGACAGAATTCCCCCACTAACCAAGGTGAACAATCTTCCCGCCGTACGGGACGCCCCACGCGCCCATCCTTGCAGCACAGATATAAGCAAAATACATATTAGCAATGCGTTAATCCAGTTCATTTCTTGTAATTGTTGAGCCAAGACCATCGTCATGCTTGCCCCCTATCTTGATGACTTATGGTCATAATATTTAAGGCAGACCTTACCCGCTACTTGCGCTTTGCTTCTTCAATAAACGCCTCTATCGTATCATTTATCTTCCATTCACCCACAGATACGCCATGGAACTTAACCTTTACTTTACCATCACCGTCACTGCCTGTGACTTCAAGATTAGGCGTCTTAATCGTAAACGTTCCATCGCTATTCTGAGTGATTTCCGCTTCCGCTGCTTCCTTCTTCATCATCTGCAGAACTTCCGACTTGGTGATATCAGCAGCCTGGTCCTTCACCGTCTCTACCGCATTGCCAATATCCTTAAGAGATATGCCGCTGTATATAATGATGAACGCAGCGATGACAAGGACTAGCGCCCATTTGACTAAGGTCTTAACAAAATTCAGCACCAGAAATAGGATAACCAGGGCTACGACAATGACGAGCCAGTTTTGTTTTAGAAATTCAATCCACACATCAACATTCAAATCCATATCCATTAACACCCCTAAACTCTTAATCATTCATGTTCAAAAATGCCCGTATTCAGCACTTATTGAACTACCTTGCATATGTCAGAGCTACCCGATTAAGCTGACGCTCCCTTATTATACATGATGGCCAGTTCCAATGACAGCTTAACCCCAATTTAACAGGAAATCACAGAAAATTATGTACATCATGTACCGAAAGGGGGTATAAGTTCGTCCCAAGCAACGTACAAGTATAGCATAATGACTTTTAAGAGGTAACTCACTTTTAGAGGAGGGCAAGGCAGTGAAAATCGCTTTCTGGCTTTATTTTTTTATGTTCCTCGCTTTCTTCGACCTGCATGCGCAATATCCTATTCTGACGCCCTTTGCATTGTCACTCGGGGCTGCGCCTGCCTTTATTGGCTGGATGATGGGTATATATGCGCTAACACATCTGCCTGGCAATCTAATTGCTGGACAGGGCGTGGATCGCCACGGAAGCCGTGGCTATATGATATTCAGTCTGCTCTCTGGCGGAGCGATCCTCCTGCTGCAGGCCCATGTCACGGAGCCATGGCAGCTTCTCGTGCTGCGCTCGATTAGCGGATTTGTGCTTGCTTTCCTGTCCCCGGCCTGTCTGGCCCTGCTCGCTTCCCTGTCGAGCAACGCTGTGAAACAGGGGAAGTTGATGGCAGGACACGGGGTCATGCATACCCTTGCTTCCGTCGTCTCCCCGGCAGCCGGGGCCTTTCTTGTCGCCCGCACCGGTTTCACCCTTACTTTCCAGACGCTTGGCTGGCTCATGATCATTACCGGTGTTATCGCCATGTTCACGATCAAAGAAACGCCCAAATTAAAGACCACCCTACAGCAACCTATGAAGAAGGCACCTATGAAGCTCAATATCATTCCTATCTTTTTCTATTTGCTGCCCTTTGCCGTATCCTGCGCCCAAGGGATTCTATATTTTGAACTCCCGCTCCAGGCCGGTGGATTATCCGGGATCATGCACACTGGACTTTACTTCTCGATTATTAGCCTCGGGGCTCTGGCGACCTTATCGTTGTTGTTCCTGAATCACTTCTCGCCGTATATTAGAACCTATCTCGGAATACTCGGTATTGCTCTATCCTTCTTCTCCCTAGCAGCACTCGACTCGGTTCCGATTGTCATTTCGCTATTTGCCCTCGGCCTGGCCAAAGGTATCGTCTTCCCTGCCATGGCTTCCGTCTTTATCGACTTATGCGGGGGCAAACGGCTGGGAACCGTATTCTCACTGCAATCTATTGCGATGTCAATCGGTTCATTCCTCGGCCCCATTATTGCGGGAACGATGCATAATAACTACTCTCCTTACTTCTTTGCCTTCTTGCTCTTAATGCTGGTTATTATCGTCGTTCCTACCTGGAGAGCAAATATGCCTGCTTCCTTCACCGTACCAACGGAAAGATGAAGCAGTTGAGCAGGACTTTTTGAACAACCTCTATAGGGGCATTCACATATAATTTTGAACACGGTTAGGCCATTGCACAGGGCAGGAGCGTAGATTAAACATAGTATATTTTGTAGTTACTGACCCAAGCACAAAAAGGGAGGTGATCAAAAGTGGGTCATATCGAACCGTGTGGACCAGGCGGACCAGGCCCCGTCATCAGCCCAGGAGTTGGCGGGGCCTGGTCATCAGCAGGCACCATCTTGGTACTCTATATTTTGCTGGTGATTATCCTTCGTGCCCCTTTCTGGTAGGATGAAATCACTGCCCGCGGTCTGTCCCCCTCCCGACAGACCGTTTTTATCATGTTTTTGCATGTGATAGCGGTCAGGTATACACTATAAGTGCATGTTTTTGAACAACCTCTATAAGAATTAACCACCCCAACGTAATCGAGGTGAACCGCCATGCCGATCAGCATCATCGTCGAAGGCAAGAATGATCGCAGTAAGCTGCGCAGACTGCTTCATGAAGAGATACATATTCATTGCACCTTCGGAACCTTGAACAATCTCAAGCTGGAATCGCTCCGTAAGCAGGTTGGAGATGATGAAGTTTACTTATTTATGGACAACGACGCTTCTGGCAAGAAGATCCGTGCCATTTTACGGGACACCTTCCCGGATGCCTTCCAGATCTATACGAGAAGAGGCTATGCCGGTGTGGAAGGTACACCTGACGAATATATCATCGCCCAATTAGAAAAAGCCGGGCTAGAGGAATATATTGAATATCCTCCTCCCGGCTTCGTCTGAAAATGAGACAAGCCAATATGAAGCTGAATTACTATTCTTTGGCCAGATTGATAACCCCTTGGGCGATCTCCTGAGGCGTAGACTCTGGACGGTATATTTCCCGCAGGTTGCCGTCCCGGTCAACTAGACCAATCAGATCCATATGGACAAAATTGTTATTCTGATCTTTATTAATTAAAATTTTGAATGAGTTCATGGCCAGATCCATCGTCTTCTGCTGATCTCCCCGCAAGAAATACCAGCCTGAATAATCGGCCTTAAATTTGTCTCCAAATGCCTTAATCGCTTCGCGCGTGTCTCGCTCCGGATCGAAGGAAATCGAGATGATCTCGGCATCCTTGCCGAACACCCCTTTATCCTTGAGGAGGTCCTGTACTTGACTTAAGCGGAAGGTCGTGAGTGGACACACATCCGGGCAACTGGAGAAGAAGAAATAAAATAGCCGAACCTTGCCGTTCGTATCCTCTAACGTAATATTGCGCCCATCTACATTTTCCAAGCTGAAGCTCTCAACTGGCCGGATAATCGGCAGCTTGGGCTTGGCATAGGTAGTCCAGAGCAGATACCCCGCCATGATGATACATAACGCCAGCAAAATCCAGGTCCATTTATATTTCTTGAGCAACGACATCCTCAAACCTCCATTACAATCGTACTGTATCGAGAATCATGACGATCATGCTGACTGTCAAATAGTTGATTGAGAACAAGAATACCCGCTTCGCCCAAGCATCGTTTTCCTGTGAACGGAAGCCTTTTAGCGCCATCAGCAACCAGGATACGGACAGAAGCTCACCAATGATAAGGAACCACATTCCTGTATAATCGTAGACATACATTAATATAGGAATAGGCAGCAGTAGAACCAGATAAGGAATCATTTGCAATTTCGTTCTCGGAATTCCCTTGACGACTGGCAATAACGGGAAACCCGCCGCCCGATACTCCTCTACACGCCGGATGCCGAGCGCCCAGAAATGAGGAGGCTGCCATAAGAACAGCATCGCGAATAACAGAACAGCGCCGAGGTCAACCTTACCTGCAGCCGCTACATATCCGATCACCGGAGGCATAGCTCCTGAGATCGCTCCAACTGAGGTACTCCAGGTCGAGGAGCGCTTCAGCCATAACGTATACACAACGACATATACGAGCATGCCAACGACACCAAATACACCGGCCAGCAGGCCGTTGCCGATAAATAGTACAGACAATCCCAATATGCCTAGTATAACAGCATACCAGAGCACCGTCTTCGGCGACATCTTCCCAGTAGGAAGGACACGATTCTGTGTGCGGGCCATCTTCATATCCAGATCACGGTCAAAGTAGTTGTTGAATACACAGGAGGAAGCCATGACCAGTACGGTTCCCAGCAACATGAGGATCAGTTTGCCGTATTGTAAATGCCACCCTGAGGCCACCCAAAAGCCAGCAAAAGCCGCGATAAGATTTGAACGCAAAATACCTGGTTTGGTTAGCGCGATAAAATCCTTCCAAGTCGCTGTTTTTCCTGGAGGAGTAGGTCTCACGGACAATGCTGCCGATTCTGAAGGTGCAGTGTAAGAAATTCTGTCCATGTCAGATATTTCCCCCTAACTATAAAATTTGTCTTCCTATATAAAGAAGTTCACGAATAATTCAATGAATCCATATTACACTATAAACTTTATCATACCAAGAAGCAGAAATGTTTGACAATCATCCGATAAAAAGCAGTGATTGTGACAATTTAATGAACAGAAATTGTATAACAGAATTGCAATTTTACTATTAAAAAGCCCGGGCATCGATTATGCCCGGGCTAAGTTCTGAATTAATAAATATGTGATCAAAAGTGGACTTTTTAAACTTTCCCTTAGAGGAGGAAGCCCATCATTCGTTGTACATCCTGCAGTACCTTCTCCGCTTCCTCGTTAGCTCTCAATGCGCCTTGACGCAGAATGTCATGAATTTCTCCCGAGTTTCGGATTTCATGATAACGCTGCTGAAGCGGTTCAAGCACGCTAACGACAACTTCAGCCAGATCCTTCTTGAACGGCCCGTACATTTGGCCTTCATATTTCTGCTCCACCTCAGCCACGGACAAGCCAGAACATTGACTGTAGATCGTGATAAGATTGCTTACCTCCGGTTTCGCTTCCGTGTCAAATCTAACCTCACGTCCCGAATCTGTCGTCGCCCGGCTGATCTTCTTACGAATTTCATCCGGGGTATCGAGCAGTGCGATATAGCTTCCCGGGTTCGGGTTACTCTTGCTCATCTTCTTGGAAGCATCGTCAAGTGACATAATTCTGGCGCCAACCTTTGGAATATAAGGATCAGGGAGTGTGAAGTATTCGCCAAAGCGGCTATTGAAGCGCCCTGCCAAATCACGTGTCAATTCGAGATGCTGCTTCTGGTCTTCCCCTACCGGTACCAGATCAGCATTGTATACCAGAATATCCGCAGCCATGAGTGACGGATAGACAAACAATCCTGCACCTACAGATTCTTTACCTGCTGCCTTATCCTTGAACTGGGTCATCCGCTCCAGTTCTCCCATTGATGTCAAGGTAGTAAGGATCCATCCCAACTGAGCATGCTGACGGACATGGGACTGCATGTACACGTTGGATTTATTCGGATCAATACCAGCAGCTACGAACAGAGCCGCTACAGCCTCGGATTGCTCACGCAGATTAGCCGGATCTTGCGGAACTGTAATCGCGTGCAGATCAACAACCATAAAGTTACAGGAGTAATCATCCTGCAACGTAACGAAATTTTTCAGAGCTCCAATATAATTACCGAGCGTAAGCTTGCCGCTAGGCTGAATGCCAGACAGAACTTTTTTCATAAAAAACTGCCTCCTCCATATATTTAGATTTAAAGTTTGAAGTGAATGTTCATAAGTACGGTTTTCAGCACTGGACCACTCTCAAGTTTACTTCGTAATCAAAAGCAGACGCAAAAAAGGTCTCACATCCCTGTGAAGGGACGTGAGACCGTGGTGCCACCCTTATTCGTATAGAACGATAACCAACAGCCGCGACGATCTGCTCGCCTTAAGCCGCTGGAACTATACCTCTAATATCCGTAACGTGGATTGACCGTCCGGTAATACTTGCAAAAGGCTCGATTTCCTTTTGGGTTCATCCGGAACTCCGGGGTCCATTCAGCAAAGTCATTCCTACCGGTTCGCATCCAACCACCGGCTTTCTGAAGGAAATAAGAACATTGTCTACTTGTCCCCATCATCGTGTTCATTTATGATATTCTAAATTATACTCATCATAATTGGCTTATTATACAATGTCAAATCTATTTTTCGTCCTCGAAAAAAAGTGTTATGATAGTGCTAAGCTTTTTTAAAACCGATTATTTCAGATGAATATGTGGGAAAAGGAGCAACGATATGAAAAAAGTGACCAAAGGACAATGGAACGGTTATGACACGTACATTTTAAATAGCCGTGAACTTGAAGTCACACTGCTACCCCGCCTTGGTAATAATGTAATCAGCATTTGGGATCATGTTGAAAAGCGCCATGTTCTTCGTCATCCTGAGGAGAATGAGCTTGAATTCTACTTGCAGAAGCCTTACCATTTTGGCATTCCGATGCTCATTCCACCGGGTCGTATTCGCAAAGGACATTTCACCTATGCAGGACAGGAGTATCAATTTGACCGGAACACGGCCAATGACAATCATATTCATGGACTTCACCGTACACAGAGCTGGTGTGTCAGCGATATCGAGGAAGACGATGAAGGCTGTGCCGTAACTACTGAGTTTTTAACTTCCGATGACCCGAATTGGATGCGTCAGTATCCCGTTCCGCTCAAGTTAGAAATGACGCTCAGGCTTCAGGGTGCTTCGCTGAAGCAGACTTTCAAGGTAACCCATTTAGGTGATAAACCAGCTCCGTTCGGCTTAGGTTTACATACCTGGTTCCTGCTAGACGGCAAGCCTGAGGAGTGGACGCTCAAATTACCGGTATCCGCCATCTATTCCTCGAACGAGGAACTGATTACGACCGGAGATATCGCGCCTTTGGGCGAGCTTAATGCCCTTAATGACGGATTAAATCTGAGCGGTACCAACTTCGATACGATGTTCCAAATTGGAGACAAACCCGTATCGGCCGATCTGCTCCGCAAGGATGGATACGGACTTCATTACTCCGCAGATCCAGCTTATTTCAAGCATTGGGTGCTGTATACAAAAGGCGAAGCCGACCAATTCTTGTGTATCGAGCCCTATACATGGCTGCCAGATGCCCCTAATTCCAAGCATCCTGCCTCTGTCACAGGTCTGATTGACCTACAGCCAGCACAGACATTGGAATTCTATGTGAACCTGGATATGGTTTATCCTAGCTAAGCTACAGAATGATATTCAAGAGAGCCTTCCTTTATCGGAGGGCTCTTGTTTTTTTGTGTATAGGGTGCCTACAAATTTCAAACAATTACCACTTTGCAAATTAGCAGTTATACTGAATATTTTATTCTGCAAAAACCATACTAACATCACAAAGGCCAAAGGAGGTGACAAACATGGCAGGTCAAAACCAAGGCCGCGGAAACCGCTCTAACAACCTTGTCGTTCCTGAAGCAAATTCTGCATTACAACAATTGAAGATGGAAGCTGCACAAGAGTTGGGCGTATCGATCCCGCAAGACGGCTACATGGGTAACTATACTTCTCGTGAAACCGGCTCCTTAGGAGGATACATCACTAAACGTCTGGTTCAAATGGCAGAGCAGCAATTGTCGGGTCGTTCTAACATGTAATTCGCTCTCTCCTGTTCACACCTATAGAAAGACAGGTGATCTGCATCGGCAGGTCGCCTGTCTTTCACTATGATATCCAAGTTCCATAATTCACTTAAAAAATTATGAAGATAAATCTGATCCTTTGTATGTATTCGCTGCATTTACTTTTGGATACCTCTGAATCATTAGGTTTGCCATATTATAATTGGACTCCAGAATAGCATCAACCATAATGGTGCCCTTCTTCAATACGAACTCATAGCTAATCTCTCCATGAGTCCAATAGCGCTTGTACTTCAAAGCCTCAACTGCCATCACGCGAAAAGAATGAATCTGTTCCGAAGATAAGCCCTGTCCTTCTTCCTCCAAATGACCGTTGCGGCCAGTGATCGGATTGTGGCGAATGCCGAATTTACCAATTATATTATTGCGAATCTGAATAAATACAGTGCCTGATGTCATACCTCCAAGTTCTACGGATAATTCCTTAAATACAATATCGACCTGTCTTGCCAACGAGAGCTGATCGACTGTCAGCATACTCCCCCTCCCTTCCTATGTTATCCCCTTGAACTAGGGCTTATGTCTCATTATATTCCAGTATATTCTATTATTCAACAATTAAGAACAAAATTGGTTATAAATTACTATATAAATAACGACTTTATACCCTATTTTCCAGCTAAAATTACATAATTAAACAAAATTCTTCGTTAATGGATTCCCCCCATTCTCAGCCCATGCCTCTCATTCGTAATTACATTCCTCAATAATTGGGGTAGCAAACCGAATTATCATAAAAAAGCCGTCCCTGGTAGGAATGGCCTACTTGGGACGGCTCGTTCGCCTTACTTGGTCATATCAAGGAACATTTGCGCATCCGCGACAGCTAGAGCCATCGCCTCGCGCCAGAAATCAGGCTTCGTTAAATCTGCATTCAAGTGCTTGGACGCCAATTCTTCTACTGTCATGCGACCCGTATCACGAAGAATAGCATCATATTTCTCCGCGAAGCCCTCTCCTTCCTTCAGCGCCCGGGCATAAATGCCGGTACTAAACATGTAGCCGAAGGTGTACGGGAAATTGTAGAACGGCACATCAGTAATGTAGAAATGCAGCTTGGATGTCCAGAAGAGAGGGTGGTAATTTCCAAGCGCTCCATGATAAGCTTCACGCTGTGCTTCTTCCATCAGAGCCGACAGTTCAGAAGCATCCAGCATACCTGACTTCCGCTTCTCGTAGAAGCGGGTCTCGAACAGGAATCTGGCATGGATGTTCATGAAGAAGGATACACTGTTCTGCACTTTCTCGGCGAGCAGTGCCAGCTTCTCTTCTTCGCTTCCCGCATTTTTCAGAAGCGCATCCGCTAGAATCATCTCAGCAAAGGTTGAAGCTGTCTCGGCAACGTTCATTGCATAATCCTGATTGAATTGCGGCAGCTCTTCCATCAGATATTGATGGTACGCATGTCCCAACTCATGAGCCAGGGTAGAGACGTTCGAGTAGTTGCCGCCGAAGGTCATAAATATCCGTGTCTGCTTGCTGACCGGCAATGAGGTACAGAAGCCTCCCGGACGCTTGCCTGGGCGGTCTTCAGCTTCAATCCAGCCGCGGTTAAATGCCTCAGTCGCGAATTCAGCCATCTTCGGGCTGAATTTTCCAAATTGCTTCACAATATCTTCTGCTGCTGCTTGGTAGCTTATCTTCGTCTCCGACTTGGCAAGTGGTGCATCCACATCGCTCCAGCTAAGCTGTTCCACCCCGAGCATCTTGGCTTTACGTTCCAAATACGAGACAAAGATCGGTTTGTTCTCTTCTATGACCTGCCACATCATATTTAGCGTCTCTCTGGACATACGATTGATTTGAAGTGGTTCCTTCAACGCATCTTCCCATCCGCGCTTCTCATAAAGTTTCAATCGGAATCCAGCCAATCTGTTCAATGTATCCGCGCTATAATCGGCTACATCTCCCCAGGCCTTCTCCCATTCCACGAACGTTCTCTCGCGAACTGCACGATCCGAATCGCTCAGCTTATTGGCCGCCTGACCGACGGAGAGCGTAGATTTCTTCCCTTCATCATCAGTAAATTCCACGCCAACTTTGGCTACAATCGTATCGTAATGCTGTCCCCAGCCATGGTATCCATCCACGGCCAAATCCGCAGCCAGATTCTCCAGTTCCGGAGAGAGCTTCTCACGAGCGGAATTACGCTTCTCATTCATGATGAAGGCAATTGGGGCGATCTCATCCCGAGCGATCCATTCCAGCCAAACCTGATCCTCCGTATCGCGCAGCAAACTCTCGAACAATGTCATCACATTCTGCAGCCCTGCCCGCAGCGAGGTTACTTTGCCAGTTAGCTGAACCGCCTTCTTATCATGCTGGTCCTGAGCCGTCAGACATTCAACAAAGGCTCCTGCTTCAAGCACTCTTGCCTGGGCACTTTGCAGCCCCTCAATCGTCTGATCCAAAGCCCGTGTCTCATCTAGATTTCTTGGCGCTGACGCTTGCTTCAATGCCGAATGAAGTTCGGTAAGAATACGGCCCAATTCATCCAGAAACTTCGCGAATTCCTCTGAGGCAGAACCTCCTGGGAAGATGGAGTCCAGATTCCAAGTCTCTACAAGCTGGTCATTTACAGATACCTGTTTCATTGATATATCATCCTTTCTTCTTTTAACCTGCCTCGCAGGAACTGTGGAACTGATTCAAGTAAAAGTGTATAACTATAGGTATACGCTTATTCTAGACAGGAGGCATGTTCCACTATGAAACCATTGCAAATCTCGCCGGAAACGGCCGTGAAGCTGGCCGCAGAACTGAAAGTTCCGATCGAGCACCTAATGCATATGCCACAGCATATTCTGCTGAAGAAGATTGCTGAATTAGCCAGCAAAGACAGCGGGAGCAACCCTTCTGATGTTAAGGATGAATCAAAATGATTCCTTTTAATAAAGCTCTGCCTTATGACATCATTATGGGTGACGTTTATGTCCCGCAATGTCCTTTCTGCCAAAGCGATAACGTTCTGCTTGCCAAATTTAAGCCGGACGATATCGTTCGTGTGCGGGAGGGTAAGAAAAAACTCTTGGTCTTCCCTTGCTGCGGCAATAAAATTACGGTGCTAGACAGCGACAACGATTACTTATTAACCGATACTATCGTACGCAAGGATTAAATAACCAACGGTTAATTCATATGCAAAAAAATAGGGGCTATTCTATATTCATATTTGAATGATCAAGGATCGGATAAGCCCCTATTTTCGGTTAATTTTGCATCTCCTCAGGCAATTCATGCCCACCATTCAACATTTCTTCGCGCAATACTGCCCACTGTTCTCTCGAAGCCCGAATCATGGAAGCATCCATAATCTTCTTGTCATTAATGACTCTCGAGAACCATTTCACGGCATCATTATAATTGCCCGTACGGCGATTCAACTCTCCGATCAGATACATCAGCCTGGCGTCATTGCCAAGATTGCTCTCCGTCTCGTATACGCGTATGTAAGATTCTAATGAGTACTGTAAGAAACGCTGCTCCTGCTCACGATCTTCTTTATACCGATACAGCCAGGATATATGATGCAGAAGACTTGCGATGATCCGTTCCTTCTCATTAATCGTCTGGGCGCATAGTAATCCGAGCTTGTATGTCTCAAGCGCCGCGCTCCAGTCCCGCTTACCTCCATAATCCCGCTTGATCAAGCGCGTCTCAATTTCCTCATGAAAACGTGCAGTCTGTCGTTCATTAAGACGTTCGGTTGAATTTTCTGTAGAGGCAAACCCACAGAATGGGCACACCCGAACCACGTAATAATCCGGATTCTCATTGCGATAATATCCACAAAAATCGGTATCCGTTTTTATCGCTCTTTTGAAGCTGGGGCGGACACGGGAGGTCGTGAATTCATTCTCGCAATAGTTGCATGTCACTTTAATTGTAAAGAGAGGTTCTAGTTCCAAGCTGCATACTTCCTTTCCGTCTCTCATTAAAAAGGTTGTTTAAAAAGTCCCCTTTGATCACGAAGTAAATCATGAAGCTATCAAACAAGGCATCGATCTTGAATTCAGCCGGGCCTAAGCGAATACTTACGAAGTTATGTTTCCTACGGAAACATCTTAGGTGCTCACGTACAAACTACGTACGCTCCGCTCAGCCCTAGCTTCATTCAACCTTCTCGGTGCTGAAAGTCTGACTTTTTAAACTTGCACTTAAAGGGGTGCCACCCCTCAAGAAGTCAATCATTCGTGCTGCTTTCTGTATTCACAAAATGATGCGCAGGGCCCGACAGACGCTGGATAACGAAGCTTCGCAGCGGCTCATCCACCCCGATCTCCTCGAGCGCTGCACTCATGCAAGCCAACCAGGCTTCAGCTCGTTCGGGTGTAACAGGAAAGGCCATGTGGCGTGCCCGCATCATCGGATGACCGTGCATATCGGAATAAAGAGATGGCCCCCCGAAGAACTGAGTCAGGAACATATACTGCTTCTCCATGACCGGGTTAATATCTGCAGGGAATAGCGGACCGATAAGCGGATCAGCTACAACGCGCGGATAAAAAGCCTCGACTAAACGTCTGATCGTCTCTGCCCCGCCAAGATTATCGTAAATACTCAGATTGGGGTTCACCCTGCATTCATCTCCTATTCGTCTATAGAGCTAATTTATCGCACATATAGAAGCTGTACTTAGATAAATTATACCAAAAAAAAATAAAAGCTCCTATCGGAGCTTGTTACAAGTAGTAAATTTAGTTCGTTAGTAGCTACGCCAGTCCTCTTCACCAGGATGGACAAGAGAGGCACGAATGACGTATACAAAGGCGCATACGAGAACACCGGCAACAAAACTCATATTCAACACCCCATCCAAAAATGAATTTATAGTGCTATTTTACCATATGAAACCGAAAAAAACAGCACTTCATGTAATCGCTTTCCTATTTTTTTGGTGATGTTTGTCCCTCCGGGCTCATACACTGGACTATGACTCAAGTGGAGGCGTTATCCATGAACAAAAGCTGGACAAGAGCGATTATTCCTCTATTAGCACTTATTCTCATCGTGATGATGCTGATTTATCCTTCGGCCTCCTGGGAGGCGGGCGTACGTGGATTAGCTATTTGGTGGGACGTGCTCTTTCCGTCCCTGTTCCCTTTCTTTGTGATCTCCGAGCTTATGCTCGGTTTTGGAATTGTCCATTTTATAGGCAAACTGCTGGATCCTTTGATGCAACCATTATTTCGCATTCCTGGAACAGGCGGCTTTGTCGCCGCCATGAGCTTCGCCTCTGGCTATCCCGTCAGCGCCAAGCTCACCACCAAGCTGCGTAGACAACTGCTGATCGGACGCGAGGAAGGGGAGAGGCTTGTCGCCTTCACTACGACCTCAGACCCGATCTTTCTGATCGGAGCCGTATCCGTCGGCTTTTTCGGTAATCCGAAGCTGGCCGGCGCACTCGCCCTCGTTCATTACGGCAGCGCCATCATTGTAGGCTTTATCATGAGATTTTACGGCACGAAGCGAAGTACAGATAAATCAGCTAGTTCTGCGGACAAGAAGTCAAGGGAAACGCGCTTCAGTATCCGGCTTGCTCTAAGAGCCATGCATGAAGCAAGACTCGTGGACGGACGGAGCTTGGGAGAACTGCTGCGCCACGCAGTCACTTCGTCCCTTCAGCTTATGGTCGTCGTTGGCGGGCTGGTCGTCTTTTTCTCCGTCATCCTCGAGGTGTTGACTGCTGCAAATGTAATGGGCTTCTTCTATAGCACAGTGCAAGGGATACTTGCTATTCTACACTTGCCCCCTGAGTTAGCCCAAGCCTTTGTAGGCGGAACGTTCGAGGTCACACTTGGGGCTAAAGCATCAGCATCCCCCGCCGATGTCCCGTTCATGTTCAAGGCAGCCGCGGCAGCCTTCATTCTATCCTGGGGTGGTCTGTCGGTACACGCACAGGTAGCCAGCATCTTGAATGATGCGGATCTGCGCTATCTTCCTTTCTTCTTCGCCAGGCTGATACATGCTTTTCTGGCCGCGGCTCTTATGCTTATAGCTTGGAAGCCACTAATGGGTGCAAGCCCCTCCTTCAAGCCGCTGGAGCAGCCTGAACAGCTGCTGCAACGATGGAGCGAAGTGCCTAGCCTTTTTATCGTGTTCGTAAAAATTGTAGTAATACTGCTTATTTTATCTCTTTTGGCGCGAATCATTCAGCAGTTCCTGTCATCCTTGCCTAAACAGAAAGGAAAACCGAAAAAATGAAACGTTGTGTTATTTTTCATAATTGATTATGATCTTTACAGGTATTATAAAAGATTTGCAAAGGAGCCTATCACCTTGAGATATTACGTTCTGGACCGCGGAGATCAACTATCCAGAGATCTTAGCAAGTCCTTTCACAAGCTGGCGGGGGAGCATGGACTGATACTGGATGCCGAATCCCCTGATATTGTTGTGTCTATTGGCGGGGACGGCACGATGCTCCATGCATTCCACTCCTTCATTAACCGCGTATCTTCTATCGCCTTTGTTGGAGTACATACTGGCCATCTCGGCTTCTATGCCGACTGGAAAGCGGATGAAATCCCCGAACTCATCCAACTTATGAGCGGACAGAAAGACCGCCGGCAGTTGAATCCCAGAATCGTCCATTATCCTCTACTCGAAGTGGAAGTGGTCAAGAAATCCGGTACCTCCTCGTCCATCTGCCTCAATGAATTTACTCTCAAAAGTGTGGATGGCGGTACGATCGTAGCCCAGGTTGACATTAACGACCAGATGTTCGAAATGTTCAGAGGGGACGGTATTTGCGTATCTACCCCTTCAGGAAGTACGGCGTACAACAAGAGCCTTGGGGGCGCCATGGTACATCCTTCTATAGAAGCTATGCAGATTTCTGAGATTGCTTCGATCAACAACCGTGTATTCCGTACGATGGGCTCAGCTCTGGTGCTGCCTAAGCATCACCATTGTGATATATACTCACGCAAAGAACAGAATTTGATGCTTACTATTGATCATATCAATACGCCTGTGGATGACCTTATCTCGGTTCGCTGTCAGGTTGCCAAGCAGAAGATCAGTTTTGTACGCTATCGTCCTTTTCCATTCTGGAATCGGGTACGCAATGCCTTTCTAGGTTAATCTTATTTTGCAAAGGATGGACAATAATGAAGTTGAACAAGTTAGGTAGGAGATTACTAGTTCCTCTACTGGCCCTGATGCTTACCCTCCCGCAGGCTGCAAGCGCCGCTGCCGAAAGTACGGAACAGACCAAAGATTCAGAGCTTAAGATTCTGCAAGAGGTGCTCGATTATCTAGATGCTTACAATATCGAAGGGACACAGAGACAGGAATTTATCGATAATGCAATACGCGGAATGATCTATACCCTTGATGATCCATACAGTGACTATTTAACTCCTGAAGATATGGAGCAATTTGCCGGCAGCATCAACCAGGAATATGTCGGCATCGGCATCACGCTTAGATATGCTAAGGACAAATTGTATATTACAGGCGTACTAGACGGTTCTCCAGCTAAGAATACGGGACTCAAACAAGGAGATATCATTACGAAAATTAATGGTGTTCCCGTTGCCGATATGGAAGATATCGACCTGAGCGGACAAGCAGGTACCGTCATCCGCATTACAATTAAGCGCGGTTCTGACAGTCTTACTTTCCCCGTCAAGCGTACTGAGTTTTCACTCACATCGGTAACAGGAAAGCTCATTCCGTCCAGCAAGATCGGATATATCTCCATCGCTTCATTCTCGGAAGACTCGGATAAGGAATTCGCCAAGATATTAGCTTCACTGCGTAACCAAGGCATGAAATCGATGGTACTCGACTTGCGTGATAATCTGGGCGGCTATGTGGAATCTGCACAAAATATCGCCAGCCAATTCATGAAAAACGGTACACTTATGTACACATCGGACCAGAGCGGCAAGCTGCAGAAGGTAAACATCACGAACGGCAAAGATATTGGAATGCCGGTCACAATTCTGACTAATGAATGGACGGCCAGCGCCTCTGAGATTCTTACTGGTGCGCTGCATGATAATGGAATCGCCAAGGTCGTTGGTGCCCAGACCTATGGAAAGGCTCGGATTCAGAACGTCTTCCAATTATCCAATGGTGGATACCTCAAAATGACCATCGAACGTTATTTAACACCAAATAAAGAAGACTTCAATTATATCGGCCTGAAGCCCGACATCGAAATTACAGGCAATCCTGTCGCTCAGCTCGTTACCGCACTGTACAAAGCTGGACTGAAACATGTGGAACTTAGCGGCAGCGCCTATTCGTTGAAGGTGAATGGCGTTGAGCTGGGCGGTTATATTGACACAGTTCAAAACGGCAACAAAATCTACGTACCGGCCAAAGTGCTGGCGGCCCTTGTACAAGGCAACACTACTTGGAACAAAGCGGCTCAGAAGCTGGTTATTACCGATCAGAATGGCAAGAAGACCGGCTTCACTCTGGCCTCCAAGAGTATAAAAATAATCGACGATGAGTCCTATGTGGAACTCCATGATTTCGTGCAGAAGTTTCCTGATTTGAAATGGAGCTATCAGCAAGGCATTATCCATTTATCTTATTAAAAAATAACATAATATAACGGCTGCCGATTTACTCGGCAGCCGTTTTCTCTTCTTCTTGGACTGTTTTGTTGGAAGGTTCTTTTTGAGTATCTTTCATCTTCTGCAGAACAAAGTAGGCACATCCAAAATTGCAGTACTCGTTAATATACTCAGTAATGCTGGAATATGCTGAATCGCGTGTCACCTTCGGATGATTGTCACGCAGGAAGCCCTTCAGACGCAGCTTCTCATAGCCCCAATCGCCGATAATGTAATCATAACGATCCAACACTTCGCTGTATCTTTGCTTGAATGCTTCCTGATCCCAAGCATTCTTATGATTGTATATCAGTTCATATGTTCTGCCGCCAATGTGGATCATTGGCTTTCCCTCCTTAATCGCCCTTAAGACAGCGCAGTCGCGCCATCTTTGTGGCTCTTGGCCGATTTAACCTGCTCATGCGCATGATAAGAGCTGCGAACGAGTGGGCCTGATTCAACGTGGCTGAAACCGCGCTTCATTCCCTCTTCCTTCAGCTCTGCGAATTGCTCAGGTGTATAATACTTATCAACACGGAGATGCTTCGGTGACGGCTGTAGATACTGACCAATCGTCAGGATGTCGCAATCTACCGCCCGTAAATCATCCATCGCCTGTAGAATTTCGTCCCATTCCTCGCCTACGCCAAGCATAATACTGGACTTCGTAGGGATGTCAGGCTGCATTTGCTTCGCTCTTTGCAGCAATTCCAGGGAGCGGCGATATTTCGCCTTAGCCCGGACACGATCGGATAGGCGTTCTACTGTCTCGATATTGTGATTCAGAATGTCAGGCTTCGCATCCATCACGATACGCAGGGAATCCTCATCCCCCATAAAGTCGGGAATCAATACCTCAACAGAGCAGAGGGGCAGACGCTTGCGAATAGCGGCGACTGTTCCTGCAAAGATCGAAGCGCCCCCATCCTTCAGATCGTCTCTAGCTACGCTGGTAACAACGCAATGGCGCAGATTCATATTTTCAGCAGCTTCAGCAACACGTTCCGGCTCTTGCAGATCCAGTTCAGTAGGCATTCCCGTGTTTACCGCGCAGAAGCGGCATGCGCGTGTACAAATATCGCCCAGAATCATGAAAGTTGCTGTACGATTCGCCCAGCATTCATATATATTCGGACAACGTGCCTCTTCACAAACAGTATGTAAAGTTTTGGAACGCATCATTGTCTTGATGTCTTGATAGTTATCGCCGGTTGTCAGTTTAATTCTAATCCAGTCCGGTTTCGGTTCATTTGCGAGCTTCGACAAGATAGAAACCTTCCTTCTTTATTGGTTTGTATTGAAGATCATTGTAATCCCACAATGACATTTATTATACCATGAATCCACTAGGAATACCTACTTAATAAATTGGAATAAAAACACATCATTTGATCCAACCTAAGTGTGGAGCTACGTCTATTGACTATAAGCGTGTTTTCAAAAAGTTCGGTTTTCAGCACCGACCTGCCTCTACAAACCTCTCATTAAGGAGGAGACGATACCTTGAAGATAACCTTAACATCCCTATACAGCAAGACGATGGGCTGTCTTATCGCCGCTTCATTGGTGACAGTACCTTGGCCTTTTAGTGAATCCCCAGTCACTACGGCCCATGCCGCTACTCCGGAGAAGCCAGGAACAGCCCAAACCGGCCTGAGCGTCTATGAGCTAAGACGGGACCTATACGAGGAAATTAGCATTCAGACGCAAATTCCGTGGTACTGGCTTGCTGCTATCGATCAATATGAACGGACCATAACCCCGCGTTCTCGTAAAAAAGTGAAGCAGGAAGAGCAAACCGATCGATTAACGAGCATCCGATTTAAAGAAGGCATCTGGTCCGGGCCTATTAATCCCGATCCGGCCGACAAAAACCTGACCACGATTGCCTTGTTCGGCGGAATTGGCAAGGATGCATCGGCGGACGGAGCCGCCGACCCGACAGATGATCATGACGCCATGTTCACCATGGCCTCTTATTTGATCAGTATCGGTTATAAGGAAGAGGACTTTCAAATCGCTCTATGGCGTTATTATCAGAATGATTCCGCGGTGAAGCGTATCCGGCAATTTGCCAAAATCTACAAAGCATTCGGACCGATCAATCCTACCGCCAGCGCGTTTCCACTCCCGATCAAGAGCATTTACACCTATCGCGATACGTGGGGAGACCGGCGCGGATGGGGCGGCCTTCGCATCCATGAAGGGACAGACCTGTTCGCCTCCTACGGCGTACCGGTTCGCAGTGTATGCTATGGAATCATCGAGACCAAGGGATGGAATCCCTATGGCGGCTGGCGAATTGGCATTCGCGATCTGAATAATCGATATCATTACTACGCCCATCTGCAAGGTTATGAGAAGAAGATCGAGATCGGCGACATGGTCACACCGGGCCAGGTCATCGGTTGGGTCGGTAGCAGCGGATATGGCCCTCCGGGAACACAAGGGAGGTTCCCTCCTCATCTTCACTATGGGATCTACCGCGATACCGGTACCACTGAGTGGGCCTTCAATCCGTATCCCCTGCTTAAGCAATGGGAAAAGGCCGAGCGTAGCCGCAGCAAGTAAGCACCGGATTATCGGAACACTCATTTGCTATGGACTAGAATCAGCCTATTCTTTTAATGCTCCGACGATTGCATCGTATCTTGCCCGTTCACCTGCTCCCCATCTTTCGAGGGGGCGGTTCCCTCTATAGGCGAGTTGCTGCCCTCCTGAGGCAG
Source organism: Paenibacillus motobuensis (assembly GCF_039521865.1). Lineage (NCBI taxonomy): Bacteria > Bacillati > Bacillota > Bacilli > Caryophanales > Paenibacillaceae > Paenibacillus > Paenibacillus motobuensis. The sequence continues at coordinate 25,291 of NZ_BAAACX010000012.1, read as the reverse complement.
CTGCTCGTCTGTTTTATTAGGAGCCGGTATGGCAATATTAGGCGCCCCGGCTTGATTGCCGACGGGATTTCCTTTGCTATCGTAGTAATACATCGGAACATCGCCGACGACGAGCAAGTAAGAGACAGGGATCTCGGTCTCAACAGATTGCGGCTCCATATCAAATGGAACGACGACAGCCAGCTCCGCTTTGACCCTCAAATATACCTCCACCAAGATCATATTAATGCCTGCATCCTGTTTACGGGTGCTCAAATCAACCTTCACGTCCCCCTGCGGCTCGATCTTAATCGGAATTCGCGGACCGAATGAAGCAAGAATCGGACTGCCTAGTGCTTGCCCTAGCGGAATCGTCTCCGATAAATGCGATACTTCCTCCAGCGTGTCCCGGACTGTTGCGATCGTATCCGATGTAATCTTCATGTGTGAAGAATAGTTCAACATGAACCCGGACACTTTCCCGTTGCCATCCATCTTCCAATCGATCAACCGGTCGACTTGATCTGTATTCGCTACCTGCGAAGTGATCGCTTCATTGATCGCATCCGTGGCCATCTGCTTCACACGGATACTGGCCAAATGCATAATCGGTCCTTTCATATGCTTCTCTACATAATTATAAAACTGTAAAAATCCAAATATGGTGATCACCACGATGATCAGCCACAACCACCGTCTGCTCCCAGACTTTCTTCTTGGCCGTCTCCTCCGGCTACGCCAACCCCTTCTGAATCGCAGCATCTCTCACCCTCCCAGCCAGCAGGCAACTTCTAGAGGTTTGTTGTTCAAGCCCGCTCTTGAACACACACTTCTAGAGGTTGTTCAAAAAGTCCGCTTTTGATCACGAAGTGAATCAGGAAGCAAATTCGACATCGAATCTTGAATTCAACCGGGCCTTCTGGTGCTCACGTACAAACTACGTACGCTCCGCTCCTCAGTCCCTAACTTCATCCAACCTTCTCGGTGCTGAGAACCGGCCTTTTTGAACACACACTTCTATACAAGTTATGCCGAACCTGGCCAAAAAAGAAGGACTGCCTTTCTAGGGGTCATTCTCTGTTAGCAGTCTCTGATAGGATAAAATTCATCCGAATAGTTGCATACAAGCAGCTATATTCCCTATTGAGGGTATAGAGGACAGAATCTATGGACAAAAAAAGACTGGATTAAGGATCGAGCAGGTTAGCTGATCCCATTTCCGGTCTTTGGTTTTCTTGGACACTGGTTTTTATCCTAATGGACACTTATTTAGGGTCGTGGACAGGAATTATTGTTCAGTTAAAATAACGCTGCCGCAGCCCTTCATACAACAGCACCGAAGCAGCCATGGCCACATTAAGCGATTCCGCCTGACCGCGCATCGGGATGATCAGTCCATCATCCATCAGCGCACGGACTTCTTCGCTAAGCCCGCCGCCTTCACTGCCGAACAGCAGCCAGACTGGGCCGGTAAAATCATATTCGTAGCAGTTAACCGCCGCCTGCAGACTTGTGCCAGCAAGACGAATGCCTCGTTCCTTGGCTTGCGGTAAGATTTCCGACAACCGGCCGCGCAAAATCGGCAGATGAAATAACGATCCCATCGTGGAGCGGATCACCTTGGGGCTATAAATGTCGGCGCTTCCTGAGCCGATAATGACGCCGTCGGCACCCACGGCATCCGCTGTACGAATAATTGTGCCAACATTGCCGGGATCCTGGACTCCGTCGAGCACGACAACAAGGCTGCGATCCTTGTTCAGCAGCGACTTCATCTGTACCAGCTCATCTGGCTTGCGCAGAACGGCAAATACCGGCTGAGGCGTCTTCGTATCGCTACACTTGGCGATCACCGCCCCGGACACAGCGATCCAGTTCACATCAAGCCGTGCAGCAGCAGCCGAAGATAACTCCGCCGGAATTCCGTTCTCCTTCTCATAACATATACACTCTATGTCCGCACCTGAACGAAGCGCCTCCTGAACTAAATGGATGCCTTCGATCAAGAATTTATCCTGCTTATCCCGATGCTTCTTCTCAAGCAGCAGTGCCCACTCTTTCACTCGAGCATTTTGCGGCGATAAAATTTCCATCATGTTTATTTCATCCTAACCGATCAAGATTCTGCATAAGCTAGTTCCAGCTTCGTTAAATCGTTCTTCTGTCCTACGATAATCAGAATATCGCCTTCCTCAAGACGGTCATCCGCTGTAGGTGAAATATTCATCTTCGTCCCCCGCTTGATCGCCATCACGTTACAGCCGAATTTGGCCCGAACGTCCAGCTCCTTCAGGTTCTGACCAAGCATGCCAGAAGTGGCCCGCATCTCTGCGATACTATATTCATCTGATAACTCAATATAGTCCAGAATATTAGGTGAAGTTAGATGATGCGCTACCCGAAGCCCCATATCTCTTTCCGGATAAATGACTTTATCGGCTCCGATCTTGTTCAACACTTTACCATGAAGCTCATTCTGCGCTTTTACGACGATCAGCGGTCCCCCGAGATCTTTTAATATTAGGGTAGTGAGAATACTCGCCTGAATATCCTGGCCAATCGCCACAACAACTACATCAAAATTACGGATGCCCAGCGCACGCAGCGCTTCTTCATCCGTCGAATCTGCGGATACCGCATGTGTTACAATATTGGATACAGCCTGGGTTCTTTGCTCATTTGCATCGATCGCAAGAACATCGAATCCCATGCCACTAAGAGCACTCGCGACACTAAGACCAAATCTTCCCATACCTATTACGGCAAATTGTTTTTTTTCTGTGCGTGCCACAATTATTCACCCCGAACTTTTGGATTCGATCTAGTATACCATATTCGATACAAAACTTGAATTTATACAGACCGGATCGGGAACATTAACGACTGGGCCTATACTATTTCAAGGAGGGTTCTCCATGTCAATTATGCTTGATCTGCGTCAGGCTGTCATTCACAAGGTACATGGCAAGGACAAGGAGGGGCTGCGTGAGATGATCGAGGGCTCCATAGACGCTCAGGAAGCAGCGCTGCCCGGGCTTGGTGTCATGTTCGAGATCATCTGGAAGAACATCGATCAGACCAAGCAGGACGAATTGCTCGACATTCTCAATCAGCAGCTTGCTCAAATGGAATTAAAGCCTTTGAAATAAGGTGGCTGCCCCATGTATAGAACAAGCCTTTACTAACCGATATTCGGCCAAGTAAAGGCTTGTTTTATATAGCGTTGTTTAAAGCTTTTTAAAGGTTACTTACGGAGCAGTCTCCTGGAACTTCGCATCCGGATTTTTCTCCATCGCCGTACGCATCGCATATTCATTCTCGAACAGGGCCACATAGTTGCCCTTCTTATCCGTTACAAGCGTTGAATTAATACGGAATTTGGACGGATCCACCTTCTCGGCAACGATCCAGCGTGCGAATTGAAATGGCATCCGCTGTAATTGTACATCCACACCATATTCATTCTTCATTCTGTACTCGAACACTTCGAACTGAAGCTGTCCGACAACGCCCAACAGCGTATCCTCAAACCCAACGGTTGTGAATACTTGGATCGTCCCTTCTTCGGTCAGCTGGTCGATCCCCTTCTGGTACTGCTTATGCTTCAACGCATTCTTTACAGTAACTTTAGCAAATATCTCTGGTGAGAAGGTTGGCATCTCATCAAAGACAACACCTCCACCCTGGCTTAACGAATCCCCGATACGGAAAATACCTGGGTCAAACAGACCGATAATATCTCCCGGATAAGCTTCACTCACAATATCCCGATCCTGAGCCAAAAATTGCTGTGGCTGAGAAAGCTTAATGTCCTTACCGGTTCTCATTTGCTTCACCGACATGCCGCGTTCGAATTTGCCGGATACAATACGCAAGAAGGCAATCCGGTCACGGTGAGCCGGGTTCATATTCGCCTGGATCTTGAAAACATAGCCAGAGAACTTCTCATTCGTAGGCTCAACGGGTCCATCCTTACTGCGACGTGGCTCAGGCTTAGGTGCAAGCTGCAGGAAATTCTCCAGGAAGGTCTGAACCCCAAAGTTATTTACTGCACTACCGAAAAATACAGGAGTAAGCTGTCCATTCTTTACTTTTTCCAGATCAAATGGGTCCCCTGCTACATCGAGCAACTCCAGATCCTGACATAGCTGATCATGCAAATATTCTCCAGCCATCTCACGGATGATTGGATCATTGTAACCTTCAACCTTCTTCACTTCAATATGATCGTGATCGTCTCCTTGGAACAGCTCCACCTGATTCTTCATCCGGTCATATACACCGCACAGTTCACGTCCAGAACCGATTGGCCAGTTCATCGGTACAGAACGAATACCTAGAACCTGTTCAATTTCCTCCATCAGATCAAACGGACTACGTCCTTCACGATCCAGCTTATTAATAAATGTAAAGATCGGGATTCCCCGCTTGGCACAGACCTGGAACAACTTAATTGTCTGTGCCTCGACGCCTTTGGCCACGTCGATCAACATGACGGCGCTGTCAGCGGCAGTCAATGTACGATACGTATCCTCACTAAAATCCTGGTGACCCGGAGTATCCAGAATATTAATGCGATGTCCTTTATAATCAAATTGCATTACGGAAGAGGTTACAGAAATCCCCCGCTGCTTCTCAATCTCCATCCAGTCACTCGTTGCATGCTTGCTTGCCTTACGTGCCTTAACTGAACCGGCTAGACGGATCGCTCCCCCGAACAGCAGCAATTTCTCAGTTAAAGTCGTCTTCCCGGCGTCCGGGTGGGAAATGATTGCAAACGTTCTGCGTTTATCCACTTCCTGCTGCAGCTCTTGCTCCAATGCTTTGCTCATTCTCACTTTCCTCTCGCTTCACAAATTCATGCCTTTTATTTTAACATATTTTTTTATACAAGTACGCATATTCCTTCACGCCACTCGGCAAAAAAAGACGCACCAAACTGTTTCCCGTTTGGCGCGACTCTCTACAAAGCTTATTATCGTTAAATCCAGTATCAGATATACTTACTGCTTGATCCAGATTACGTTGTCTTCTTCCTGTCCGTTCACCGGCCACCAGTGGAATCCATCCAGGGCAAGCAGCTCATCGGCTTGCTCAGGTCCCCATGATCCTGCAGGATACATCTGGATGTCAGATGGGTTCTTGGCCCAAGCTGAAGCGATGCGATCCACGAAGGACCAAGCTGCAGCCACTTCATCCCAACGAGTGAAGTAAGTAGAATCGCCGTTAGCCGCATCATAAATGAGACGTTCATAAGCTTCAGGCGAGTTAATGCCTACCTGGCAGCTTTGGCAGAATTCCATCGCGAACGGCTCGATCTTCGACTCCGATCCCGGCTTCTTGGCATTGATCTTGATATAAATGCCTTCCATCGGATTAACACGGATGACGAGCAGATTTGGCTCTAGATTATGCTTCTGACCCAAGTAAACGTTCGTTGGCATTTGCTTGAATTCTACCACGACTTCCGTAGTCTTCACGGGCAGACGCTTACCGGTACGAATATAGAACGGTACCCCAGCCCAGCGGAAGTTATCTACAAATACCTTAGCAGCAAAGTAAGTTTCCGTGTTGGAATCTGGATCTACTTTGTCCTCTTGACGATAGCCCGGCATTTCTTTGCCATGGCTCTCTCCGGACTTGTATTGACCACGAACGACATGAGCCTTCACATCTTCTTCAGATTCATATGGACGCAGTGAGCGAAGTACTTTAACCTTCTCATCACGGATATCCTCCGGATATAGACGGCTAGGCGCCTCCATAGCAATCATCGTCAGCATTTGCAGCATATGGTTCTGACCCATGTCACGCAATGCCCCCGCATGATCGTAGTAGCCGCCGCGCTCTTCCACGCCGACCGTCTCGCTCAGCGTAATCTGTACGTTGGCAATATGCTTATTATTCCATAATGGCTCGAAGAAGGAATTCCCGAAGCGAATAACCTCGATATTCTGAACCATCTCTTTGCCGAGATAGTGGTCAATCCGGAAGATCTCCTCTTCCTTGAACACTTGGCTTAATTCTTCGTTCAACTTCTGAGCAGAGCTCAGATCGTAGCCGAAAGGCTTCTCGATCACCAATCGATGCCAGCCTTCGCTAGCAAGCATGCCGCCCTTCTTCAGGTTGAAGGATACGCTACCGAACAATTCAGGAGCGAGCGCGAGATAGAACAATCGATTACCTGGTATATTAAAGCGGTCTTCCACGGATTCCGTCAAATCCCGCAATTCATGATACCCATCTATATTGTGGATATCCAACGATTTATAAGAGAAATGCTCCGCAAACTTCGCCCAAGTCTCAAGATCATTGTCTTTGACTTTATAACGGCAGAACTCTTGGATGGAACGATACAGATCGTCCCGGAACTCTTCATGAGAACGTGGTCTCCGAGCAACGCCGATAACTGCAAAATCCTCAGCCAGCTTCCCTTCGCGATACAGCGAATAGATAGCAGGAAAGAGCTTACGACGCGCCAAGTCCCCAGTAGCACCAAAAATAAAAAATACCGCTCCCGGTGTCTGAAGTGATTCTAGATTTTGATTTTCAGTCATGGCTCCTCATTTCTTTCTATATATTATAGTGTATATTTATTCAATTCCCATCAATACCATCACTTTACAAGGCATCACTAGGTAGTGATGTAATTTTAGCACATTAACGCGAAGGTTGCCATCATATTCATATCAAAAATTGTTGGGTTTCCTGAAAATTCATCTAATATTAATCTAACATTAATTTTAAGTTCATCTTATGCATTGTTTTTAATATTCTACCGTGAGCAGCGGGGATCCAAAGGAGATTTCCTTCTCTCCAGTGTCCGCATTATAATGTACTGCCATCTGAAGTGCGACATTATAATCTCCGCTGCGGACAGACATTAGCAGTCCATCAGCTTCATAGGAGCGGCTTATCGTCTGCGAGTCTTCATCAATATACTCTTCAGCGCTATGAAGCTTGAATGCCGATCCCGTCTTCTGTTCAATCTTATTCAATAGCTTCTGAATCGAGGCACTAGAATATTCAGGCGACTGAGCCTCCATCTCTAACTCTTTGGAAAGACCTGAAGCTACGGAACCTTGCAGGGCCGCATTCCAGTTCACATCAACCCCCTCATCCTGAAGCGAATGACCATAAGTGGTCTGTAATTCACTGAAAACATCAGCATTCGCACGGGCATCCCCTTCTATGAGCAGGATGACATAATAGGAGGTCCCTCCCTCTTCAGGCATAACAGATAACTTTGAATAGACGCCGGCGTTAAAACCTTGAGCGTTGTAGACGATATGTCCTTGAACTTCATTCTCTTCCGGTGTGGACAATCCAAGCCTTGTAGCTAGTGCATAAGCAGCTTCACTAGGCTCGAGTAGCGAAATCCATGTTCCCTGCCACTTCACTGTGGCGCGGAGCTCTCCTTCCGACGAGCTTTCTGCCAGTGCAAGCACGCTCGTCCATTGTTGATCCGCTGCATCGACTTTATTCACCTTACCCTCATCCAGTCCAGCAAAGCCAATGATCACCATTATAAGTGCAAAACCGATCATAACGAAGCCACAACGCTTCAAAATATTAAGTCCTGCTCGTTCTCTTCCCGGCATCTCAAGTCCCCCGATTCTGGAATCTACTAATCTATAAATCTAGGATTCCCTGCCAGGGAAGATTTATACTCGCTCAATTTGCTCCCTTTTCACTCTTTCATGCATGTTGCCCCCAAACAAAAAAGACCCGGCTATACGCTGGGTCCTAATTCGCAATTTATAGATTCCCATGTGGTCCATTTATTCCGCAAGCCCATTCTTGTAGGCATAGATCGCCGCCTGAGTACGGTCATCTACGCCAAGCTTGGCCAAAATATTCGTAACATGGAATTTGACCGTCTTCACACCAATGATCAGATCATCGGCAATTTCCTGATTGGACTTACCTTGTGCCAGGAGCCTGAGCACGTCCATCTCCCGATCCGTAAGCTCTTCATGGGCAGGTGTCTCCGCCTTCGGCTGTCTCAGCCGGTTCATCATCTTCGAGGCCACCTGCGATTCCAGCACAGACTGCCCTCTGGCAGCTGCACGGATCGCTTCGGCAATCTCCGAAGCACGCGACGTCTTTAGCAGATAGCTGAACGCCCCCGCTTCAATAACAGGGTACATCTTCTCATCATCCAGATAACTTGTCAGCACAATGACTTTGCAGTCCGGATACAATTTCAGCAACTGTCTTGTTGCTTCAATCCCATCCATCCCCTCCATCACAAGATCCATCAGGACCACATCGGGCTTATATTCCTGAGCGAGACGGATACCTTCTTCCCCGCTGCTTGCCTCTCCGACAACTTCGATTCCATCTTCGGTTCCAAGCACGGCAGCCAGCCCGATCCGCACCATCTCATGATCGTCGACTAGCAGTACCTTGATGTCTCTTTCATTATCTATCTCATTCTCCATGATGATGATCCTCCCCGTTCTCTTCGTTCATTAACGGAATTGTGATTTCTATACGAGTACCTTTGCCTGGAGCGGTAATAATCTGGATTGAACCTCCGACCTCAAGCACCCGCTCCTGCATGGTTGATAAGCCATAAGAGGCTTGCTTCTTATCATCTAGCTGAAAGCCCATTCCATTATCTCTTAGTGTGACCTTGACGACATCCCCCCGCCGATGAATACGAATCTCCATCTTGTCAGCCTTGGCATGGCGCATCGTATTCGACATCGCTTCCTGAATAATGCGGAACAGATGATTCTCGATCCCTTTCCCGAGATTAAGCCCTTCATCCATCTCCAGTATCAGCTCAATCGGTACCTTCGCTTTCAGTTCACTAACGAGCTCTAGCAAGCCCTGGGACAACTGCTTGCCCTCTAAATATACTGGCCGCAGATGCAGCAGAAGTGCCCGCATCTCGGACTGGGCTACTGAGGCCATCTCCTCAATTAGCTCCACCTGTCGCCTAGCTTTCTCAAAATCTCTATCCATGGTCCGTCCTACTGCTGTAGCGGTCATAGATATGGCGAACAACTGCTGGGAGACTGCGTCATGAAGCTCACGAGCCAGGCGCTGCCGCTCCTCGACGATCGCTGATACGCGAGCTTGCTCGGCAAGCTGCGCATTATGGGTCGAGAGGCGCTGCAAGGAGGTTACTTGCTCTTCCCAACGCTTGCCGATTCGTACAAGCTGCTCGCCTAACTGTCCGATCTCATCCTCACCCAACTCTGGAACTGTTCCGGTCTGGTTCCCCTTCTCCCATTGCAGCAGTGCATTGCGCATCGAATCTACTTTTTTCTTATATTTGTAGCCTTGCCAGAAGCCGTATACCGAACCTAAGCTGATCAGTAGCGTCAGCAGGGTTAGCCCTGCCATAATCGCTTTCTTCCAGGAATCGGTCAGTTGGAAATAACCGTATGTATATAGAACATATAGAATGATCGCTAATAAAATAAAACAGAAGAGGATCCCTCCGCGCATACTGCGTGAGACTATACTGACAGGCTTTTTTCTCTTCATGCGGCGCAGATCCTCCTCTTTCTAGACTAAGTTCAAGATAGACGTATATCAATATCCCCTATAATATAGGAAATCATTATTTTCACTTTTTGCTCACAGGCATCATAGTTCGGCGATCTCCAGTTCACCCGATTAAATATACCTGTGCGACGCTCTTGTCCCAATTCGATTTGCCCGAACAATACAAAAGCTTCGATCTCAATTCCATATCCCTCGAATAAGTTCATATCAATGTCCCCAACGACCCCTTGGAACATCAATACATTATGAGAACCTTCCACAATTGCCAGCGACAGATCAATATCCAATTCGCCAAGAATATGCCACATGCTCGTATTCTGCAGTACCCAAGGATCGCGGTCCCAATGGACGGAGGAAGTGATATTCTGTCTTTGTGTATAGCTGCCGTGCGGCTGAACCTTACGTACTTTCGCATAATAAAGGCCAAGTGAGATCATCAGGATGGCTACGACCAGCATGAAATTATTAAGCAGGATCAAACCGACACCAATAGCAAGCAGGATATATCCTGTCTTCGCTTCCTCTCCTTGGCGGACCTTATAAATGCCATAACCCAATAAGAAGAGCGCGACAATGGTAAAGAAGCTTAGCCCTTTCCCGAATATCATCATGACGCCGAGTACAATCAATCCCGCGGCTAAGAGTCTTTTTCGCTTATCCATGTCGCACCTCCTGCCGTTCTAAGAGTTGGAAAAGCCATAGGTATATTCTACCGTATGGCTTCACCACGTCTAGCATAACATATTGTCCATAAGACTTGTAGCTATTATTCTGCGCTCTCTTTACCCGCTGGGGTTGTGTTGAGTTTAGCCTTCAAGGCTTCCAATTGAGCATCTACTTTCAATTGCTTCTCTGCATCCGCAGGATTCACATAAGTCGAGGATGGATCTCTGCGGTATACTACACCTGCTACTTCAGCTTCTGCTTCCAACTGCATGATCTTCTCTTCCATGCGTTGGAAACCAAGCGATGCGCTGCCGCTGTCGATCGAATGCAAACTGCTGGCCTGCGACATTTGCTTTCTTGCTTTAGCCATTTGTGCACGGCTTACAAGCTCATTGCGTTTGTTGCGCAGCTTGTAGAACTCATCCTTCATTTCATGAAGCTGTTCTTTCAATTCAGCAGCATGAGCTTCAGAACTGGTATGCAGTTGGCTGAATTCAGCTTGCTTCTGATCATAGTGGAGCTTCTCTTCCAGCAATCTGCGGGCAACTTCCTCTTGACCATTCTTCAGAGCAGCTTCCGCTTGAGCTTCTCTCTGTGCAGAGATGCGTACAGCTTCTTCCAAGCGCTGTTTCATTCTGCGTTCATCCGCCATTTGCTTAGCAACTGTCACCTCAGCATCACGGATTTCCTTCTCCATGTCACGCAAGTATTGATTCAGCATGACAATTGGATCTTCCACCTTATCGAGCATATCGTTAACCGACGCCTTTGTGATATCCTTAATTCTTTTAAAAACTCCCATTTTATAAATCTCCCTTCTCGTATTTGGAGACCTTCTTGCGAAGCTCCTCGATTTCTTTTTTCATTGCCTTCATCTCAATGTCTTCCATCATGGAGTCCAGGTCCGAATTCCCGCGGTTAGCGGAGTTAACTCCTGGACCGCCGAATTGTCCTGATGGACCGTTATAGAAATTGCCGCCGTTAGGCCGGCCATTCCCGCCAAAGTTGCTTCCAAATCCTCCTGGACCGCCTGGTGCTCCTCCACCAGGACCACCAAAGCCGCCGTTGCCGTAACCACCGCGATTCTGCCACCCGCCGTTAAAATACGGGTCATGAGGGATATAAGGTTCTTTGGATATGACTAGGGAAGCAATCAGATAGATCATGATCGTCGTCCCGCCCGTAAAGAATACACTGAAGATCGTTATTACTCTAAGTAAAGCAGGACTTATTCCAAATTTCTCACCTAATCCGCCAAGCAGACCGGTGAACCATCTGTCACGTCTTGAGCGGTACAATCTATCCATACGTCTCACTCCTCTCCCTTGTCTTGCAGCTTCTGCTTCAGACGAGAGAGCTCTTCATCTAGCGTAGAGTTCGCTTGACCTACGAAATCTTGTCCTGTCTTGCGGAGTTCACGAAGGCTGCGGGCTTCCCATTCCATATCGGACACCCGATCCTCCAGACGATTGAACATTTTGGGCACATCCTGTGTTCCAAAGCCATTCATCCGCTGATTCATGCGCTGCTGCAAGCGAAGTGTTTCCATTCTTGCAAAATAATATTGTCTCTTGCTATAGACTACCTGATATTCGGTCTTTAATTCATTCAACTGACTCTCAAGATCTTGCAGTGACTGCCGGCTTTGTTCATAAAGGTCGGCGTACTGGGCAATTTTCTCTTCATACAGCATCTTCTCCTGCAGGGCGAGCTTAGCCAGATGTTCCTCTTCAGCCTTGAGAGCAAGCAGTGCTTGTTCTTCACGTTTATCGCGCATCACTTTAGCTTGATCAACCTGCTGCTTTAACTGTTTGGTGTGGCCCGCATATTGATAATGTAATTTCTCTGCCTCAGCTATCTCTTGGCGAGTCTCAATCAGAAACTGATCGATCAATCTGACCGGATCCTGTGACTCCTCCAACCATTCATTTAAATTCGCTAATGTAATATCCCGCACTCTACGAAACACGCTCATGGCTTTCCATCCCTCCTATACGATCGGTAATTCGTTCGTAAGTAAATTCGTTATTCATATCAATATCCATGGTTCCCTCTAAGTAAGGAGACACCGTAGATGATAATACCGATACCGATTGCCGGTACGATCAACCAGGCTAATTTAGAGATCAAGGACAGGATCCCGAAGAACAAGACGATCCATCCAAAAAATGCATTTCCACGGCGGATTCCATAATACCCTAGTGCAATCATCGCAACTGCGAACAATATTCCGAACAAGCCGCCAAGTACACTTCCCAGAAGCGGAGACAACTTGCCGAGCAGGATCAGAGCGCCCAGAGCAATAAGTATTACCGCAAAACCATTTGACCGGTTGGTTCTCATTTCATATTCACCGCCTTTCAAGTTGATTAACCTTATGTCTATATTGTAGGTGGAATCAAGCTTTCTCAAAACGGACCGAGGACGGTTCTTTATACTAGACCTAAGTCGGGGACACAGTCAGACCTTAGAGAGGTAGTTCAAAAAGCTCGCTTTTGATCACGAGGTATACCTAAAAGCGGACTCGATATCGATCGGGATTTGAAACTCCATATTTACATTCAAAACCATTTATAATAAAATATACAGCAGTGCAATTTGCACAACAGATTTAATACAACTTAAGACGACAGTTAACGGAGGAGCCTGCCATGTTGCGGGCTCTTTTTTGTCCTTGAAATCCATTCTCTGGATAATGTAGCCTTCACGTGGAAAAATAACGGCAATCCTATCTGTCATCGTTTGGAGGAAAATATGGAACATCAAGCAATATGGGCCATTGGTATATTCTTGCTCACCTATGCGCTCATCATTTCTGAGAAGGTTCACCGTACCGTGATCGCCATGATCGGTGCCGCACTCATGCTCATTCTCGGCATTATCAATCAGGATATGGCGATTCATCACATCGATTTCAATACACTGGGGCTGTTGATCGGCATGATGATTATCGTCAATACGATGGCCGAGACAGGGCTTTTCAATTATATAGGTATTTGGACGGCGAAGAAGGCTAAGGGCAAGCCTGTAATGATTCTGTGCTTACTTATGATAATTACAGCTGTAGGTTCTGCATTTCTTGATAATGTAACGACCATTATTCTTATGGTACCTATCGCTTTCAGTATTACCCGCAAGCTTGAGATCAAGGCGTTCCCTTATGTATTCTCGATGATTATTGCATCCAATATCGGGGGTACTGCGACCTTAATTGGTGATCCACCTAATATTATGATCGGAAGCGCCGCCAAAGATTTGACGTTTATTTCGTTCATAACGAACCTTGCGCCGATAGTCATCTTTATCATGGCCGCTACGATTCCATTAATTACTGTCATTTTCAAGAAAGGCATGACGACCTCTGAGGAGAACCGCAAAGTCATCATGAATATGAAGCTGGACGGCCTAATTACGGATTCCAAGCTCATGATTAAATCGCTGATCATCCTAGGCATAACCTTATTAGGTTTCTTCTTACACCAGAGCTTGCATCTTGAATCAGCGACGGTAGCCTTAACTGGTGCTTTCCTTCTCCTCCTTCTAACTGGAGAACAGGTCATGGAGAGAGCGTTCCAGTCCGTGGAATGGCCGACGATCTTCTTCTTTATTGGGTTATTTATACTTGTTGGTGGGTTGGTTGAAACGGGAACCATCAAGCTGCTTGCTGAGCGTACCGTAAATCTGACGGGCGGAGATCCGCTGCTTAGCTCTATGTTAATTCTGTGGCTCAGCGCGATCGCTTCCGCTTTTCTCGACAATATTCCTTTTGTAGCTACGATGATCCCGATGATTCAGGATATGGGCAACATGGGGATTTCTAATCTTGAGCCATTATGGTGGAGTCTTTCGCTCGGGGCATGCCTTGGCGGCAACGGCTCATTAATCGGGGCCAGCGCTAACTTGATCGCAGCCGGAATGTCAGCAAAAGAGCACGAGCCCATCAGCTTTATGAAGTTCTTGAAATACGGTTTTCCGTTCATGCTGCTGTCAATCGTGATATCCAGCGTTTACATCCTGCTGAGGTATTTTTAGCGACTCTTTTCTTTTGTGATATCAGGCGTTTTATGCTATCTTTAAAGTACCTAGCTATCAAAAGGGGGGGGCAGCCGTGACGACGAGCAATAGAGGAAATGTCGCAATCATTTTTCTTATTATTCTCAGTCTCGCCTTAGTCATGTCTGTCTCTCTTATTAATTACTCGGGAGAAACAGCCCCCGAACAGGGGGAGCATCAAAAGTCGGTCTATAAGCATATTTATAAGACGAACCATCCTACCCGACATTTTGTAAGAGCTAGCACTTTTTTTCCGAATAAACTTCCCCTCGAGAAAGCATTTGTTCAATTTCTCTGGGTACTGTCAATTACGGCATATTATTTGCTGACCACACCTAGAGGTTCCTTTCGACCGCTTTTCTCTCTGCGCCTCAAGCGCACCCTTTTAACACCTATAAAATTTACCAGCAAGTTTGTGACTTAAGCACAAGAATCCTTGTCGATTTGTTGCCTGTAACAATTTCGGAGGGATTTATTGCTATATGCTTTTCCTTATTTGTCATTTTTATAACTGGAGGCCTGAAGTAAAATGAATCTCAAAGAAACGGATTTGCCAGGAATCGGTAAAAAATTCGTAGTCGAAACCAAAAGCGGTGATAAGCTTGCCATTATTATTCATGATGACGGCAGACGTGAAGTGTTCCATTATGACAGAGATGACCATGACGAGATCAACTCGCTGGTTACACTTAACGATGATGAGGCAAGATATGTATCAGCTATTATTGGCGGAATAACCTATAAACCGACTGCTCTCGAAAATATCGAAGTTGCTCTTGGTGATCTTATTATTGAGTGGTACAGACTTGATCCTCAATATAAAGCGATCGGCAAGACGATCGGTGACCTGCGCATTCGCCAGCGCTCCGGAGCTACCATTATCGCGGTAATTGAGAAGAACCATTCCAAACACATCAATCCAGGACCGGATTTACTACTTACTTCGGATGCATTGGTAGTCGTTCTTGGCGAGCGTCTTCATCAGCAACAGATTAGACAGATATTATTGAGTGGAATTTCTTGATTTAGAGCACATCGGATTTGAAGTCAGGTTGGCGCAGACTCTTAGCACTACCGCCAGCCTGATTTAATCCGGCAAATCGATTATTTACTGATGACGTTCCTCCAGTACGATTGATGTACCCTATCACAAACGCCTGGTCTAACAAAGCATACTTCAGGAAGAGAACCGTCCTTCCTAAACCGCTGCTTTTCGGATAGTATCTTATAACTATCCCGCCAGGCAATACGGTTTGGAAAGGGGAAATGAACTTGAACGGCAAATTCACGTTATTCTCTCCCGTGAAGCGGCAGCTTCACGCTAAAGTTCCCAACTCCCGGCTTACAAGGGTATTGGGTGTCATTGCCGGAGCGTTACTCGCTTCTATCGGCCTGGAGCTGTTCCTGATGCCACACGGAATCATCGTAGGCGGGATGACCGGACTATCGGCATTACTCGCCTTTTATACAGAGATGAGGCTTGGCCTGTTCTTATTTCTGCTTAATCTGCCGCTGCTGATGTTGCAGCGCTGGAAGCGAATCGGCGGCTTCACATCTCTATCCATCCTGGGACTGCTTGTACTATCGCTCGGATCATTTATGCTCCATCCCTTCCCGGCGCTTACCAGTAATCCGGTTCCGGCTGCACTCGCCGGAGGATTATCATTAGGCTTTGGGGTTGGTCTCGCCGTTCGCTTCGGCGGGGCTCTGGATGCATCGGAGAAGCTATTCGATTGGCTGCACTGCAGATTGCCACTATCCACAGATGCAATGATCTGGTTGTTCAACTGCCTTATATTCGTCAGTGCCATTTGGCTGCTTGGCTTTGAACAGGCAACGCATTCAGTTATCGCTTATATCTTTGTCTTTGAATCGGTCAAACTATCGCTTCGTGGTATAAGACTCCATGTCTCTGTAATAATCAGCAGTCGTAAAAGTGAAGAAATTCAGCAAGAGATCGCTCTTTATTTGAACCGTGAATCCAGCTATGAGGAATCGTCCTCAAGTCAGGATGCTCTACTCCATTGCAAATGCCATCGCTGGGAGCTCAGCCGTCTCAAATCCATTGTTAAAAATTGCGATCCACATAGTGAAATCACGATCAAAAGCTAATTAAGAAGCCGCTTTTTCCAATGATAACGGAAAGAGCGGCTTCTCTTTATTATTCATATGAAATAGCTTGCCCTGCCCTCAGGCTTTCCTGGATATGAATGACTCGCTGATTGTTTGAACCACGCCACTTCAGCTTCAAATTTCGTTCTTCCAGCATAAATTTGCCGTCGATCAGAACATCGCAGTTTGAGAGCAGCTTCAGCTTATGGGCATCCGCAACAATCTCCTCAAAGGTATATCCGGACCAGATCCAAATATCCTTCCCGGGGCATTCACTACGGACCCTTGAGATTAACGGGGACAGAACTTCCACATTCTGAAAGGGCTCGCCTCCTAATATGGATAGCCCCGCTATCTTCACATCCGTCATATTCAAATCGGCGATGATCCGATCCTCCAGTTCCTTGGTATAAGGCGTCCCGTAGTTGAAATTCCAGGTAGCCGCATTGAAGCAGCCCTTACAGTGATGCGTACATCCCGAAGTAAACAGCGAATGGCGCAGCCCTTTTCCATTGATGACATCAAACTTCTTATAATCAGCAATATACATAGGCATCACATATGCTTAACACGGGACAGAACTTCCTTCTGTTTACCGGCGTTGAACGGACGTTGGCTTGGCTCCGATAAATAACCGCAGCAGCGCCGGATGACGGATGAAGTTTTCGGGTTGCTATTGCCGCAGTTCGGACATTGGAATCCGCTGTTAGTCGCCTCGAACTCCCCCTCATAGCCGCATTCCAGACATTTGTCCGTCGGTGTGTTGGTCCCGAAATAAGGTACTCTTTCATAGGCGTAATCCCATACGGCCTCCAGTGCTTCAGAATTATTCACCAAGGAGTCGAACTCGCAATAGGTGATAAAGCCACCGTTCGCATGCTGCGGATACACCTTCTCGAATTCAATCTTCTCGAACGGAGTCACTTTCTTATTTACGTCAAGATGGAAGGAATTCGTGTAATACCCTTTATCCGTTACGCCAGGAATTACGCCGAATTTCTCCTCATCCAGCTTGCAGAAGCGATAGCACAAGGATTCCGCAGGGGTTGAATACAAGCTGAAGCCGTACCCCGTCTCTTCCTTCCACTCCGCTGTCTTACGACTTAAATATTTGACGATCTCCAAACCTTTGGCCCGGAGCACTTCATCTTCAAATATGGATTTGCCGTATAGGGCCATCATCGTCTCATGAATACCGATATAACCAAGCGAAATGCTAGCCCGGCCATTCTCCAGCAGGTGATCGATCGTATCTTCTGCCTGAAGCCGGCTGCCCGCCGCTCCCTCCATGTACAGAATCGGAGCCACCTTGGCCTTTACCCCTTTTAGCCGCTCAATCCGATAGAGCAGCCCTTCTTTACAATCCTCCAGCAGCTCGTCCAGAAGCCGATAGAATTTCCCCTCCGAACCTTGCGCACGAATAGCAATACGAGGTAGATTAGCGGTCACAACCCCCATATTGAAACGTCCATCATGCAGTAGCTCTCCATTCTCCTCATATACCCCCAGGAAAGAACGACAGCCCATTGGAAATTTGAAAGAACCCGTAATCTCCTTCACCTTTGGAACAGATATAATATCCGGATACATGCGCAGCGTGCTGCATTTCAAGGCCAACTGCTTAATATCGTAGTTAGGATCGTTTGGCTTCAAATTAACGCCATCCTCGATAGCAAAGATCAGCTTCGGGAAAATAGCCGTCTTCCCGTCCCTGCCCAGACCGCGGATTCGGTTCTGCAGTATAGATATCTGAATCTGACGCTCAGCCCAAGACAAGCCGCGGCCAAAGCCAAACGTGCTGAAAGGGGTCTGCCCATTAGCGCTCACGAGCGTATTAATCTCATATTCAAGAGATTGGAAGGCGTCGAAGGTCTCTTTCTCCGTCAGCTTCTTCGCATAGTCCAAGCAACGAGGATATTTCTCGTGCAATTTTTCATTCTCCCAAGAGATATCAAGCTCATTGATCTCGGACTCCTCCAGCATATACAGCCATTCCAAGCCCCTGTGATAATGCTTCTTGAATGATTCCAGGACATAGGGCGCCAGAATTTTATCGATTTCATTGATCGTATTCCCACCATAGATGTGGCTGGCTACCTGGGCAATAATCTGCGCAGTAATTGCAGTCGCCGTGGTAATCGATTTCGGTGTCTCTATCTGAGCATTGCCGAGCTTGAAGCCATTCTCGAGCATCCCCTTCAGATCGATCAACATACAATTATAGATTGGAAAATATGGGCTGTAGTCCTGATCGTGAAAATGCAAATCACCGCTATTATGAGCCTCAACCACGCGTTTAGGAATCATATAGGTCTGAGCGAAGTCCTTAGCCATTATTCCGGCCAACAAATCGCGTTGTGTTGGAATCGTCGCCCCGTCTTTATTGGAATTTTCCTTCAGCACCTCTTCATTCGTCAGCTCGAGCAGTCCGAGTACCTTCCGATCCAGGCTGCTGCGCTCGCGCCGCTTCAAGGTTCTGACCTCACGATAGCCGATATAGGCCTCGGCGACGTCTTTTCTTCTACTATTCATAAGTGCAGATTGAACTTCATCCTGGATATGCTCAATGTCTACTTTATCGAGTTTGGAGATCTTGTGCATCACCTTGTCCGCTAATTTATGAGCAAGCTCCAAATCTACTTTCTTCTCCGTACTGTTCATGGCTGCGCAAATCGCATCTATAATTTTCTGCTGATTGAACGCAACCTCTGAACCATCTCGCTTAATTACTAGCATTTAGTTCATCCTTCATACAATTTTTTGTAAATACCCTCCTGCTAAGGGGCCAAACCAACTGTTATCGAAATATGCCCAGAGAGTATAACATAATGAAAAAATTTGTACGGTGATGCTGGACACTTGACAAGTAGCCTTGAAGGAAGTATCGAATTACGATTTCCTTATATCGATCTCTTGATCATACTGATAGATTAGGGACGGACTGTCGGGATCATGATGCTTCAACGTCTTATTCACCGCTTGTTCGCTTTGCACAGCGTAGCAGTACATACAGTTAAATTTGCAGGTGTTGTATGCCCCAACGTCTACCGATTCGACACATTGACAGGCTCCCCGCTGATTTTTGTCCTTCGTGGCCTGAATATCTCTACCAAGCAGCCTAGAGATCAATTCCCCATCTATACAACTCCCATGCTGAATCCCGCAATGAGCTAGCTCTACAGCCTCAGCGCAGGTCTCGACCTGCATTCCGTTGGCATGACCAATACGGCTTAGCTGCTGTGCCATCCCTTCAAGCTGCTCTTTATATTCCGGTTTCGTTATATCTGTGAAAGAAACATCATTTAGGCCTGGCTGCTTCTTAATTTTATTCTCTGTCTTCCCATAGAAATCCATGAAGCTGATTACTAGCCGATGGGTGTATGAGTTCAGTCGCTGTGCCAAAGCCTCAATCCGCTGTAAATGATACTCTACTGGCGTCAGGCTGCTGATAATGATTGGATCGTAGCGCCATATTACCCGATTCGAACCGATTTGTTGGCTTAGTCTTTTGAATACCTCCACCCTGTTGTCCAGCGCCGGAAGATTTGGCTCAAATTCGGACGGATAGTCATTTAACGTGAATTGAAAGTAATAACTATAACCCTTGTCATCTAATGCAGACAGATGATTCAAAAAAGGCCGCGGATTTTTCGTCCAAAACACGATCATATCCACGTCCTCCGGCTTCAGGCTAAAACCGCTGACCTGCTTTGTATTGAACGGATTCACCCTGTAGAAATAGCCTTGTTCTATCCTCTTCATGAACCAATCTCCAAAAAAAGCGGGAATATCCGTCCTTCTGCTGGCGCTGATTATCAATCCGTCCACTGCCTTCCTCTAAGTTCTATTTCTCCTTATTCTACGAGTTCTTACATTCCGAAAACAACTATAACTAAAGTTTCCATTCATAATTTACATAAATTTACATATTGTTCAGTTAAAAAGTCATAAATGATGCTACACTAAATTCAACTTAAATAAATGGAGGCGTTATACATGCGGCAATTCAAAAACGATATGACGAAAGGAACATTCCATCTAATGAACAAAATAGTGAGGTTATATAATGAAAACGATAAATATAGGGGTACTTGCCCATGTTGACGCTGGAAAAACAACTTTAACGGAACGAATTCTACTTGAGACAGGTATTATCAATGCCGTTGGCTCTGTAGATAAAGGCAATACAGTAACGGATTCCTTGGAATTGGAACGGAAAAGAGGAATCACGATTAAAGCCTCTGCGGTATCCTTCTGGATCGGAGACGTGAAGGTCAACCTGATTGATACACCAGGTCATGCCGATTTCATATCAGAGGTAGAGCATTCCCTCAGTGTCCTGGACGGAGTAATTCTCGTCATCTCCGCTGTGGAGGGAGTTCAGTCGCAAACCAAAGTACTGATGAACACATTGACGGAGCTGAAAATCCCGGCGATTCTGTTCATTAATAAAATCGATCGAACCGGTGCAAATTACGGCAAAGTTATAGAAGAAATCAAGCTTTCGCTTACGGATGCAGTTATTGAGCTAACAGAAATCAGCAATGAAGGCAGCCCTGACGTTGCAATAAGAGATCGCCAGTTAGTGACAGATGTATGGGTGGAGCGCTTGTCGAACCATAATGAGCGTCTGTTATCCGACTATATCGAGAATGTAATGATTCAGGACGTTGAGCTGTTTACAGAATTGTGCGTGCAGACCCGAACAGCCAAGATCTTCCCCGTGCTTGCGGGATCGGCCGCTCTTGGGATCGGCGTTGACCGATTATTGGAGTATTTGCGTCAATTTTTCCCGATCAACCTTCACCGTGATGAAGCTCCTCTATCTGCTATCGTTTTCAAAGTGGGAAAGAGCGTTGCTGGTGAGAGACTCGCTTACATCAGGGTCTATGAAGGCTGCCTGACTATTCGCAGTGAAATTGTCGTTGTTCGGGCAGATGCAGACGAGAAATTCGGTTTTAAAATCAAGAAGCTTGAAACTTTGGAGCTCGGTGGAAGAACTTCAGCCTCCTGCGTGAGCAGTGGGGACATAGCTGTGCTGTTCGGTACAGATTTACGGATCGGCGATATTCTCGGACAGCGCTCCGAACGTATGAAGGTGATGGCTTTCCAGGAACCACCAATCCGTATTCAGATTGCCGCTCGGCAAATCGAGGATACTCACCGCCTTCATGAGGCATTAGCGGAACTGAATGCTGAAGATCCTTTCATTCAATATGCACAGAACCCTGCAAATCATGAAATGAGCATCAAAATTTTCGGGGACATTCAGAAAGAAGTCATTGAAGAAACTTTAAAAAATCAATTTGGCCTTGAAGCGGATTTCTCCAATCCCGAAGTCATCTGCATTGAAAGGCCCGTATCCAGCGGGTTCGCGGTCGAATTTATGGGCGAAGCAGGCAACCCATTCTATGCCACAGTAGGCTTCCGAATTGAGCCTGGGGCAGTCAGCTCAGGACTGCAATATCGTCTGGAAGTGGAGCTCGGCTCACTGCCCTTGCCTTTTCAAAGGGCGATTAAAGAAAGTGTTGAAGATACACTTCGTGAAGGACTGCTTGGATGGGAAGTAAGAGATTTGATCGTCACGCTGACACACACGGGTTATTCCAGTCCGGTGACGACTGCTGGCGATTTTCGCAATCTCGTGCCTCTAGTCCTGATGAAGGCGCTTCATGAAGCAAGTACTCTGGTTTACGAGCCTTACCACAGCTATTTTCTACGTATTCCGGAATCCAGCTTGAATAAGGCCCTATATTATTTAACTATGCTGCAGGCCACATTTTCCGATCCAACCTCTGAGCCAAACGGATATAGCCTCCAGGGAGCCCTTCCGGTTCGTAATACTGATTCGTTGAAGCAGGTGCTGTATTCTTTTACAGGAGGAGAAGGCTTTCTCTCCACTAAGCCGGGAGAGTATTATCCCATTGCCGGTGCACCCCCGGAAAAATGTAGAAGCCGCCCTAATCCGCTGAATCGAAAGGCATATTTGCTTCATATTCATCGTATTATCCAGTGACCCCTTTCTCTACCCCTTGTAATCATTTATTGCTTCCAATTCGAAGTAATAATAAGATATACTAAAAAGGGAACATTCGTTCCGAATGTCAGTCTTGGAGGTTCTGAATTGGATATAACTGAATTTCAACAATGGGTGAAGCAGCATTATAAGGACAGAGGCTGGTCTGATCTGGACATCTTCGTACGCATCGGCTTCCTTGCAGAGGAGACCGGTGAGGTGGCAAGAGCCATTCGGGCATTAGAGATCGGCAGAGACCGGCCGGATGAGATCGAGGGCACATTTGAAGAGAACAGACAGGAACTGATCGAGGAATTAGGAGATGTGCTCGGAAATTTGATGATTATTGCAAACAGATACGACATCTCTCTGGAAGAAATATTTCTATCCCATCAAGCCAAATTAAAAGGCAGATATTCAAGTGAAGGAGAGAAAGCTGAACTATGAAAAGTATAGCAGTATATTGCGGCTCCAGTATTGGAGCATCCCCGGTATATCAAGAGGGGGCACGGGCGTTAGGTTATGAACTAGCCGAACGCGGCATTGCACTGATTTACGGCGGCGCAAGCGTCGGACTCATGGGTGAAGTAGCCAGCTCTGTCCTTGAGAGAGGCGGACATGCGATAGGAGTTCTACCAAGCTTCTTGCAGGACCGTGAGATCGCCCATACAACTCTATCAGAGCTGATCATCGTGGATTCCATGCACGAGAGAAAGGCAAAGATGGCTGAACTGGCTGACGGCTTTATCGCCCTGCCAGGGGGTCCCGGAACGATGGAGGAATACTTCGAGATCCTAACCTGGGGGCAATTAGCATTGCACCATAAGCCATGCGGGCTTCTAAACATCAATCACTATTATGACTCCCTGATCGCTCTGTTCGATCATATGACCCAAGAGAGATTCATGCACGACAACTATCGCTCCATGGTCATTACAGACACTACCCCAAGTGGTATTCTGGATCAATTCGCAAACTATACCCCTCCGGCTGTGAAGACCTATCGGATGGATCAGCGAGCGAGAAGCTAGCTTATATCGGATTCAGCTGTAACTTTCTTCATCATACAAGTAGCTCCCGGAAGCATCCAAGTCAACGGTATGCTTTCGGGAGTATTTTTGTAGTGCTTATTTATAAGTAGAACAAAAACGGGTTTATAAAACTGCCCTTAAGCAATTTTATAAACCCGTCTGTGTGATGCCGGTGAAGGGACTCGAACCCCCACGGTTTCCCTCACGATTTTGAGTCGCGCGCGTCTGCCAATTCCGCCACACCGGCATAATCAAATGTTTAGTTATATGGCGCGCCCTAAGAGATTCGAACTCCTGACCTTTTGATTCGTAGTCAAACGCTCTATCCAGCTGAGCTAAGGGCGCATGAGTTCAAACAATGCGGAAGACCAGACTTGAACTGGTACGATAGTCACCTACCGCAGGATTTTAAGTCCTGTGCGTCTGCCGATTCCGCCACTCCCGCAAAATTTAAATGGAGGCGCCACCCAGATTTGAACTGGGGATAAAGCTTTTGCAGAGCTGTGCCTTACCACTTGGCTATGGCGCCATGAAATAGATGGAGCGGACGACGGGAATCGAACCCGCGACCCTCGCCTTGGCAAGGCGATGCTCTACCGCTGAGCCACGTCCGCATATAAATACTGGGGATATAGGATTCGAACCTATGAGTGACGGAGTCAAAGTCCGTTGCCTTACCGCTTGGCTAATCCCCAATAATACTCATTTTAAAATTAAATGGGGCGATCGATGGGACTTGAACCCACGAGTGCCGGAGCCACAATCCGGTGCGTTAACCCCTTCGCCACGACCGCCATAATAAATATTCTTTTCTTTTTAAAAAATGGCAGGGGCAGCAGGAATTGAACCCACACCAAAGGTTTTGGAGACCTTTGTTCTACCTTTAAACTATGCCCCTATAAAACTGGTGGAGGCTGATGGATTCGAACCACCGAACTCGTACGAGAACAGATTTACAGTCTGCTGCGTTTGGCCACTTCGCTAAGCCTCCATGTGGTGCCGGCGAGAGGACTTGAACCCCCAACCTACTGATTACAAGTCAGTTGCTCTACCAATTGAGCTACACCGGCGCTTTGTCATTATTCATATTATGGTGGCTCGGGACGGAATCGAACCGCCGACACGAGGATTTTCAGTCCTCTGCTCTACCGACTGAGCTACCGAGCCATATAATAATGACAGTAATAAAAATTATATCATATTTTATTGATAAATCAATACTCTTATTCCGTTAGGAATAATGGCGGAGCCGACGGGATTCGAACCCGCGGTCTCCTGCGTGACAGGCAGGCATGTTAGGCCTCTACACCACGGCTCCACACTATGAGATTGAAACCAATTGCGGGGGCAGGATTTGAACCTACGACCTTCGGGTTATGAGCCCGACGAGCTACCGGACTGCTCCACCCCGCGTCAATTGTATGGTGGAGGCTAACGGGATCGAACCGCTGACCCTCTGCTTGTAAGGCAGATGCTCTCCCAGCTGAGCTAAGCCTCCATACATGGTGACCCGTAGGGGATTCGAACCCCTGTTACCTCCGTGAAAGGGAGGTGTCTTAACCCCTTGACCAACGGGCCATGCAATATAGTATAACATGTAAGACAATTATGGCGGAGAGAGAGGGATTCGAACCCTCGAGACGCTTGTGACGCCTACACGATTTCCAATCGTGCTCCTTCGGCCAACTCGGACACCTCTCCATAATGGCTCCCCGAACAGGACTCGAACCTGTGACAACTCGATTAACAGTCGAGTGCTCTACCAACTGAGCTATCAGGGAACATTAACTATCAGGCTTGATCACCTGAAAACTGGATACGAAACTTCATTTGCATTTTAAGATTTGTGGATAAGCCCTCGACCGATTAGTACCTGTCAGCTCCATACATTGCTGCACTTCCACCTCAGGCC
>NZ_BAAACX010000011.1:0-5251 GCF_039521865.1 Paenibacillus motobuensis | reverse complement strand
AGATATTTCCGCGCTAACTAAGTATGGTATCGCCCGTATGGATTTTGAAACGTCAGGCGAGCGCCAAGCATACGATTTCATCACGAAGTACGCGGCGGAAAACGGAGGACGCGCACCATCATACACGACCCTTGCCGCGGAATGTCCGGATATCACGTATATACCGGGCGTGTCCGACAGCTTCGAATACCTGGCCGGAGAACTAAAGGCGACCGCGGCCAAACGAGAGGTGCTACGTAAAGTTAACGGTTACACGGACGACAACGGGCGCCGCATTCCGTCAGAGTTTGCCGAGAAGTTCGCGGAAATGTCTGCGGTCGATTTCGGCGCGTACCTCGTTGGGCTCGGCGAGTCTATCCGCGGCAAGGCAGAGGTTCGGAAGGATATCGGACAGGGCCTCGGCGAACTCGGCGTTACATTTATCGAAGAGTACCGCAAACGTAAGGCCGGGAAGTCCTATACGCTATGGAAGACGCCGTTTGAGACACTTAACGAGGAGATCGGCGGTCTCTACTCCGGCGATGTCTACGGTATCATGGCGGAGTCTGGCCGCGGTAAAACGTATCTTTCCGAAGTGCTTGTGGACGAGTTATTGCGGCAAGGTGCGAAGGTTCTCGCCAAGTCTTACGAGGTTAAATGGTATCCGTGGCTTTCGCGACTCCTATCGATCGCGACCGCAAGGGATGGCGCGGTTAAATCGGATGGACTCGGAGAGGTCGGACTGCCGAATAAAGCGCTACTTTCCGGAAAGATGGACGCGGAGTTAGAATCGTTTATGCTCGAGATGGTCGCGAAGATCAACGAGTATTATCCGGGTGAGCTCATCCTGCAGGCGAAGGGCGACGCGAACTTAACGCGCACACTCGACGAATTAGACCGTGAGTTGCACATGCGTCCGGACATCGACGTTGTGGTCATCGATCCGTTTTACGGATTGGCGGACGTCTACGGGCGTAACGCGAATAAAGTTGCGGGCGGCGCTGCGGAAATGGCGGCAAGGCGCTTGGAAACGATTATCGGCGCGCATGATGTCGTCGGAATTTATACGATTCAGGCGCATACCGAGCGGCAGGAAACGGAGGAAGGCGAGCATCGTGCGGTTAAGTTGCCGAAACGCGATCAAGTTAAAACGACGAAGGCCGTTCTCGAAATCGCGACGAATCTATTCTCGTTCGATGCCGCGAATGGTAACGGGGCGCTAGGCGTAGAGAAAGGGCGTAACGGCGGCGAGGGATTCGTGATCGAGTTGATTGCGTTAATGGATTACGGAGTGCTGCGGGAGCTTCCGAAGGGCGAGGAGATTGCGGGGCAGTTTGTGAGTGGGTTTTAATTTCCAAATCCTTCTTTACAAACGAACCAAAAGGAGGTATCATAAAAATGAACCAAAAATTGATTCAAGGAAGTGTTTAAATGAAGGATAGTAATTTTTCTAAAGTGATCGAAAGCATGGTATCAAAACCCACCACACCGGATTCTATCTTAAATAAAACAGTAAGATTCTCTATATCTCTTACCAATCTCCAAAATAGGCGGCTTGAAATATTAGTAAATAAACTAAAAGTGTCAAAACAAGAATTTATTCAAGGCGTTATTGAGGCTGCTATGAAGGACGTAGAGGAGTCTTTAAGATTAGTCGACGGTGGCTTTGAAAATCAGCTCGGGCAACGAGTTAGTGAGTACCGCGGGGATTATGTAAGCGAAATCATTGAGTCTTTGGGGATTTCAGAGGAGGAATGGTGGGAGCTTTTAGAGGACAATCGATGAGAGGTGGGTTTCATTTGCTAGAAATACTTTTTTCGGAGATTGAGCGCTACCCATGGCGCAATCCGCGTTGGCATCCCGATAAACTCGAAGCCAGCTCGCCGCTACGCCCCGGTGATGACCGCCCATCATTCCGCGTCATAACCGATCCAGACTCGCCCAATTTCGGATGCTGGGTCGATAGTGGCGCAAGCGATCCGAACAGGCGACGCGGCGGTCCCGTACAGCTTCTTGCGATATTGCGCGGCATAAGCGAGGCGGAAGCGCGGCAAATATTAGCGGAAGAAGAGGACGCAGACTCTGGCGCATACATAACGTTAAGACTTCGAGAGCCAACGGCCAGGGCTCGTCCAAAATCGCTAGATTCCACTTTGCTAGACGCTTACGCGATGCAGGATTCCGATTATCTCACGAGTCGCGGCATAAGTCCGGAGGTTCAGGCGCTATTCCGGACTGGATACGATCCGATTAATCAGGCGGTTACTATTCCGTGGGTCGACGTTACGGGACGACTGTTAAACGTGAAGTACCGCTCAGTGCGAAAGAAGCGTTTTTGGTATGCGAAAAATGGCGTTCCAGTCCGTGATTTGATATACGGGATTGATATAGTGTATAAGCGGAGAATCCGTAAGGTTTGCATCGTGGAGAGCGAAATCGATGCGTTGTATCTTTGGACTATCGGACAACCTGCGATTGCGACCGGAGGGGCATCGTTTAACGAGAAAAAGCGTGACCTTATCTTGCGGAGTCCTGTCGAGGAGTTAATACTTCTAAGGGACAATGATAGTGCAGGGCGCGTGTGGAGGAACGAGATTGTCGCGTCGTTTGACGGGAAACTGCGGATTGATCTATCGCTAGTTCCGCGCGGGGACAAAGACGTTAGTGAGGCGCAATTGTCGAATATTGGTAAAACGCGGCAAATTGTATCGTCACTACCAATATTAAGGATGGCAGCGTGACCAATTCTGCCGTATAATGGCATTAGTTGATTCTACGGCAACTTTTTCCGGAAGGGAACCCGTCTGGATTCGCCTTCGCTGCAGTCGCCTTTACGTTAGTTTCGGATAATCTCGTATAGGTCACGAGGACTGTAACGGATGCCGGTCTTATCGTAGATAGTTTCGGTTATGATAATCGAGTTAATATACGTGATAGTATTCGTGTCATTCTCGTACTTTGATAAGACATCCTTTTTAATACCGGTTGCATCCGATAGTTTCCGTTGTGTCCATCCGATTTCGCGTCGGATATCTTTAAGGCGGCAGCGTCCCAATGAGTAGCTCATGGACGCCTCCAATGAAAGAATATCATTAAATATTTTAACACAAAACTGTGCGGCGCGTATTCGGGTGTCGTTAATAATATATCAAACAAGCAGAGGTGAAAAGATGAGTTTTGAAAAACTTAATAGTTTAGCGGCGGTGTACTATTCCGCGCCATCCTCGGAAGCATTACGCTCCCTATATGATGAGGCCGCGAACGTCTTTCGTAGAGACAATCAGCGTAAGATTCTCGCGACAAGACTCGGGGATGAGAACGATGCGGACGAGTTGTTTGACGCGGCGATACTAAAACTGTCGAGACGTCCGGCCATGGCTAATTTTGGTGGATATCTTTCTATCACACTAAAAAACGCCCGTAGGGATTTCGTCAAATCAATGACGCGACACAGACGCCGCTATGAATTAAGTCTCGATGTCAAGGCAGAAGACGCTCCAACGTCAGAGCCAACGACAGGAGAGACGGTTGAGGACGAATACTTCTCCCTACAACGCAAAAAGGAAATCGACCAGCTCCAACTGATCGACTTCCTCGTAAATGACCCAACCCAGGTCGACCGTGAAACGATTTTAATCGTATCACAGTTTTCGCAGTACGCTTCCATCACGGCGCTCTCCAAAGCGCTAGGAATGCACCACGAGTACGTCAAACGCAAGCTTCGTCGGCTATCTCGCCGATACGACTCCAATCGTTTCGGGGATTATTCCGAGTATCTTGCTGTCTAACTCTATGTGAGCGAGGACGAACTTTCAGGCACGAAGGCCGTCCTCACTTACATCAATTATAACATAATCGTCAAATGAGATAACAAGCGGCAAATTATGTTATGTATCGCGTTATGTATAGTTTTACCTAAAAGTTTCCAATGTATACTATCACGTTTTCAATATTACGCAAAATTTTGCCTATTGTCAACGCTTATTTAACTATGCCTTAAAACGTTCATATAAAACGGAGGTAATAAAAATGATCGGAAATTCCCGTAATGAAAGAGATATACGCAAGACTACGAAAAAAGTTTCACGCAGGTTCCGCAAGATTCACATTCTACCAAACGCGGATGTTCGCTTCCTATATAATGGCGCGCTCGAATCTTACGAAGACCCAGCGGACTATGTTCGCTTGAAAGGCGGGCGGATCGCATGAGTACGTTTAAATGGCGACTGTCATCGCACGCTCTCCGCCGCGTAATCGAGCGATTCGGTATTGAACGGAATCAAGCCTTGAAATGGGCGAATCAACACATGGCCGACGCGGAATACGTCTGTAACTCGCTTGCCGAAGATGGCACATACGGGCGACTATTCGCAAAGTCCGGCACTATCTTTATCACGGATTTAATAGACGACGTGATTCTCACCGTCTGTAAAGCGCGCATTCCGGAGCCTGTCACATCCTTAGTGGCAGCCGCAGTCGGACGAGAGGTTAAGCGGAAGGAAGTCGAAGTTTTAAAGGCGGAACAGGCTGCGTTAATGAAACGTCTGCCGCTCGAGCAGGAAGCGGTCGAACTCCGCCTAGCAATCGCTAAATCGCGGTCGGAGTCGCGACGTAATGCCTTAACTGCGCGAATGAACGCCGTTGAACTGCAAATACGCGAGATTAACACAGAAATTTCGCGTGAGAAACGGGAGCTAACACTCCTAGCGCAAGGATACGCTGCGATTGTCTAAACAAGCCGATTCCTACGTCGGCAGCGCGGTATTGATGTTGAAGGATCGGTGTTATACCGGTCGTCGGGAATAGCCGAAGTCTTCTGCGCGTTATAGGATCGCAACCTGAGCGCACAAGTTCGGCACTATTATTCGCGGAAAGTAGGCGTCAATATCGTGCTGCGGGCGTAGGAATGTGCGCAGGGCCCGCGCACTCTATCCCCGGAAAATAAACGGAAAAGGAACGTGATCGAATGTCTATTTTTACGAAGATGGGCGCAGAAGCAGCCGCGGCAGGCTCGGATAACGGCAGGGAGAAGGAAAGTCCGATTGTTTCGTTTAAATCCGGCAGCACATTTAAAGTCGGCGTCAAGTCGATTAATGATGTCGCGGAATATTACGGATACGGAATGTTCGGAAAGGTTAATACGTTTGTGCCGAAGAGTCCAGCGGTCCGCAACGCTAAAGGATATGTACAGAGCGGCCACTCCGTTTGGGATAAGGCGGCCGATCTTTTATACGCAGATGCTAACGCGGCGAAAGAGGCCGGAGCAAGTGAG
>NZ_BAAACX010000010.1:0-2946 GCF_039521865.1 Paenibacillus motobuensis | reverse complement strand
CAAATTCAATCTCGCGGTATGGAGGGTGTTGTAGGCAAACGGAAAGATAGCGTCTATGAAACGGGATACCGATCCGACAACTGGCGAAAAGTTATTAACTGGTCGCATGCAAATGTTTATATCACGGGATATAAAAAGGAAGAATTCGGGTGGCTTGCAGGCGTCGTGGATGATCAGGGCAGGATACGTCCGGCCGGGATAATCGAGTTAGGCGCAACACCTACGCACAAGAAGGCGTTTTATGGCGTGGTCAAGCAGTTAGTTACCGGAGAGGATCGTGATTTTGTATACGTGGAGCCGCGGATAAGAGCGCAGGTGAAGATGCGAAACTGGACTCGTGCGGGGATGCTGCGGAGTCCAGTGTTTGAGAGGTTTATAGTTTAGGAACCCCATATGAGTTTGATAATTGGCTCACTAATAATACTACTTAACGTATCCTTAAATGCCGTTCTAATATGTGGTTCTGTATTCCGAAGAATTTTTTTCACCTGAATAGCGGCCACGTTCGTTCTAGGAGTCTCTGAAGCTAAGTCGGCTAAGTTCTTAATTAATAGCTCTCTGTCCTCAGTACTAAACTCATCTACTAAATCAGCTAACTCCGACGCGGCAGCGATCCCTCTTGTCGTCCATGGGTAAGGGTTGCCACAACTTATACAAAAGCTAGGCTTTTCATATTCGTCGAAAATAATATAACCACAGTCATTTGACTTTTCGTTCCCTCTTATTAAACTCTTACAGTCAGGGCAGCTTGTTATAGTGGGCTGCCCACATTTGTCACAATAGGCTTTCATATCATAACGATATTCTTCGATAGTATCCACGATTACATGACCATTTAGGCATATTTGCGCAGTCCCATACGGGTTATTTATTTCCAACAAATTCTCCTCCCTATCTTATCCCACATATTTAAACGTACAATTCTCACGAAGATACCGCTCGCCACCGATCCTCACGCTATTCTCCGTTATCCCCTCGATCTTACCACTTCCAACAAGCTCTCCCGCGATGAAAACCACGACCGGACTCCGATCCAATTGCGCGGTATAAAAGTGAATATCGGAAGTCAGCGGCTTCATGAAACGTGATTTCCGCGTCATTTCGACAGCCCCTTTCGTATGTATACCGAAATTTTACCATAATTTGCGGAAAAATGTGGGTGAAATCGCATATGTTCTCCTACACAATAAAGTGTAGGTCTAATATAATAGAGTTACTACACAAAAGGGGCTTGTATTAAATGGCGCGAAGAATAGATATTACAGGGCAACGTTACGGACGTCTTACTGTACTTAAAGAGGTCGAACCCCGTGGGTATGTCCGGGTTTTTCTCTGTCGGTGTGACTGCGGTAACGAAAAAGAAATCACCATGCCTCAACTGCGCTCTGGAAAGGCGAAATCCTGCGGCTGCCTAAATAGGGAGCGCACATCGGCAAGGAATACACGCAATCTCACCGGAAAGCGATTCGGAAAACTTACGGTTATTAAACGAGCCGCAACGAACCACCAATCCGGAAAGGCCGCGAGGGAGTGTCGGTGTGACTGCGGAAATATCATTGAGACAGCCGGGGTTTATTTAACGCGCGGCGAAACGACTTCCTGCGGCTGCCATAAACGGGAGATTGGCGCAAAACTCCAAGAATACAACGATAAGAATCTCCGTAATAATGGTGTGTTCGTGCCGCTTCTGATGAGTAAGCTTCGCGCGGACAGTAGCACCGGTATTAAAGGCGTATCTCCAGTAAAGGGCGGCAGGTACCGCGCACATATCGGAGTAAAAGGGCAGAAAATATACCTGGGCGAGTATGCCAGTAAAGAGCGCGCGGCAGCCGCTCGAAAAGCTGCAGAGGAAAAGTATCATAAGCCCCTCTTAGAACAGAGTCGCGGAAGGAAGCGGATGGATATTGTCGGAGAAACCTACGGCAAGCTTTTTGTAGTGTCCGAAGTCGCGCAAGAAGGGAAGCACCGCCGGTTCCTTTGCCACTGTGACTGTGGAAACGAAGTCATCGTTAAAATGGAAAGTTTGCGAAGTGGTAATACGAAGTCCTGCGGTTGTTTGGCGCGAGTGAATGACGATGCCTTTATCGGCACACGATACGGTCGACTTGTTGTAAAAGAACGTCAAGGCAGCCGTTGGCTCTGTGAATGTGATTGCGGAAACATGCGCATTGTTAGCGATGCGAATCTACGAAGTAAAAATATTACGGCGTGTGGTCGGAAGTGCCCGCTCGGACCACGACCGATAATAAACGAGAAGATAATGGAACAGCAACGCGAATATCAAAGAAGAAAGCGGGAGAATATCGATGAATAACGACTGGATCGGAACAGGCGATTGGAGCGGGTGGAAAATATCCGGGAATGCGCTAATCAGTCCGTCAGGCCGCGAATATAAGCCGGAGGACGTTGAGCCGCGCGAATATACGCAAGCTGACCTCGCCAAAGCACTCGGGGTTACTCGCGGGGCTATAGCGGATCGGTTGAGACGCGGAACGCTGCCGCCATTTGATCACGACAAAAAGTGGAAATACGAGACTATCCGGCATTTGCTTCCGTAAAGTTGATGATATGTTCGTATTTTGTTCCCCTATACAATTATGTATAGGTGTGTTAATATTAAATCAACAGCAAGGGACGGCGCGAATATAAACCAAGGGAGCGAATGAGGATGAAAATCTATTACGAAGATATTTTGGTAGGCGAGGTCTTAACTAACCGGAGCTTAACAGTCGGAGAAGCGCTGGAGCTTGTTGGGTTTGACGAGGAGAAGTTCATAGCCGAGAACGGATTCGATGACATAGACTATAACGATTTCAAACTTGTTTAATCGATTAATACGATAGAAGACGGGAATCTGACGTTAAATAAACGTTGGGTTCCCGTTTTTTTTTCGTCCAAATGGTTGTATTTTGTTCGATTAGTTATCTACAGGTATAGAAACCGATT